>NZ_BAAAZG010000033.1:37001-51089 GCF_039536785.1 Actinomadura miaoliensis
CGGGCGCGGTCAACGCCGCCGGCGACGCCATGGTGGCGGTCGCGCTGGCCGGGACGGTGTTCTTCGGCCTGGACGTGCACCAGGCCCGCGGCCAGGTGGCGCTGTACCTGCTGGTCACGATGGCGCCGTTCGCGCTGGTCGCCCCGCTGGTCGGCCCGGCGCTGGACCGGATGCGGCACGCCCGCCGCTACGCCATCGCCGCCACGCTGGCCGCGCGCGGCCTGCTGTGCTGGGGCATGGCCGGGGCGGTGACGCGCGGCGACGAGCTGACCTACCTGCCCGCCGCGTTCGGCGTGCTGGTGCTGTCCAAGGCGTTCGGGGTGCTGCGGGCGGCGGCGACCCCGCAGGTGCTGCCCGAACGGATCTCCCTGGTGACGGCGAACGCGCGGGTGTCGTTCGCCGGGCTGGTGGCCGCGGCGGTCGCCGCGCCGATCGCGGCGGGGCTGACGGTGCTGATCGGCGCCGACTGGCTGCTGCGCGTCACCACGGCGGTGTTCCTGCTGGGCGTGGTGGTCACGATCCGCCTGCCCAGGCACGTGGACGCGGCCCCCTCCCCCGCCGACACGGCACCGGACGTCGACGCGGCACCGCGGCCCGACGCGGCCCCCGAACCCGCGGACGGCGCCGAACGGCCACGGCGGCGCGGACGGTGGCGGACGCTGCCGCGCCTGACCCCCGCCGTCGCCGAGGCGGTCACGGCCAACGCCGCGCTGCGGGCGTTCTCCGGGTTCCTCATCCTCTACCTGGCGTTCCTGCTGCGGCAGCAACGGTTCGACCCCGTGTCCGGCAACATCGCGCTCGGCATGCTCGCGGCGAGCGCGGGCGCCGGGGGTCTGGCCGGCACCGCCCTGGGCGCCTGGGCGAAGGCACGCGCGCCCCGGCTGCTGGTGCTGGGCACGCTGGCGTTCGTCACGGCCGTCGCGGCGTTGTGCGCGGCGCTGTTCGGCCTGTGGGCGGCGCTGGCGGTGGCGTTCGCGGGCGCCCTCGGCCAGTCCCTCGGCAAGCTGTCGATGGACGCGATGGTGCAGCAGGAGATCGGCGAGGACGTCCGCTCGTCCACGTTCGCGGTCACCGAGACCCTGCACCAGCTGGTCTGGGTGCTCGGCGGCCTGCTCGGCCTCGGCATGTCGATCGTCGCCGACGGCCGGGTGGCCCTGGCGACCGTGGCGGGCGCCCTGGCCGTGTCGCTGGCCGCGCTGCTGCTGCGCCGTCCGGGCCGCCGCCGCACACGCTCACGCCGCCGCGCCCACGTCCCCGACGCCCACCCCGAAACGACGTAGTCATGTGGGGGACGACCCCCTACACCCCCGTCGGTCGGTCAGGCGGTCCTCGCTCCGCAGAACTCCGCTGCGGTCACCTGACCTGCTCGACTGGGTGACGACCCCCAGACCCCCGGCGATTCGGTCAGGCGATCCTCGCTCCGCAGAACTCCGCTGCGGTCACCTGACCTCAGGGCGCCAGGTCGTCCGCGACGGCGCGGAGGACGGTGGCGATCTTCTTGGCCTCGGCGGGGGACGGGTGCTTGCCGCGACGGTAGGTGTTGGAGATGCCGTCCAGCAGCTTGATGAGGTCCTCGGTGATCACCACCATCTCATCGGGCTTCTTGCGGCGGGCCTTGGCGATCGACTTCTCCACCGACGGCGGGGTCTCCAGTGTGCGCACCGACAGCGCCTGCTGCCCCCGCCGTCCCTCGACCACGCCGAACTCGACGCGCTGGCCGGACTTCAGCGACGTGACGCCGCCGGTGAGCGCGGAGGAGTGCACGAAGACCTCACCGCCGTCGTCGCGGGTGAGGAAGCCGAATCCCTTGTCGGCGTCGTACCACTTGACCTTGCCAGTGGGCACGGGAGACCTCGTTCAACTCTCGTCCTGAATTGGCCTCAAGATTAGTGCCTCGCCGCGGGGCGGTGAACACGTGTGCGACCGCCCGGAGCCCTTACGAGGCCACGGATTGAAGCTACCTGCGGCGGGGCCTTCCGGGCACCCGGATTTCCGGCGGCGAAACCGCTCCGGAAAAAGCCGGGCCGGGGGCGAATCAGGCGGCCGAACCGTCGCCCGAGAGCTCGCCGGAAACCCGGGCCGAACCGTCGCCCGCCCCGTTGCCCGCGCCGTCGCCGAAGCCGGCGAGCCAGCCGGGGAACGCCAGCAGGTCCGGCAGCACCACGTCGGCGCCGTACGCGGTGAGGGCGGCGGCGTCGAACGCGCCGGTGGCGACGCCCACCGCCGTCGCGGCGGCGGCCCGGGCGGCGTCCACGTCGCCGGTGTGGTCGCCGACGTAGGCGCCGGCTCCGTAACGCCGCAGCGCCACGCCCTTGTCCGCGCCGAACAGGCCGCCGACCACCTCGTCCACCGCCAGCCCCAGGAAGCGCACGGTCCGCTCGGTGTCGGCCTGGTTCTTGCCGGACACCACGATGACCCGGCCGCCCCGCGCCCGAACCGCGTCGACCGCCTCCACCGCGCCGGGCATGAGCCCGGTGGCGGGCACCGCCACGTCGGGATAGATCGCGCGGTAGCGGTCGGCCATGGCGGGCACCTCGGACGGCGGGAACCAGTACGCCAGCTCCACCTCCAGCGGCGGCCCGATCCGCGCGACGACCGCCTCGACGTCGATCGGCACGCCGGTCTCGGCGGCGAGGGCGGCGTAGACCGCGCCGATCGCGGCCCGGGTGTCGGCGAGGGTCAGGTCGAGGTCGAACCCCACGGCGAATCGCGGCGAAACTGGCTCCAGCACGCCACACAGGGTAAAGGGAAAGGTATGGGGAAGAAGCGACGGCCACCCGCCGGGGCGGCGTCCCGGCGTGCCCCGGGGTCGTGCCCCGTACAGCCCCGCGCTCCCCTGGTAGTGGCGATGCGACGGGATCCGAGTAGGGGAGCGCGGGAGTCCTGTGTACGGCCGCTGCCCGGTCGCCCGACCCGGCGGCGTTGTGCGGCGGATATACCCGGCGACCCCGGCACGAACCCTCTCAGCAGGAAAAACGCGCGTCTCGAAAGGGCGCGCGGCCCCCAAACGATCCCCCGTCGGACGGCAATCCGCCCCATCCCGAGAAAGAGGGCGCCATGGCGGACAACACCGAGACCACGATGACCGGCCACAGCGGCGGCGGCAGCGGCCGGCCGGGCGGAACCCCCGGGTGGCGCGCACGGCTGTCGGGCGGCGGCGTCCGGTCCGCCCGCAGGCGCGCCGTCTCGGTGCTGGCCGGGGTGGTCTCGCTCGTCACCACCGTGGTGGTGCTGGTGCTGGCCGTGCACATCGTGTTCGTGGCGTTCGAGGCCAACACCGGCAACGAGCTGGTGCGGCGCGTGGCCGGGTGGGCGCACGACCTGGCCTGGCAGTTCAAGGACGTCTTCCAGCCCGCGAACGCCAAGATCGAGGTGGCGGTCAACTACGGCCTGGCCGCCCTGGTGTACCTGCTGGTCGGCCGGATCGTCGTCGGGCTGGTCCGCCGCCTCGGCTGACGCCGCGCGGACCCGCCCGGCGGTCCGCACGGCCGGGCCGGTCGTGGCCCGGTCGCGGTCCGGTCGTGGTCAGCTCGGCTGCGGCCGGGTCAGTCGCGGCCGGGGAAACGGACGGTGCTGAACGGCCACGTGGTGACGACCCACTCGCGGACGAAGTCCTCCAGCTCCCGCTCCAGGGCCGGGTCGTCCTGGTCGTCGCGCACCCAGAACACCACGACGGCGTCGGCGTCGGGGGTGTCGGACGGCGCGATGTGGATGCGGCCGAGCTGGCGCTCCTCGTCCGGCGTGGTGACCGCGTAGCTGAACGAGCGCCGCAGCTGGCCCTCCTTCTGCAGCCAGGCGATGTCGATCAGCGCCTGGTCGAAGGTGAACTCCTCGTCCGGCCAGCCCCAGTCCGGCCCGAACCGCTCGCGCAGCCGCTCCAGGCTGCCCCGCACCGCCGCGTAGTCCTTGACCACGTCGTGCACGGTGATCGGGCGGATGCGGAAACGCGGACCGGCGACCAGCGTGGGCACCACGAAGTCCTCGGGCAGGAACGCCCGGCGCGCCCCCGTGCGCGCGGCGCCCTGGACGCCCGGCGCCCCGGGCCGACCAGGCCCGGCGGGCTCGTGGCTCTCGTGGGGCTCGGCGAGCCCGGTGAGCTCGGCGAGCTCGTCGGACTCGGTGCGGGCAGCCTCGTGGGGCTGCGCGTGCGGAGCCTCTCGGCTGATGCGCAGTGCTCCGCCGATCAGCGTGCGCGGTGATCCGCGGATCCTCCTCCGCGGCAGTACGGCCATTCGCTCGGTCCCTCCCGTACGCCCCTTTCCGGATAAGAGGCGTAGCACGAACTCTAGCCGCCGGGGACGGTGCGAGTCGCGTCACGATCCGGGCGTGCCGGGCATCGGACGGATACGGCCAGCGCGAACATGCCTTACTGTTCTTGCGGAGGAACACGTGACCAAGCCGACTTCAACGCGCGAGCGGATCGTGGCCGAGTCGCTGCGGCTGTTCGCCGACCGCGGATACGCGGCCACCTCGGTCGCCGAGATCGAGGCGGCGGCCGGGCTGTCGCCGGGCGCGGGCGGTCTGTACCGCCACTTCCGCTCCAAGGAGGAGGTCCTGGCCACCGCCATCCGCGAGCACATCGAGCGCACCGGCAAGCAGGTCAGCGAGGTGCTCGAGCACGCCAAGCAGTACGAGGGCCGCCCGCTGGAGGTCCGGCTGCGGATGACCTGCCAGGCCGGGCTGGCCAAGATGCGCGAGGAGCAGGACCTCATCCGGGTGCTGTTCCGCGACCTGGACCAGTTCCCCCACCTGGTGGCCGAGATGCGCGAGGGGATCGTCAACCCCCTGTACGACGGCATCGCGCAGTGGCTGTCGGAGCAGCCGGAGCTGGCCGACGCCGACGAGGACTGGCCCGCGATCGCCTCCGTGCTGGGCGGCGCGGTCGTCAACTACTGGCTGGCCAACGAGTCGATGTACGAGCCGCCGACCCGCATCGACGAGAAGCGCTTCGTGGCGAGCTGGGCCCGGCTGGGCATGGGCCTGGTGAAGCAGGCCCCCGCGTCCTCCTGACCGCGCCCGCCGTCCACCGGTCCTCACCTCGCCCGGCTCTCCCCGCACACGCCTCCACGCCGACTAGGTTGGGAACGGCATGGAGACCTACGCCGACTGGCTGCGCGCACGCGACGACGCCGACCTGCGCGCCCTGCTGTCCGCGCGGCCCGAGCTGATCACTCCGGTCCCGGCCGACCTGGGCGCCCTCGCGGCCCGCGCCGCCGCCCCGGCCGCCATCTCCCGCGCGCTGGACCGGCTCGACCGCTTCACCCTGGCCGTGCTGGAGGCCGTGCTCGTCCTGCCCGACCCGGCGCCGCGGGCGCTGGCGGACGCGATCGGCGTCACGGAGGCGGAGGCCGCGGCGGCCCTGGACCGGCTGCGCGGCCACGGCCTGGTGTGGGGTTCGGAGCGGACGGCCGCCGCGCCGGGCGTCCGGCAGGCCCTGCCGCACCCCGCCGGGCTGGGGCCGCCGGCGCGGGAGGTGTTCGCCACCTATCCCACCGAACGGCTCGTCGGGCTGATCACCGACCTGGACGCCAAGCCGCGCGGGTTCCCCGACGCCGACCGGCTGCTGCGCCGCCTGGCCGAGCTGCTCGCCGACCCCGAACCGCTGATCGCCGACGCCGGGGCCGACGCGCGCGCCGCCCTCGCCCAGCTCACCTGGGGGCCGCCGATGGGCCGTGTCGCCGACGCCCGCCGCCCGGTGCGGGTCGGCACCGCCGCCACCCCGATCGAGCGCCTGCTGGCGCGCGGCCTGCTCGCCGCCGAGGACGACCGCACCGTCACCCTTCCCCGCGAGGTGGCCCTGTATCTGCGCGGCGGGCGGCTCTTCCAGGACGTCACCGCCCAGCCGCCCCCGCTCACCGGCCGGCCCGGCAGCGCGCCCGCCCGTCCCGGCGAACGCCAGGAGGACGTGGTGGCGCGCGCCGCCGCCGGGGCCGCGTTCACCGCCGTCCGCATGGTCGAGGACCTGCTGGAACGCTGGGGCCTGGACCCGCCGCCCATGCTGCGCAGCGGCGGCCTGGCCGTGCGCGACCTGCGGGCCGCCACGGCGCTGCTGGACGTCGAGGAGTGGCACGCCGCGCTGCTGATCGAGACGGCGTACGCGGCGGGCCTGCTCACCCACAGCGGCGAGGTGGACGGCGAGTGGCTGCCCACCCCCGCCTACGACGTGTGGCTGCTGCAGGACACCGCCGGACGCTGGACGGACCTGGCGCACGGCTGGCTGAGGTCCGACCGCGTCGCCGGGCTCGTCGGCGAACGCGACGACCGCGACCGGCTGATCAACGCGCTGGGCGACGCGGCCGTGCGGCCCCTGGCCCCGTCCACCCGCGTCGCGGTGCTGCGCGAGCTGGCCGAGGCCGAACCCGGGCTGGCCGTGGACGCCGACGCGGTGCGGGCCCGCCTGACCTGGCGGCGGCCGCGCCGGTCCGGCCCGCTGCGCGACCGCCTCGTCGACTGGACGCTGCGCGAGGCCGCCGTGCTCGGCCTGACCGGCTTCGGCCAGCTCGCCCCCCATGCCCGCGACCTGCTCGACGGCGCCGACCCCGCGCCCGGCCTGGACAAGCACCTGCCGCGTCCGGTCGAGGAGATCCTCATCCAGGGGGACCTGACGGCCGTCGCGCCGGGCCCGCTGGTCACCGAGCTGGCCCGGGAGCTGGCGCTGGCCGCCGACGTGGAGTCCACCGGCGGCGCCACCGTCTACCGGTTCACGGCCGGGTCGATCCGCCGGGCCCTCGACGCGGGCCGCACCGCCGACGAGCTGACCGCCCTGCTCACCCGGCACTCGGCGACCCCGCTGCCGCAGCCGCTCACGTACCTGATCGAGGACGTGGCGCGGCGGCACGGCACGCTGCGGGTGGGGGCGATGGCCTCGTACGTGCGCACCGACTCGCCCGCCGTCCTGGACGAGATCCTCGCCGACCGGCGCGCCGCCCCGCTGCGGCTGCAACGCCTGGCGCCGACCGTGCTGGCGTCGGCGCTGTCGCGCGGCGAGCTGCTGGCGGGGCTGCGGTCGCTGGGGCTGGCGCCGGTCGCCGAGTCCCCCGAGGGCGGCGTGATCATCACCCGTCCGGACGCGCACCGCGCCGAACCGCCGCCGACCGCCGAGATCACACGGCTGCGTGCCGAGGCGACCGCCGACGAGGCCATGATCGCGGCGGCGGTGCGCGCGCTGCGGGCCGGGGACGAGGCCGCCCGGTTCGGCGCCGAGCACGCCGCGTCCGCCCCGTCCGGCGAGCCGCCCCGCTCCCCCGCCGCCGCGACCGTCGAGCTGCTACGCGACGCCGTCGACCGCGGCGCCCGGGTGTGGATCGGCTACCTCGACCAGCAGGGCCAGTCGTCCAGCCGCATCGTCGAGCCGGTGCGCGTCGAGGGCGGCTACCTGACCGGCTACGACGCCACCCGCGCCGCCGTCCAGCGTTTCGCCCTGCACCGCATCACCGGCGTCTCCGAAATCGACTCCTAGAAACGCGCACCGGAAAATCCGGTTGCCGTCGGCGCGACGAATGCGGCACGGTTGAGAACGTCACGACGACGGCGAAAGGAGGACCCGGTGCGAACCGCGAGACGCATATGTCGTCGGCGGCGAGCGAATGCCGAAACCGTCCTCCGGACGACGCCGCGCCCACCGAATCCACGGTGCTGACGCCGACGGCTTCGCGGAACGACGACGACGTGCGCGCCCGATGCGCAGGCAGCGGTTACTTCCACTGATAATGGAGAGGTCACAGGTTCGAGTCCTGTCCGCCCGACTCTCCGGGCGGTAGCTCAGCCGGATAGAGCGCTTACGTACCGCCGCCGCCCGGTTCTCGGGCGCGCCTTTCACTCGCCCCTCCCGGTGCGCAGGCCGGAGTTACTTCGGGTTGATTGAGGTTCGATTCCTTGAGATTCCACCATTGTGGGGTCCAACAGCACTTCGGCCGATCTGAACTCGGGAGGGGCCCCCGATTTTCCGCCGCCCGGTGCGCCGCCCCGGCGCCCACGCGCGACCTGCGCGCGACCTGATCTCGGGCGGCCGACAGGAGGCCCGTACCGACATGGCGAAGTTCAACCGTTCACGCCTGGCCGGCGCGCTGAGCGCCGTGCGGTCCCGGTCCACGCCCACCGCCCGCACCCATGAGGGCGCCCCGGGCCATGCGCGCGACCCCAAGAGTGAACTTTTCCTCCTCGCGGTGTCGAACATGGTCGGCGAGCAGACGTTCTACGAGGGCGCCGACGAGCGCGACGAGCGGTTCCGCACGCTGGCCGGCCAGGTCGCGCTGGACGACCCGGACTGGACGGCCCGCATGATCGGCTGGCTGCGCGCGGACGCCGGGATGCGTTCGGCCGCCGTGGTCGCGGCCGCCGAGGGCGTGCGGGCGCGGCTGGCCGAGCGGCGCGCGGGCGGCAACCGCCCGATGATCGCCGCGGCGCTGCGCCGCGCGGACGAGCCTGGGGAGCTGCTGGCGTACTGGCACGGCCGGTACGGGCGGGCGCTGCCGCAGCCGGTCAAGCGCGGTGTCGCCGACGCCGTCCGCCGCCTCTACGGCGAACGCTCGCTGATCAAGTACGACGGCGGCGACTTCCGGTTCGGCGACGTCATCGAGCTGACCCATCCGCGGCCGCGCACGCCGTGGCAGGGCGACCTGTTCCGGCACGCGATCGACCGCCGGCACGGCCGCGGCGGGGACATCCCCGCGTCGCTGGCGACGCTGCGGGCCCGGGCGGAGCTGCTGGCCCTGCCGGTGGACGAGCGGCGCGCGCTGCTGGACCGTCCGGACGCCGAGCGCGTGCTCGCCGACGCCGGGATGACCTGGGAGTCGCTGGCGGGCTGGATCCAGGGGCCGCTGTCGGCGGCGTTCTGGGAGCGGATCATCCCGTCGATGGGCTACTTCGCGCTCCTCCGCAACCTTCGCAACTTCGACCAGGCGGGCGTGTCGGACGAGGTCGCCGCACGGGTGGCCGAGCGGCTGGGCGACCGGGAGCAGGTCGCGCGGTCGCGGGTGCTGCCGATGCGGTTCCTGGCGGCCTACCGGGCGGCGGCGTCGCTGCGCTGGGCGTGGCCGCTGCAGCGGGCGCTGGACGCGTCGCTGGCGAACGTCCCGGCGCTGCCGGGCCGCACGCTGGTGCTCGTCGACCGTTCCGGGTCGATGTTCGGACGGCTGTCGGCCCGCTCCGACCTGACCTCGGCGGACGCGGCGGCGGTGTTCGGCGCGGCGCTGGCGCTGCGGGCCGAGCACGCCGACCTGGTGCAGTTCGGCACCGGCCACGCCCCGGTGCCGTTCCGCCGCCGCGAGTCGGTGCTGAAGGTGGTGGAGCGGTTCGGCTCGCTCGGCGGGACGAACACGGCGCAGGCGGTGCGCGACAACTATCGCGGCCACGACCGCGTGGTGATCGTCACCGACGAGCAGGCGTGGTGGGGCTCCCGCGGCGAGGAGCCCACGCGGGCGGTGCCGCAGCAGGTGCCCGTCTACACGTGGAACCTCGTCGGCTACCGGCACGGCCACGGCCCGTCCGGTGCCGGAACACGGCACACGTTCGGCGGGCTGTCGGACGCGGCGTTCTCGATGATTCCGCTCATCGAGGCCGGCCGGAACGCCGACTGGCCGTTCTGAGCCGGTGTGCGCACGGCCCCGCCGCGCGCACACCGGGCCGCGGCCGCTTCCCGCCACCGGCTACGGATCTGGATGAACCAACAGATAGCCTGCACAGTCCAACCAATCGACAAAACCGGACGGACCGCGGCTCGCCGGGCAGGGCGACCGGCCGGTCCGATCGCTACGGAAGGGGCCCCGAGTGAGCGGGTACGGAGGGCAGCCGTCCGGGTGGAGCGACCCCTACGGGCAGCAGGACGGCGGCTGGCAGAACACGCCGCAGGCGGGCTGGTCCGACCCCGCCGCGCAGCCCGGATGGGACCCGAACGGCCAGTACGGCACCCCGCAGCAGCCCTCTTACGGCTACGGCACACCCCAGCAGCCCTCCTACGGCTATGGCCCGCCCGGTGTGCCCGGCCAAGGCCACAGCGGCAACGGCCTGGCCATCGCGGCGCTGATCTGCAACGTCCTGCTCGTCGTGTCCTGCTGCAACGTGCTGGCCATCCCGGGCATCGTCACGTCCTCGCTGGCCATCAGCCGCTCCGCCACCGACCCCGGGTCGGCCCGCTCGCTGACCATGTGGAGCTGGGTGGTCTTCGCGCTGGCGCTGGTCATCGCGATCGTGGTGGTCATCATCGCGATCATCGTCGACGCCGGTTCCTCGTCGTCGACCTACGACAGCACCGGCAACATCTGACCGCCGCGAACCGCGGACGCGGCACCCGTACCCCCGGGCGCCACGTCCGCGCTGTCACACGGCCGTCTTCATACGGACGCCTGCGGGCTCCTCGTCCACAGGCGCCGCCGTACGGCGCCGCAGCAGCAGGGTGACGAGCAACCCCAGGAACATCCCGCCCGCGGCCAGCAGCGCCGGCGACGAACCCGGCCACGAGCGTGACGCGCGCGCCCAGGCGCGTCGCCGGCCTCTCGCCCAGCTACGTCCCGGTGGCGACGGCCAGGGACGGCACCAGTTACGCCAGCCCCGCCGTCAGCGCGCTGTATCCGTACGGCAGGCTGTCGAAGGTCGCCACGCTGACGCCCGCCAGCAGGCTCCCCGTTGCGCGCCAGCCGGTGCGGCATCAACGGCTCGGCACCGCGCCCCTCGACCACCGCGAACGCCGCCGCCAGCCCGAGCGCCAGCACGGCCGCCAGCACGGCCGCCAGCACGAGCGCCAGCACGAGCGTCAGCGGGATCATCGGGTGGACCAGCTGATCTCCTTGCCCTGGACCAACGCGAACACCAGCAGCATGACGCCTGCGGTGCTGGTCGACGCGCCGGGCACGTCGACCGGCGCCGCAGCAGCAGGGTGACGAGCAGCCCAAGAGCATCCCACCCACGGCCAGCAGCGCCATGCCCGCGACGCCGGCGACGAACCCCGCCACGAGCGTGACGCGCGCGCCCAGGCGCGTCGCCGGCCTCCCGCCCACTGCGTCCCGGTGGCGACGGCCAGGGACGGCACCAGGAATGCCAGCCTCGCCGCCAGCGCGCTGTATCCGTACGGCAGATGACCGAAGATCGCCACGCTGACGCCCGCCAGCAGGCTGCGGTTGCGTACCAGCCGGTGCGGCATCAACGACTCGGCACCGCGCCCCTCGACCACCGCGAACGCCGCCGCCAGCACGAGCGCCAGCACTGCCGCCAGCACGGCCGCCAGCACGAGCGTCAGCGGGATCACCGGGTGGACCAGCCGATCTCCTTGCCCTGGACCAGCGCGGACAGCAGCAGCGTGGCGCCTGCGGTGGTGATCGGCGCGTCGGGCACCTCGAACCGGCGCCGCACGCGCGGCAACCGGTCTCGGGGCATGACGGCGAGCGCCGCCAGCGCCACGATCCCGGCCAGCGGCACGTCACGAAGAAGACGGCGGACCAGCCGAAGGCCTCGATCAGCACACCGCCCAGCAGCGCGCCGAGCGTCAGGCCGCTGGCGCCCGCACCGCCCCACACGGGCAGCGCGCGGTCGCGCCGCGCCTCCTCCTTGAACGGCGTGTTGATCATCGCGACGGTGGACGGGAGCGACAGCGCCCCGCCGCCCCCTGCACCGCGCGGGCCGGCAGGATGACGCCCTGCGTCGTCACCAGCCCCCGGCCTGCGACGACACGGCGTAGACCACAGGTTCGACTGTACGTATCGCGTCGAACAGCGCGACTGTTTGGCGACTGTCGTACAATCGGTCGTGATTCGTCCGTCCCCGCCCCTAGGCTGGATGCATGATCGCTCAGCACCCCGACCGGGACCAGATCCTGCTGGAGAACGTCCTGTCCGCCCTGGGCAACCCGCTGCGCCTGCGCATCGTCCGCGTCCTCGCGCACGGCGGCGAGCAGTCCTGCGGCAGCATCCTGGACGGGGTGTCGAAGTCGACCCTCACCCACCACTGGCGCGTCCTGCGCGACAGCGGCGTCATCTGGCAGCGCCCCTCCGGCCGCGAGAACCTGCTGTCGCTGAGGCGCGAAGATCTCGACGCCCGTTTCCCCGGCCTCCTGGACGCGCTGCTCAACGCCGTCGAGTCCGGGTCTCCCGCCGCCGCTCCCGCCGGGGCTTCTGCCACGGCGACGCGGGCCCCGGCCGCCACGTAGGCGGCACCGCCCGGCCTGGGAAGACGCCGGGGGCCCGGCGTGTTGCACACAAGTACGTCCGGCCGCGCGGAGACCTCCGCCCGCACCGCGGGCCTGGAGTAACGTGCTTCTCCAGTTGACGGCTGTGAACGAGCCACCCACTTCCGACGCCTGACGGGGGCTGCTTTTCGTGTCCGACGGTCCGCTGATCGTGCAGTCCGACAAGACCTTGCTGCTGGAGGTCGACCACGACCTCGCCGACGCCTGCCGCACCGACATCGCCCCGTTCGCCGAGCTGGAACGGGCGCCCGAGCACATCCACACCTACCGGGTGACGCCGCTGGCCCTCTGGAACGCCCGCGCCGCCGGCCACGACGCCGAACAGGTCGTCGACACCCTCCTGCGGTACTCCCGCTACCCGGTGCCGCACGCGCTGCTGGTGGACGTGGCCGACACGATGGCCCGGTACGGGCGGCTGCGCTTGGAGAAGCACCCCACCTACGGCCTGGTGCTGGCCTCCTCCGACCACGCGGTGCTGGAGGAGGTGCTGCGCGCCAAGAAGGTCCGCGGCATGCTCGGCGAGCGCATCGCCGACGACACCGTGGTGGTCCACCCGTCCGAACGCGGATCGCTGAAGCAGGCGCTGCTGAAGCTCGGCTGGCCCGCCGAGGACCTGGCCGGCTACGTCGACGGCGAGGCCCACCCCATCGACCTGGCCGAGGACGGCTGGGCGCTGCGCTCCTACCAGCGCGAGGCCGCCGACGCGTTCTGGCACGGCGGGTCGGGCGTCGTCGTCCTGCCCTGCGGCGCCGGCAAGACCCTCGTCGGCGCCGCCGCCATGGCCCGCGCCAAGGCGACCACGCTGATCCTCGTCACCAACACCGTCTCGGCGCACCAGTGGAAGCAGGAGCTGCTGCGCCGTACCTCGCTGACCGAGGACGAGATCGGCGAGTACACCGGCGCGAAGAAGGAGATCCGGCCGGTCACCATCGCCACGTACCAGATCATGACGACCCGCCGGAAGGGCGCCTACACCCACCTGGAGCTGTTCGACGCCCGCGACTGGGGCCTGGTCGTCTACGACGAGGTCCACCTGCTGCCGGCGCCGATCTTCCGGATGACCGCCGACCTGCAGGCGCGCCGCCGCCTCGGCCTGACCGCCACGCTCGTGCGCGAGGACGGCCGCGAGGGCGACGTGTTCTCCCTGATCGGCCCGAAACGGTACGACGCGCCCTGGAAGGACATGGAGAACCAGGGCTGGATCGCCCCCGCCGACTGCGTCGAGGTGCGGGTGACGCTGACCGACTCTGAGCGGCTCGCCTACGCCACGGCCGAGCCGGACGAGCGCTACCGGTTCTGCGCCACCACCGAGACCAAGACCAAGCTCGTCCAGGCGCTGGTGGACCGCCACCGCGGCCAGCAGACCCTGGTCATCGGCCAGTACATCGACCAGCTCGACGAGATCGGCGCCCTCCTCGACGCCCCAGTCATCAAGGGGGAGACGCGGGTGCGGGAACGCGAACGGCTCTTCGACGCCTTCCGCTCCGGCGAGATCGGCGTCCTGGTGGTCTCCAAGGTCGCCAACTTCTCCATCGACCTCCCCGAGGCCTCCGTCGCCGTCCAGGTGTCGGGTGCCTTCGGCTCCCGTCAGGAGGAGGCCCAGCGCCTCGGCCGCCTGCTGCGCCCCAAGGCCGGCGGCCAGACGGCCCGCTTCTACGCGGTCGTCGCCCGCGACACCCTGGACCAGGAGTACGCGGCGCACCGGCAGCGCTTCCTCGCCGAACAGGGCTACGCGTACCGCATCGTCGACGCCGACGCCGTCCTGGCGGGCGAAGAGATCTGAGAGTTCCCGGAAAAAGCGAAAGGCCCCGCCGTTCAACGGCGGGGCCTTTCTATCTAAGAGAATGTCCGGCGGCGTCCTACTCTCCCACACAGTCTCCCATGCAGTACCATCGGCGCTGAAGAGCTTA
>NZ_BAAAZG010000034.1:0-43424 GCF_039536785.1 Actinomadura miaoliensis
GGGAGGCGCCGCGGCGAACGGCGCCGCACCGGGGGCCGCCGCACCCGGCTGGGCCGGTGCGGGCTGGGCCGGTGCGGGCTGGGCCGGTGCGGGTGGAGCACCGCCCGGCGGGTGCGGCGGGTGCGGCATCTGCGGCAGGCCCGCCTCGGCCGCGGTCTCGGGCTTGACCATGCCGCAGAACGGGCACGCGCCGAACATCACCATCTCGCCGCACCATCGGCACGGGACGCACGGCTGGGAGCGCAGCAGCCCGGGCAGTTCCTGCGGATGGCCGCTGAAGGCGACGAACTCGACGTACTTCTTGGTGCCCCAGTACGCGGCGCTGCGGGGCTGCTCTTCGACGAGCAGCAGGCGGGACACGCCCAGCGCGGGCTGCAGCCGCTCGCGCAGCCAGTCCATGTCGCCGTTGCCCCGCGCGGCCAGCAGCAGGACTGGGTCGATCGGCCGGTGGGGAAGCTCGGAGACCGGTTTGGAGGAGGTCACCCGGTGCACTCCCGGCGCGGGGGCGGCGGTCACCATGAACCCGCTGCCGGGCAGATACGAGGTGACGTGCTGGCCGATCCCCGTCTTGACCCGTTCCAACTTGGCCACGCTGTTGACCCACGCGCCGGCGACGATGCGCTGGGTCAGCGGCGTGGCGATGCTCGCGACGACGCCGGGCCTGACGTACCGCGCGACGAAGGCGAGCTGGTCGGCGATCAGGGACAGGGCCAGCGGGGGCAGCTCGAGGGGCACGCCCGCGATGCGGTCGGTCCTCAGCAGCCCGCGCGCCATCCGCAGGATCCGGCCGACCTCGGGCTGTTCGGTGGCCGAGTAGACGGCCACGACGGCGCCGCTCTGGCCCAGCAGATGCGTCATCTGGTCGACGAAGGCCAGCAGGCCCTCGGGCGTGTCCGCCACGGGCAGACGAGCGGCGCTGACTCCCTGGATGACCTGGGTGCTCGGAACGTCCCCGAGCAGCACCACCGCTGTCATGGCGACCCCAGATGGTTCACGAGCCTCACTGCGTCGCTCCTCCGTCCACCCGACGTCGTATTGACGGCTGACCGTGGCTTCTGTTATGCGGATCCCGTTGACGGTAACCAGCACGTTGATAACAACTCAAGGCGCTTTCTCCGCGATGGGGCGCCGCCGACACCATCGGCTCACCGCTCTCTGATGCACGCTGCGCTGATCTGGTTCGCGGTGAGAGTCGAGCATGCCGGGGCTCCGTGTCAGGATCTCCTGGGATCGCCTCTGGAGATCACGTCCAGACCTTCCACCCCGATGTCGCCGACTGGGTCCAACATTAGCCCCCAGGGCCCTTGACAGCATTCCTGCTCGACGCTAGAGGAAATCCTCGTTCGCCCCCGTCGCCGCGCACACCGGGAGCAGTGCGCCGCCGGACGCCGTTCACGGCCGGATCCCGTCGGCCCCGCCGGACCTCACGCACGGTCACCTGTCTCCCATGTCCCCCGTCAAGCCACGGATGCGGGCCCTCCCTTCGGCAAAACGCAGACGACGTTAGCGGCTGACCGAAGACGATCTCAAGAGTAAGTTTGTAACGCTGAAGAGAACTTTCGGAACGGCGGCCTTACCCCCGGGGCCACCGTCAACGCGGAAGAAGCCGTAAGGCATACGACGGGGCACCCCGCCGGGTCCGCCTTCCCGCACGTGTCCCCGGCCCAAGACCAGCATGCTCCGCACCGCCGGAGGGCCGGCTCGACTTCCACAACCGGCCACCGGCCGCTTCGCCGTCGAGTGATCGACACCACGCAATGACGAGCCGCCGCGATGAATTGCCTCTTCACCGTCGACTTCCCGACCGTCATTCACTTTTCAAGCAAATTCCGCCGCCCAGCGGATGCTCAGGCGGGGGGCGGTCACAGGGGCGGGCCGTGGTCCCCGGCGGCGGTCCACCGAGCACGCCGTCCCCTGGCAGCGACGTCCGAGCGTCACACCCGGCCGGCGCGGCCGGCGCGGCACGCAGGCCCGAGGACCCAAATCCGGCCCCAAAAATCGGTTGAACGTGTCGTAAGGCGACACCGCCTCCTAGGCTTCTCGCCATGAGGCTCCTCACGACCGCCCTCGCCGTCAGTGCTGTCGTCGGCATGGCGGCGGCGTGCTCGGGCGGGGAGGAGCCGAAGAAGAACGGCGGCTCCCGGGCGAGCCAGGCCGCGCTGCCCGCCCCGGTCCCGGCCGCCTCGCTGCGTCCGGTCGCCCTGCCCGACCAGCCGGGACCGCTCATCGACACCATCGCCCGCCAGGTGCGCACGGCCGGGACGGTCCGCACCGACGTGGTCTCCAGCGGCGAGGAGGGCGGCGGGGCGCGGCAGCAGGAGAAGATCAGCGCGCAGGTGCGGATCGGCGCCCGGCCGCCGCAGGCGCAGATGACGATCGTCGACCAGGACCCCGCCGACCCCTCCACCACCGAGGCCGTGGTGACCGGCGGCATCGTCTACACCCGCGTCGACGGCCAGGAGCAGGCGCCGGGCAAGCCGTGGGTGCGGCTGTCCCGCCAGGACCTGCGCAACCCCGAACTGGGGCCGTTCGCCAAGATCCTCACCGGGATCCTGGACTCGGTCGACACCGGCCTGGCGCAGATATCCGTCGACAGCGGGTTGCAGGTGGTGCGCGCCGGACGGTTCGACAAGGCCGCCGTGACGGAGACCGTGGACGGGGTGCGCACCCGCCGCTACTCGGGCCGGACGCCGACCGCCGAGCTCGCCAAGACCGACACCGCCTACAAGGCCATCGCCCAGCTCGGCGGCGACGAGGTGCCCTGGACGCTGTGGGTGGACGACAAGGGCCTGCCGCGCCGCTTCCGGGTCGACATCAGGACCGAGCGCGGCCTCGGCGCGACGCAGGACGTCCGGTACCGGCAGTGGGGCGAACCGGTCAGCATCCAGGCCCCGCCCGCCGCCCAGGTCCACACCATCGGCTCCTGAGACCTCGGCGGCACGAGCGATCCCCGACGCCTCACGCGCGCCAGAGGCGCAGGGGATGGCGCGTCCCGACATCGTCGGCCGTCACCGAAACGGCCACCTGTCCCCCGTTCGGGACGGCCGGCCACCGGGCGTTCATCATTCCGTCAGCCCGCGCTCCGGCGTGTAGACGGCCTCCAACGTCTGAAGGTCGTCGGTCAGGAACGCCCGCCACCGACCTGCGCGCACGACGGCGTCGAAGACGCTCCGTGCGACCTCCATCTGCCGCGCGTAATTCTTGTCCAGGTCGCGCACCTCGAACCAGTAGGGATGCGCCTCATAGCACGGGAAGTCGTCGTCGGCCTCGGGATCGTCCCTGAAACCGTGCCGGCTCAGGTTCACCGCCACCGCACCACCGCAGGTCACCAGTACGAGCGTCCCGTCGGCGTCCGGAGCGAAGGAGCCGCCCAGGGCCTTGGCGCCCACCGCCGCCAGGTCCTCAAGCGTGGCGTCCGCCCCGCCGACGAACACAAAAGCATGTCGCGACATGACTCCCCCTCCACCGACATCCGCCGACACGCCAGGTCATCATGTGCACCACATCTGTCCGCCATGCTCAGGAGACGGGGCACAGTTGATCTCCCAGCCGTCGCCGAACACCCGGATGCTTTTCTGGTTGGCATGCGGCTGGCCGAGGTATCGTCTGATCCCCTTCATCGCCTGGTCGCGCGACATGCCGGAGCCCTGCGCGTTGAGGACGGAGTGCTGCGCCTGGCCGGTGGCGCTGTCGAGGGTCCGCTTGACCGTGTTGTGGTTCGGAGTCGGATTCTTCTTGTCGCCTCGGAGCGTCTTGAACTCGGTCGGCACCCCGTCGACCTCCGAGTCCCCGGTCCGTCCGGTCTCCCCGCGCTGTGCCCTCTCCTCCTTGGCCTTGACGATCTTGCCCTCCTCGGCAAGCTTCTCGGCGATCTTCCGCTCGTCGTCGTCGAAGCCCTTCTCCGACTCGTCGATGATGCCCCTGCCGTGACGACGCACTCCCGACGGCAGCGGATCCGTGTACCCGGCTTCACGGATCTTCTTCTCGATCGGGTCGTTCGGGTCGACCCCACAGCCCCCAGGGCCGGGCGTGGGGTCGTTGTGGACGAGGAGGTGCCGGGGGCCTGCCGCGACGAAGTAGGTGTGGAGATCCTCGACGGTGAGGTTGTAAACCGTCAGGTCGCGGTGGCGGTGTCGGAAGTCGATGACCATCGCTCGCCCGCTCCGGGCGCCGAGGGCGTCCCCGAAGACGAGGTCACCCGCGTCGATCCAGTCGTCGGCGCCGACCACCCAGAACGGGTGGTTCGCGGTCGCGGTGACGTGTGCGGTCGGGCCGCCCAGCACCCCGTCGAGATCAACGGTGACGTCCACCAGGTCCTTCGCCCCGGTGCCGACGATGCGGGCGGTGACCCGTCGTGGGCCGCCGCGGCCGGTCAATGGGTCGTTCGCCCACACCAGATCGCCGACCCGGACCCGTTCGATCGGTCTTCGCGTGCCATCGGCCATCAGTACCGGTGTCCCCGGTAGGAAGCTGTTGCCGGGCTTCTTGCGCTGACATGCCTCCAATGCCCTGTCCAGGCGGGACCTGGCATCCTTACGGGCCTTACGGGCCTTGTCCAGCCGGCGTTTCAGGTCGAGGAACCGGTCGATCAGCTTGGCGATCTTGGGAATCGACTTGAGGAACTTCCCGATCTTCCCCCACGGGACGATGCCGATCAGGGCCCAGATGCAGTCGCCGAAGTTGGGCTTCTTGACGCAGTTGATGATGTCCCCGGCCAGGAAGTCGAGACCGAGCTTGCCGATCTCGGCGAGCAGGTTGAAGTTCGCCCATTCCTGTTCGAGCGGTCCGAGCTCGTTCTCGGCTCGGCTCAGGGCGTTCTGGGCCGCCTCGTACTCCTGCTGCTCCGGCGTGGTCGTGCCCGCAGGGGAGACCGAGGGGGCGGCCGAGGGGGACGATCCCGACGTGGACGGCTCTGCAGACGGCGACGGGCCGACATCGCCCCCTCGTCCGTCACCGCCGCTCGGATCGCAGTCGCCGCCGCGGGTGATCTCGCACACGCCGGCCCTGATGTTCGCGATGACCGAGTCGGGGATCGCCACCACCGTCACCGCGGCGGCGATCGCACCCACCAGAAGGGCGATCGCGACGTACGAGAGCGCGCCCTCGCCCGAGTCGCCGAATCGTTGCAGCATGCCATGTCCCCGCATCCAACGCCGCAGCGCAACAGACAAAGGCAAGCAGACAAGCTCCCGCCGCGCATGAGCCCCTGGGCCCAAACCGAACCCGAGATCACCGCACGGGCGCGGAATGCGAACGGCCGGGCTCCCGCGGGTTCACCCGCCGGAGGTCTCCTCCTCGGCGCCGATGTCGATGACGTCTTCGAGGCGCTCCACGATGAACGGGCCGTAGCCGAACGCGGCGCCCACGCGCTTGATCTCCGCATACAGCGACCGCGGGACGGGGCTCAGATGTTCCATGGCGAGGCTCAGGAAGAAGCGCAGTGCCAGTTCGGGGAAGCCGCCCTCCGCCAGCTCCACGAGCGCCCGGCGCAGGTGCCGTTCGTCGACGGGTGCCGCCCCGAGGTCCCGGCGCACCGACAACGTGCGGACGACGGCGACCACGCCCGACACCGCCTCGGGCCGCAGGTCCCTGGCCGCGTCGGCGTCGAACACCGCCGCGTCCGGCACGGCGGGGGCCAGGATCTCGGCCATCCGCGCGAACCACTGCCGTCCGTCCCGGCCCTCGACCGACGGCGCGTGGTGCCCGCCGGTGGCCGACGTCCACAGCGCCGCCAGCTGCGCGCCCGTGAGCGGGGACGCCACCAGCGACGACGCGTCGTGGACGTACTGTTCCAGGACCTCGGGCGGCGTGCGCCGCGCGACGTCCCGCAGCAGCGCGTCCGCCGAGGCGTGGCGGTCCCACCAGCCGGGGACGAACTCTCCCGCCGCGAGGCGGGTCAGCCCGAAGTCGTCGGACCTGTCCTCCACGTCACCGCCCTCGTTCGTCGTCTGCGAACCGCCGCCGAGGCGGGTCACGGCTCGGGATAGGCCGTGTAGACGTAGTAGCCGGGACTGTGCCCGGGCGCGCGTTCCAGCACGATCGTGTACCTGTTGCCGGACGCCACCTTACGCCCGTCGGCGTACATGACCTCCCCGAGCGGCGAGCTGCCCCGCGGCCCGAACTGCCCGGACAGGGACAGCCGCGGGTTGCCGCCGCGGCCCTGCCGCAACCAGTTCTGGATGCGCCGCTGGTTGCGGGCCTCGGCCAGCGCGTAGTCGATGACCTGTTCGGCGGTCGAACGGTCGGCCCACCGGCTCGCCCGGCCGGAGGGGTTGTTGGGTGCGCGCGCGTGCCGCAGCAGCTCGTCGTCGGTGGCGTCGACGTGGTCGCGCAGGGTGTGCCCGAGGCGCAGCGGGTCGGGCCGTCCCGTGCGGGTCGGCGGGTCCACGCTGCGCGCCCCCGGCGGCGAGATGCTGCGGGTGCTGCGCACCGCGCACGTCCCCGGCCACCCGCTGGTCTACGACATCACGGTCGCGGACCTGCACACGTTCTACGCCCGGGCCGGGGGCGCGGCGGTGCTGGTGCACAACGAGGCGCCCGCGTGCATCGCCCTCAGCAAGCTGCCCGGCCCCGGCAACCGGTACCGGTCGCCCAGCGGCTTGGTCTATGGCGAGGGGTCGAACGAGGGGCACCGGATCCTTCACGTGCTCGAACACGGGCGGGAGAACCCCAACAAGCCCCTGCACTCGGTGTTCAAGCACGACAAGGGCGTTCTCGACTACGTCGATGAGGCATGGTCCAAGCGGTACAACGTCACCCCCATCCAGCAGGGCAACCGGCAGGTGTACATCGTCCCCATGGGTCGGACCGTGGGAACGCAAGGGGAGAAGTACATTCGTATAGTCGTACAGAACGGCAACGAGGTGGTCACCGCCTTCCCGCAGAAGACCGGCCACCTGTAGGCGCGAGGGGACGATGAAGCCAACGGACCGGGAACCGAGGGACGGCGTCGAGGTCTGCCCCGACTGCGGGCAGGACATCATTCGCCGCTACCGGGTGCGCGCCACCGGCGAGCAGTTCTGGCTGTGCGAGGAATGCGACGCGGTCTGGCGCGCGGGCGCCGACCGTTCGGTGGCCGACTTCTTCTACCTGTCCGACTTCCTCCCCGCCGAGCCCGACCCGTGGAAGGTGATCGAAAGGGCGGAGGGCACGCAGCAGCCGGGGCCCCTGCAGGCCCTGGTCGATCTGGCGGCGAAGGGCGAACTGTCCGGGCTGGCACTGGGCATGCACCGCGCCGACGCCCTGACCGTCGTCGGCGTCCCACCGGATCCGGCACCGATCGGCGTCGTAGAGGCCGGTGACGTGTCACTGACCTTCGAGGCCGACACGCTGGTGGGAGTCTCGGTCCGCTTCCCGCCGACCGGCGTCCGCTGGCCCGGCCTGATGCCCGCATCGACCGCGCCCCGCCTGACCCCTGTCCCCCGGCCCGAGGCCCTGGCCGCCCTACGGGACGCGGGCGTGGAATCCCTGTCCGCCACCTGGCCCGACGACCGCGCCGCCGAGTTCTGGATCGACGGACGGCGCGTGCGCCTCGAATTCGATCAGGGTCTGCTGAGCGCCGTCGGCGTCTCCAGGGCAAGTAACTGACCACCGGATCCCCGGGGCGCGGGGCCGCGCCGCTCTCACCGTCGGGTCATCCGATCCGGCCCGACGGTCGGCACCGCGCGCATGACCCCCTGCCCCCGGCAAAGGGGCACGGACGGCGCGGGTCATGCCAGGGTGAGGGAGGCGGCGATCCGGTCGGCTTCGGGCGGCATGGCGCCCTGGCGGGATTCGATGTCGACGTAGCAGAAGCGGTCGGCCGACAGTGGGACGCGGACCGTCAGCCCGCTGACGGGGCCGGACTTCTTCGTCGAGTCGTAGGCGGCCCGGAAGGCGGGCTTGCCGCCCACGGTGACGTCGGTGATGCGGGACGTGGGTTCGAGGGCCTTTTGCTTGGCCTTGAGCTGTTCCAGCGACGCGCCCACCGCGCCGCCCCGGTCGCAGCCGGCCGACAGGTGCGGCGCGAACCCGGAGGCCGCCGAGCCGTCGATGGCGAAGACGACGCCCTGCTCGATCTGCTGGGTGGTCAGCTGCCGGACCAGTTCGCCCATCTCGTCGTCGAAGCCGAAGGACGTCCGCACGACCGGCGAGGAGTCCTTGGTGGGGTCGACCTGCCGCCAGCCCGAGGGCAGGGTCAGGGTGACGCCGGTCTTCGGGCCGCCGATGCGGGTGCCGCCGCCCGGCCGGGCGGCGCTGGGCGACGGCGCCGCGGCGGACGCGGTCGAGGACGCGGCGGAGGGCGTCGCGCTCGCCCGGCCATCGCCGCCGCCGGAGTCGTCGCCGCAGGCGGCGAGGGTCAGCGTGACGAGCGTGCCGATCACGCCCGCGGCGAACGCGGTGAGACGGCTCATGAGGGCGCTCCGTGTCCGGTCGGGGGTTGCGCCCGGACCATAGCAGGAAGGTCACGAAGGAGTCAGGTTCTTTCTGACCGGCCAGGTCCGGTGCGGGGGCCGCGGGCAAGTCGGCGGCGGCGCGGTTCGGTGTCTCGGAGACACGGGCCGGTCGGGGGTTGGCGCCCGGACGATACCAGGAAGGCCGCGGGGACGGTCGAGCCCTTTCTTCTTATAGGGGCGAGGAGCCCGGTGCGGTGCGGAGACGGCGACGAGACGCGGAAGGGGCGGTTCGGTGTCTCGGAGACTCGCTCCGCTCGGCCTAGAGTCTTCCTGTAGGCGGAGCCTTGGTGGACGATCCAGGAGTCGACGGCGATGACGAACCCTTCCGATCCCGGCCAGTACCAGCGTCCTCCCGGGCCGCCGGGCGGTCCGTACATGCAGCCGCCCCAGCCGCAGCCGGCGTACGGCGCCGGGCCCGGCACGCCCGGCGCGGGGCAGACGGCGTTCGGGCGGCAGGGCGAGATGGGCGGCGTCCCCGAGAACAAGGGGCTGCTCGGCGCGCTGTTCGACGCGAACTTCGACCATCTGGTGACGCCCAAGCTCATCAAGCTGTGCTACGTGCTGGCACTCCTGCTGGTGACCCTGTCCGCGCTGATCGTGCTGGTCCTCGGCGTGTGGGTCTTCCAGCTGCGCAACGGCTGGCTGCTGGGGCTGCTGATCATGCTGTGCGCCCCCGTCATCTGGATCTTCGAGGCCGTCCTGGTGCGCATCTTCATGGAGGCGGTGGTGGTGCGCTTCAAGGGCGTCGAGCATCTGCGGGTCATCAAGGACAAGATCTGAACGGCCGGGTTAGGCTCCCCAGGAGTCACGCGACATAGACGGGGCAGTGCAGGTGGCCGACTTCGAGCCTCAGGGTGGCGGCGAGGACGCTCCCCCACGCGAGACACGGCGGGACCCCGGTGTCACACGGCGCGAGGCGCACGTGCCGGGGCCGCGGCCCGGGGAGACCCGGCGGGACGGAACGGCGGCCGGCGATCCGCTGATGCGGCTGCCGGCCGTGCTGGCCGAACGGTTCGAGACGGTGGCCGAGCTGCCCGTGCAGGGCGCCGAGTCCGACCTGCTGCTGGTGCGGGACGCGCGGGGCGTCCAGTACGTGGTGAAGGTGTTCCGCCGCGGCTTCAACGCCGACCGCGACGTGTGGGCGAAACTGCCCGCGCTGGACTCGCCGCACGTGGTGCGGGTCCTGGAGACCGGGCACGCCGAGGGACGCGACTACGAGATCACCGAGTACGCGCCCGCCGGGAACCTGCGCGCGCTGGCGGACGGCCCGCTGCCGCCGGGCACGGTCGCCGCGGTGGCCGCCCAGCTCGCCGACGGGCTGGCCGCGCTGCACCGGGCGGGCATCGTGCACCGCGACCTCAAACCGGAGAACGTGCTGGTGACCGGCACCGATCCGGTGCGGGTGGCGATCACCGACTTCGGGCTGAGCCGGGTCATCGAGCAGAGCGTGGTGTTCGCCTCGGCGTCGCGCACGCTGGCGTACGCGGCGCCCGAGTCGCTGTCGGGGCAGGTGTCCCCGGCGCGGGACTGGTGGTCGCTCGGCATGATCCTGCGCGAGCTGGCGACGGGACGGCCGCCGTTCGCGGGGCTGAGCGAGACCGCCGTGATCGACCATCTGGCGACACGTCCGGTCACGGCGGACGACGTGGCCGAGCCCCGGCTGCGGCTGCTGTGCCGAGGGCTGCTCACCCGCGACCCGCGGCGGCGGTGGGGCGCCGAACAGGTGGCGCAGTGGCTGGACGGGGCGTCGCCGCCGGTCGCCGAGCCGGCGCGGCCCGTCCCTGAGCCCGGGCCGGGCGTGCCGTTCGCCGGGCGCCGTTTCACCGACCGCGGCGAGTTCGCCCGCGCGCTGGTCGAGCGGTGGGACGAGGCCGCGCGTTACTTCTTCGGCGGCGGCCAGGAGGCGTTCCGCGTCCTGCGCGAGTGGCTGTCGGGCCTGCCGGACGACAGCCGTATCGAACTGGTCGACGGGCCGTTGTCGTCCAGGCAGCCGCCCGACGTGAAGCTGCTGCACCTGGTGCGCTGGCTCGACCCGTCGCTGCCCCCGCACTATCTGGGGCGGCGCGTCACCGCCGACGACCTGGCGGGGCTCGCGGTGTTGGCCGGTGACGCGACGCACCCCGACCACCGCACCGCCTGCCTGCTGGGCCGGAACCTGTGGGAGCACCGGCTGTTGCCCGTCCTGGCGGGCTTCGAAGGCGCGCACGACTTGGCGCGCGTCGACGAGCAATGGCGCGCGCACGTGTCCGCGTGGAACGACCTGGCGCGGTGGCTGCGCACCCAGAACGCGCTACCGGCCGGGGCCAAGGCGCGCTTGCCGGATGCGGGGACGACGTCCGACACGCGTGTGGCCGGTCCGCCCGCCCCGGCCGACGACCCGCCCGTGGTGCTGCTCACGTTGCTGGCGCTGGCCGTCCAGCCCGGACAGACACGTCAGATGTTGAGCGATGCCGCCGCCCGCGCGCGCGCAGGTCTGCACGAGCCGGTGCCGTGGCTGGAGTGGCTCGCCGACGGCGCGGGGGACGATCCGCTTCGGCTGCTCGCCGTGGCCCGCACCTCCCCCGAGGCCGTCCTCGAACTGGAAGCTCGGTCCCGTGACGTCAGAGCGGCCGAGCAGCGAGCCCAAGCGTTGCGCGAGCGTTGGGCCGAACGCGAACGCCGGCGCCTGGCCGGACGCAACAGCGCCGTGGCACGAGCCGTGGGCTGGTCCCTGCCCCTGCTCGCTTTCTGGCTGCTGGGCAGCTGGATCGTCGGTGCGCTCTTCGGCGGGGAGGACCCCGATGTCCAGTCGGTCTACACCTTCCTGCCCGGTTCCGGCGTGCCGTTCGGGGCGCTGGCGGTGTTGTCCGTGCTCGCGTGGGGCATGCAGTGCGGCAGCGAGGTTCTGCTCGCCCGCGCCCAGGGACGCGACTACCTGCCCTATGGCCCCTGGTCCTGGCTGTCACGGGTGCTCGGGGCCAGCGGCCGCGGCCTGTCGAAGGCGTCGCAGACGGTGTCGGGCGCGGCGCGCCGTACGGGCGGACGCGGCTGCGGGCTGCTGCTGCTCGCCGGGACCGTCCCGCTCCTGCTGATCCTCCTGCTCCTGGCCGCGCTCACACCGGTGGCGAGCCTGCTGTGGCTGCTGCTGCTCGTCGCCGGCCCGGCCGCGCACGCGGTGGCCGCGGGCGTACGGCTGCACCGGTGGCGGCAGCGGCACGCGGAGGACGAGCGGAGGGCGCTGGCGTGACGCCCCACATCCACGGCCCCCGACGCACGACGGCGGGGGCGACCCAGCACGGCCCTGGAGGAGCATCATGAGCAGTGGTGTCGAGGCCGACATCGCGTTGGACGCGGCAGTGGTCCTGACCCTGGGAATGAACCGGGCGCTGGGCCGTGCCGCGGGCGTGGCCGGACGCGGCGCCGAGGCGCTGGCGGCGCTCGCCGCGGGAAAGGCGGAGGAGCGGGCGGCGGCCCTGGCCGCAGTCGAGGCGTACGAGCGCGCACTGCGCAAGGTGCTCGAACGCAACGCGCGCATCGCCGCTCTGGCCGAGACGAGGGAGCGCCTGAAAGCCGACGTGGCGCTCCCCCAGCCCCTCCAGCCGGACGAGCAGGATATCGCCGAACTCGACGCGTGGTGCGCCGCGGCCGACACCGCCCTGGACGAGGCCGAGGCACGCCTGTCGCACCACCTGGCCTCCGAGATCGGCGCGCAGATCTTCCCGCGCGCCGCGACGTCACTGCGCACCGAACTGGGCCCCAGCGGCGAGCGTCCAACGCAGGGGGAGACGCGACCGGCGCAGGCCGAGGCCGTTCGGCAGCGCCTTGAGCGGGTGGTGGGCCGCCTGCTGCCGGACGTCTCGGCCGAGGACCGGCGCGCGGTCGCCGAGGCGGCCGCGCTGCTGCCCGGCGCGTCCGGCGAGGAGGAGGCCGAGGGGGTGCTGACCGAGGTGCGGCTGCGGGTGCAGGCGGCCAACGCCCGCACGCGGCAGCGGCGCGAGGAGGAACGGCGGCGCGCCGCCGAACGCGAGGCCGCCGAGCAGGCCGAGGCCGAGCGGCGCTACGTGCTGGACTCGATCACCTCGGCGTTCCAGGACCTGGGCTACGAGGTCCAGGCCGGGTTCGAGACGCTGACCGCCGCCGGCGGCGAGGTCGTCCTGACCCGCGGGTCGTGGCCCGACCACGGCGTGCGCATGCGCATGGACGACGCGGCGCAGATCCGCGCGGCCATGGTCCGCACCCGTCCCGCCGAGAGCGAGGACGACCGCAGGCTCGACGTCGAACGGGAACGGGAGTGGTGCGAGGCGTTCGAGGCCGCGCGCGCACGGCTGGCCGACGCGGGTGTGCGTTCCGAGGTCACCTGGCGGCTGGAGCCGGGGGTGAAGGAACTGCCCGTCACCGACCGGGCGCGGCAGACCGGGGCCCGTACGGCCGCCCCGCGCGAACGCCGCCGGGAACGCGGATGAACCCCGGAGCGGGGGACGCGGAACAATGGGACGTGCTTGAAAGGGACGCGAACGACCAGGACGCGGCCACCGCGGGCCGCGAGCGGAGCGAGGAATGACCACTGAATCACCCACCCTCGGCGGGCGGCTGCCCGGCTGGCCGCCGTTCATCCGCGAGCTGGACGCGACCCTGTCCGTGCACTCCCAGTACGTCCTGTCGGGAAATCTCTACGACAGCTTCCTGGCCCCTCCGCTGGACGCCGCCGGGGCGGGCCGGCTGCTGCCGCTGCGCGACCTGCTGTGGGAGTCGCTGCACTCCAGCGGCTACTCCTGCCTGGTGGTGTACGACCCGGTGGACGGCCTGCAGGTGCACCCCGACACCGAGGACGAGGCCGGCGACGAGGCGGCGGAGGCGGCCGAGCGGCTGCTGGGCAAGCTGAAGGGCGAGCAGAAGCCGTCCCTGGAGGGGCTGACCAAGCATCTGGCGGCGGTGGCCCGGCCGTCGGACAACGTCCGCGCCGCCGTGCTGATCGACTCGGCGTCCCGGATCGCCCGCAGCCCCACCGACCTGGAGCCCGCCGAACGCGACTTCTTCCGGTTCTGCGCCAAGCTGTCGCGCACCGCCCGGCCGGTGCGGGTGGTGGGCGCCCGGCCCAAGCCGCTCTACAACCCCGTCATCTGGCTGGTGGAGCGGCCCGGCGACCTGCCGCCGTGGCTGACCGCCGACAACGAGAACATCCGCGAGATCACCATCCCGCGGCCGCATCTGGGCGACCGGCAGGAGACGGCGCGGCTGCTGGCCCGCGCGTTCGGGATCAGCGACGTGGACGCCGACCAGGCCGCCGCCGAGGCGTGCGACGCGTTCGCCGAGCAGGCCGACGGGCTGACCCTGCAGTCGATGATCGAGGTGACCCGGCTGGCCAAGGAGCGCAACGTCCAGCTGGCCGACCTGCCCGACGCGGTGCGCACCTACAAGCTGGGCGTGCTGGACAACCCGTGGAACCGCGGCCACCTGCGCCGCCGGGTGCTGGACGGCGAGCGCCGCGTCCCCGAGCGGGTGATCGGGCAGCCGCAGGCCGTCACCAAGACCCTGGACATCCTCAAGCGCGCCGTGCTGGGCCTGTCGGGCGCGCAGGCCACCCGGTCGGGCAGCCGCCCGCGCGGGGTGCTGTTCTTCGCCGGTCCGACCGGCACCGGCAAGACCGAGCTGGCCAAGGCCATCACCGAGCTGGTGTTCGGGGACGAGTCGGCCTACCTGCGCTTCGACATGAGCGAGTTCTCCGGGGAGGGCTCGGGCGACCGGCTGATCGGCTCGCCGCCCGGGTACGTCGGCCACGAGGCGGGCGGTGAGCTGACCAACGCGGTGCGCGAGGACCCGTTCCGGGTGATCCTGTTCGACGAGATCGAGAAGGCGCACCCGCGGATCCTGGACAAGTTCCTGCAGATCCTGGAGGACGGCCGGCTGACCGACGGACGCGGCAACACCGTCCACTTCTCCGAGTCGATCCTCATCTTCACCTCCAACCTGGGCATGTTCGTGCGCGGTCCGGAGGCCGGACCGGACGGCGCGCCCGTCCGCGTGCGCAACATCACACCCGGCATGACCTACGACGAGGTGGAGCGGCGCATCAAGGCCGCCGTCGCCGACCACTTCACCGAGGTGCTGAACCGGCCCGAGCTGCTCAACCGGTTCGGCGACAACATCGTGGTGTTCGACTTCATCGGCCCCGAGGCCGCCAACAAGATCTTCGACCTGCAGTTCGCCAACATCTGCCGCCGCGTCACCGAGGAGCACCGGCTGGTGCTGGCGGTCAAGGGCGACGCCCTGGAGACGCTGCGCGAGTGGTGCACGGGCGACCTGGACCACGGCGGCCGCGGTATCGGCATGAAGCTGGAGTCCTTCTTCGTCAACCCGCTGGCCCGCGCCCTGTTCGACCGGGAACTCACCCCCGACGAGCGCATCACCGTGACCGGCGTCCGCCGCGAGGGCAGCATCGTCCACCTGGACCTGCAGTGACCGGGCCGTCCTCGAACACGCAGACGCTGCTGCTGGCCAAGGCGCACTATCCTGTCACCACGCTGGGGCCGGGCGTGCGCGCGGGCATCTGGACGCAGGGGTGCACGCTGCACTGCCCGGGCTGCCTGTCGCGCGACACGTGGGAGGCCGACCCGGGCAAGGCCGTGCCGGTCGCGGCGGTGCTGGGCTGGCTGGAGTCGCTGCCGGGTCCGCTGGACGGCGTCACCATCTCCGGTGGTGAGCCGTTCCAGCAGCCCGAGGCGCTGGCCGCGCTGCTCCGGGGCATCCGCGCGTGGCAGGACACCTCCGGACATGAGACGATTCCGTTGGACATACTCGTCTACAGCGGATATGTCTACTCTCGGCTTTTGCGTTCGGCGCGGACGAGCGAGATCCTTGGGTTGTGCGACGCGGTCATCACCGGGCCGTACGTCGACCGGCTCAATCCGGGGGGGCGACACTCCCCGGACGGCTCTCTACTCTGGAGGGGGTCGTCCAACCAGCGCATCGTCCCGCTGTCCCCGCTGGGGCACGAGCGGTACGGGGCTCTGGCCGACGGCTCCGAGCAGACCGGTCGCGACGCAGCGCCCCGAGTTCAGGTGTCCGTGGACGAGGGGCCGGAGGGAAGGCGGGTGTTCTACATCGGGATCCCGCGGAGGGGTGACATGGAGCACCTCACAACGAGGCTCGAACGTGCCGGCGTACGTGCGGGGGAAGTGTCATGGCGACCTTGAACTGTCCTGTCTGTGACGAGCCCTACCAGCAGGGCGATCTGGTCTGCATGAGCTGCGGTGCCAACCTGGCCCGCAGCGGCGGTGCGCGTCGTCCGGGTGCCGGCTAC
Organism: Actinomadura miaoliensis; assembly: GCF_039536785.1. NCBI lineage: Bacteria > Bacillati > Actinomycetota > Actinomycetes > Streptosporangiales > Thermomonosporaceae > Actinomadura > Actinomadura miaoliensis. Next base: position 15,715 of record NZ_BAAAZG010000034.1, read on the forward strand.
CCGCCGCCGCCCCAGCAGCAGGGTTCTCCGCAGTACCCCCATCAGCCGCCGTACGAGCAGCAGGCGCCCGGGCAGCCCCAGCACCAGGTCCCGCCGTACCAGCAGCAGGACCCGCCGTACCAGCAGCAGGACCCGGGCCAGTACGACCCCGGCCAGTACCAGCCCGCGGGCGGTCACCCGCAGCACCAGGCGCCGTCGCCCTACCAGCAGGCGCCGCAGCACCAGGCGCCGCAGCACCAGTCCCCGGCCGCTCCCCAGGACCCGTGGGCCCAGCAGCGGCCGGAGGCGTGGAACCCGCCCGTGCAGCCGCCCGCCCCGGCCCAGCAGCACGCGCCCCAGCACCAGCAGCACCAGCCTCCGGGCCACCAGCAGCAGGGCGGCCTGAGCGGCGGCCAGCAGATGCCCGACAACGCCTGGGGGCAGCCCGCGCCGCAGATGCCCGACCAGCAGTGGGGGCCGCCTCAGCAGCAGGCGCCGCCCGGGCACGACCCGCACCACCACCAGCAGCACGGTCCGGGCCCGCAGCCGCACGCCCCGGCGGAGCACCAGTACGCCCCGCCGTCGCACCAGCCGGACCCGCGCGCCCCGATGCCGCCGACCTACGGCCGCGAGGCGACGCTGCTGCCGCCCGAGGCGCAGCAGCACCAGCAGCAGGCCCAGGCCCGCCCGGACTCCACCGCGTTCATGTGCCCCTACTGCGAGGCGGTGCTGACCAACCCGGGCGCGGCACAGTGCGAATCCTGCCTGCGGCCGCTGCCGTCCCAGGGCACGCCGGTGCTGCGCGTCCAGTTCCCCAGCGGCGAGATCAAGGTGTCGGTGGGCCAGCACCTGGTGCTGGGACGCGACGCGGGCCAGTCCCCCGTCGCCTCCACCTTCACCCAGTTCGACAACGTGTCACGGCGCCACTCGACGGTCTGGCTGGACCCGTCGGGCACCGCCTGGGTGCGCGACGAGGGCTCCACCAACGGCACCTTCGTCAACGGCGAACGCCTGCCGCGCGGCGTGGAGGCCCCCCTCCGCGACGGCGACCAACTCCGCTTGGCCGCCGACGTAACCGGCACCGTCCAGCTCAAGTAACGCGACGGGGGCGGCCCTCTCCGGAGGCGCCGCTCCTCCTCGCTCGACCACCGTCGCGTAGGCCGGAGTCCCGAAGAAGACCCGGGATCGTTGACAGATCGAAGCCGTGGATCTCCTCGGCCCCGCGCCGGATTCGGCGAACGAGTCGTGGAAGACGTCCTTGTACGCGCATCACCATGCCGCGTTGGCGGGCCTGGCGAGTGACTGTCAGCGGCCTGCAACAAGCCTTTGAGATCGTCGGCATCCATACCGCGGCTCGCCGTGCTTGTAGCGGCGGTACTGGCGCTGGCTGACGCTCGTCGAAACGAGCCACACGAATGACGAACGACTGGCACAAAAGGAGGCTCCGACGCCGTCGCATAGCGACGGACGCCGGAGCCGATTAGGCGCCGCCGGGGAAACGCCGCCGGCGCTGTGCTAGATCATCACTTGCCGCATTGCTGGCACGTGCTGTTGCTGCGGGGGTTGTTGGCCCCGCAGTGCTGGCAGATCCAGTTACCATCTCCGTCATCCGCCTGGGACAGGACGGCGAGAAGAGGCGCGGTCCGACGGATCGCCTGAGCTGTCACGCGCATTTGAGTGCCTTTCACTCGAGGGTTGGCATGACGACCTTGTGTCGAAAGCCAACAGAGACTGTTCGCACTCGCCGGACTTCGGCAACTCCGTGTAATCCAGATCACATTCGGCTGCTGGACTCGTGTCGTTCAAGCTGACGTCGTGGGGAGTCCCCATTCCGGTGCCGTGCTTGCCGCGGGTGCCCGGGTTCGTTGGGGTCGGTCTGACGTCGGCAGGTAGCGACGCCGGGGTCGAGGTGTGTCCGTGTGCCGCCGTCGGTTGGAATTGGATGACGACGAGGATTGCGCTCCGGAGCCAGGTCGAGGGCAAGGCGCCGACCAGACTCGATCTCGGCGATGGCAGGCGGGCGCGGGCTGGTCATCGGGGGCGGCGGGCTTCTCGGGGCGGCGGCGATCCCGCGAAGGCGTGCCGGTACTTTGGCGGTCTTCGCGGGAATCGCCGCGGGAGTCTGCCCTACGTCCTCGCAGGGCTGGTCATCGGCGTGTTGTCGTAGCCGCGGTCAGTTGGAGCGCTTGGTGCGGGCGCGGATGCGTTCGCGTTCCTTGGCGTCCAGGACGACCTTGCGCAGGCGCACGGCGGACGGGGTGACCTCGACGCACTCGTCCTCGCGGATGAACTCCAGGGCCTGTTCCAGGCTCAGCGGACGCGGGGGCGTCAGCGTCTCCGTCGTCTCGGCGGTGGACGAGCGGATGTTGGTCTTCTGCTTCTCCTTGCAGATGTTGACGTCCATGTCGTCGGCGCGGGAGTTCTCGCCGACGATCATGCCCTCGTAGACCTCGGTGCCCGGGCCGACGAAGAAGGTGCCGCGTTCCTGCAGGTTGATGAGGGCGTAGGCGGTGGCGGCGCCGGTGCGGTCGGCGACCAGCGAGCCGGTGGGGCGGGTGCGCAGCTCGCCGAACCACGGCTCGTAGCCCTCGAAGACGTGGTGGGCCATGCCGGTGCCGCGCGTCTCGGTGAGGAACTCGGTGCGGAAACCGATCAGGCCGCGCGCCGGGACCAGGAACTCCAGCCGGATCCAGCCGGTGCCGTGGTTGGTCATCTGCTCCATGCGGCCCTTGCGGACGGCCAGCAGCTGGGTGACGGCGCCCAGGTGCTCCTCGGGGATGTCGATGGTGAGCCGCTCGACGGGCTCGTGCTTCTTGCCGTCGATCTCTTTGGCGACGACCTGGGGCTTGCCGACGGTCAGCTCGTAGCCCTCGCGCCGCATGTTCTCCACCAGGATGGCCAGGGCCAGCTCGCCGCGGCCCTGCACCTCCCAGGCGTCGGGACGGTCGGTGGGCAGCACCCGGATGGACACGTTGCCGACCAGCTCGCGGTCCAGGCGGTCCTTGACGAGCCGGGCGGTGACCTTGGTGCCCTTCTCCCGGCCGGCCAGCGGTCCGGTGTTGGTGCCGATCGTCATGGAGATCGCGGGCTCGTCCACGGTGATCAGCGGCATCGGACGCGGGTCGTCCGGGTCGGCGATGGTCTCACCGATCATGATGTCGGGAATGCCGGCGATGGCGATGATGTCGCCGGGCCCGGCCTCGTCGGCGGGCTTGCGCTCCAGCGCCTCGGTCATCAGCAGCTCGCTGATGCGCACCCGCTCGACGCTGCCGTCGCGACGGCACCAGGCGACCTGCTGGCCCTTCTTGATGGTGCCGGCGTGCACCCGGCACAGCGCGATGCGGCCGAGGTAGCTGGAGGCGTCCAGGTTGGTGACGTGCGCCTGCAGCGGGGTGTCGGGGTCGTAGGACGGCGCCGGGACGGTGTCCTTGATCACCTGGAAGAGCGGCTCCAGGTCGGGCGAGCCGGGCAGCTCGCCGTTGCCGGGGGCCTCCAGGGACGCCCGGCCCGCGCGGCCGGAGGCGTAGACGATCGGGAACTCGATCTGGTCGTCGTCGGCGCCGAGGTCCATGAACAGCTCGTAGGTCTCGTCGACGACCTCGGAGATCCGGGCGTCCGGCCGGTCGGTCTTGTTGATCACCAGGATGACCGGCAGCCGGGCCTCCAGGGCCTTGCGCAGCACGAACCGGGTCTGCGGCAGCGGGCCCTCGCTGGCGTCGACCAGCAGCACCACCCCGTCGACCATGGACAGGCCGCGCTCGACCTCGCCGCCGAAGTCGGCGTGGCCGGGCGTGTCGATGATGTTGATGGTGAGCCCGCCGTGCCGGACGGCGGTGTTCTTGGCCAGGATCGTGATGCCCTTCTCCCGTTCCAGGGCGTCGGAGTCCATCACGCGCTCGTTGACGTCCTGGTTCGCGCGGAACGCCCCGGACTGCCACAGCATGGCGTCGACCAGCGTCGTCTTGCCGTGGTCGACGTGGGCGACGATCGCGACGTTCCGAAGGTCGTCGCGGGTGGAGATGGGCATGCGATTCTCGCTCTGGTGGAGGATCAGGGAGTCGCCGCGGAGCCGCGGCCGTCCCGATTCTACTTGCCGGTCCGTACCGCCCCAGCGAACCGCCCGCTGAATTCGTCCCATATGCCCCGGTTGCCGTGATTTACGGTTTCTTTGTACTCTCTCCGGACCCGGCCGTCCCGAGCCCGCCGGACCACTGCGCGGGCTGCGGCCGGACCGCCGAATCCCCCCACGGGGAGCCGGGGAACCACATCCCGGGGCGCCGCCGCCCCCGGGACTCGGGGTGAATCGACGCAGGTCGCACCGTCAGCAGTGACGCGCGCCCATGTCGTAGGGCGAACTCCCCGCCCGAACCCGTCAGCTAACCCGGTAGGCGGACGAGGAGAGGAGTGCACGCCCTTGCCCCCCGGTCACCGTTCACGGCGTGTCGCCGTGTCCACCATCACAGCGGCCGCCGCGGCCTCGGTCGCCCTGGGCTGGGCCGTCGCGCCCGCCGCCGCGACCGCCCCGGCCGCCGCGCCGCGCCTGGCCGATCCCGGCCGTCCCAGCGAGAGCGAGCTGCGTGAGCGGCTGGACGCGCTGAACACCGAGGCCGAGCGGCTCACCGAGCGGTACAACAAGACGCGCGTCGAGCTGGACAAGGCCCGGCGCGCCGAACGCGACGCCGCCCGGGCCGCCGCCGCTCTGCAGGACCAGGCCGCCCCCGCCCGCGCTGAGCTCGGCAAACTCGCCGCCGCCAACTACATCAGCGGCGGTCCGGACGCGCTGTTCTTCTCGACCGGCGACGCCAAGACCCTGTCCGCGTCGGCGTACCTGGTGCAGAACCAGACCGCCACGCTCGGACGCCTGCAGACGCAGATCAACCGGGCCAACCTGGCGCAGCGCGAGGCCGTCGCCAAGACGGCGCAGGTGCAGCGCGCCGCCGCGCAGGTGGAGACCGCCCGCAACGCCGCCAAGGCCAAGGTCGAGGAGGTCGAGAAGCAGCTCGACAAGCTCACCACGACCAAGGCCAAGGACCCCCGGACGGGCCTGTCCGCCACCATCAAGGGCTCCGGACTGCCCGCGAAGATGGCGCGCAAGGCCTACTCCAAGCTCGGCAGCCCGTACGTGTGGGCCGCGGCCGGCCCGAAGAGCTTCGACTGCTCGGGCCTGGTGGTGTGGGCGTACGCGCAGGTCGGCAAGAAGGGCCTGCCGCACTACACCGGCGCCCTCTACGAGCTGGGACGCAAGGTCGACCGCAGCGAACTGCGCTCGGGCGACCTGGTCTACTTCGGCGGCGACCTGCACCACATGGGGATCTACCTGAGCGACGGCAAGTACCTGCACGCCCCGCAGACCGGCGACGTCGTCAAGATCTCCAAGCTGTCGGACCGCTCCGACTACGCGGGCGCCAACCGCATCTCCTGACCCCGCCCGGACCGCGCCGGGCCGGTCAGGCCGTCCGGTCGGCCCGGGGCGGGTTCAGGCCGAGCCGTTCAGGTAGGGGCGGATCGCCTCGACGATCGGCAGGTCGCCGGGCAGCCACGCCACGTCGTACAGCTCGTCGGGGGCCAGCCAGCGCAGCGCCAGGTGCTCCAGCGGCTGCGGCCGGCCCTCGACCAGCTCCGCCGTCCACACCCGCAGGACGCTTCCCGCGCCGAGCGCGAGCGGCCAGTCGCCGCCGATCCGGTCACCGAGCGCGATCTTGACGCCCAGCTCCTCGTGGCACTCGCGGACCAGGGCGTCCCGGTCCGACTCGCCCGGGTCGACCTTGCCGCCGGGAAACTCCCAGCCCCCGGCCAGCTCCGGGGGCTCGCCGCGCTGGGCGGCCAGCAGCCGTCCGGCGGCGATGATCGCCGCGCCCACCACCACGTTGATCGTGACCAGCCCCTCTCTCAGGACGCGGCGCTGTCGACGGCGCCGCCCGTCCCCGGTCCCGGCGCGCCGGGCGAGGAGGCCGGGCCAGCGGCGCGGGCCGCCGCGACCGTGCGCGCGGCCTCCCGGACGATCTTCTCCAGGTGCCCGCCGTGCGCCCCGCGCCAGTAGACCTGGCCGCACTCGGTGCACCGACCGTACACGTCGTAACTGCGCCGCGTCCCGTCCGCCAGCTCGCGCGCGACCTCTTCTTTGCCAACCGGGACCAGCCGCCCGTTGCAGGCGGTGCAGCGCGTCCACGGCGACAGCGCCGGCGCGAACCGGTCGAGCAGGTCGCGCAGCTGGTCGTCGGGGCGGGCGCCGCGCACGTACGCGCCGAACCACAGGGCCCGGCGGCGCAGCAGGCCGCGGTCCTGGGTCAGCAGCACCCGCCGCTCCTCGTTGGCCTGCACGACCAGGGCCGGGTCGTCCATGTCGTTGTGGTAGGCGGTGTCCAGGCCGAGCAGCCGCATCCGCCGCGCCAGGGTGCCCAGGTGCACGTCCAGCAGGAACCGCGGCGCGTCCTGGCCGGGCTCCAGCGGCACCGGCTGGGGACGCGGCACCGACGCCACCTCCACCCGCTCGCCCGGCGACGGCTGGTGCGACGGTTCGACCCGCGCGCCGTCGGCTGTCAGCGCACCGACCTCGGGCAGCGGAACGCCGAGGGCCTCCACGATGTGCCCCAGCGTCGAGGTCCCGTCGCAGGCCACCGTCTGTTCCTCCCGCCTGCGCGCGGCGGGCAGGAACAGCAGCAGCTCGGGGTCGACGTGCATCCGGATCTCGGGTGTCTCTGGCTCCACGCGGCCAGCATGCCACGCGAACCCGCCGCCCCCACCTGATTAATCGGCGGCGATCACGTGACGGGCCGAGGCAGCCAGCGATTCCAGCAGGCCGGCGACGTCGTGGTGCAGCAGGCGCCCGTCCCGCTTCACCACCCGTCCCCCGACGATCACCGTGTCGACGCACCGGGTGTCGCCCGACAGCACCACCGCGGCGATCGGGTCGTTGCCCGCCATGGCCGTGCCGAGCAGGTCCGTGCGCAGCAGGACGATGTCGGCCTGCTTACCGGGACGCAGCGAGCCGGTGACGTCGGCGAGCCCCACCGCCTCGGCCCCCTCGATCGTGGCCGTGCGCAGCGCGTCGCGCGTGGTGAAGCCCATGCCCGCACCGCCGGGACGCGCGCGTTCCAGCAGGTAGGCCGCCCGCATCAGGCTGAACATGTCGCCCGGTCCGCTGGTGACCGTGTCGGCGCTGAGGGAGGTGGGGACGCCGGCGGCGCGGGCCCGCCCGGTCGGCGGGTAGCCCATGCCGAGCGCCGCCTCGCTCGTCGGCGCCACCGAGACCGTCCCGCCGCCGCCGGCGATGACCTTGAAGTGCTCGTCGGTGTAGTAGGTGCCGTGCACGTGCGTCGCGGGGTGGTCCAGCAGGGCGTTCTCCCGCAGGAACGCCAGGCCGCGCGCGGCGGCCTCCGTGTCGAGGCCGCCCATGTGCACGGTGACGGGCAGGTCGAGGTCGCGGGCCAGCCGCCACTCGTGCAGCGCCCTTTCGGCCCCGCCGAGATCCGGCCCCAGCGCGGCGATCGCCATGGTGAGCAGGCCGGGGCCGGAGTCGTCGAAGTGCTGGGTGCGGACGCGGCGGCCCTCGGCGGCCATCCCGTCGAAGCCGCCGTCGCCGCCGTAGCAGTAGCCGAACACCGCACGGATGCCGGACGCGCGCAACGCAGCGACGTTGGCGTCGGTGTGCTCGGGCGTGAACTGGATGTTCGACCAGTCGACGAGGGTGGTGATCCCCGCGTCCAGGCACTCCAGCGCCCCGGCGAGCACGCCCGTGTACACGTCCTCGGGCCGGTGGCGGGGCGCGTACCTGCCGAGGATCCGCTCCAGGTAGTCGCCCAGCGTGGCGTCGGGCAGGATCGCGCGGATCGCGGGCTGCCAGGTGTGCCGGTGACTGTCCACGAAACCCGGCAACACGATCATGCCGGTCGCGTCGATCACCTGGGCGTCCGCCGGCGCGGGCAGGCCCGGCCCGACGCCCGCCACCCGTCCGCCTTCCACCAGCACGTCCGCGGTCCCCACGACGGTGGGCTGCGGCTCGGTGTCGATCACCAGTCCGTTCCGGACCAAGAGGTTGTTCATGAAGAAAGCTTAGAAAGAAGCTTTTCAGAAAGCAATACACTGACGGGTATCCTCGACTCGTGGGAGCTGCCGACGATCGTGTGCGCGACGAGGTGGACGCCATGGCCGCCGCCTGGGAGCGCGACGGCCTGCCCCCGTCGGTGATCACGCTGACCATGCTCAGCAAGCGGGTGGCACGCCTGAACCAGATGTTCGAGCACGCCGCGCGCGCCGAGCTGGTCGAGATCGGTCTCACCTACGCCGAGTTCGACGTGCTGGCGGCCCTGCGCCGCGTGGGCGAGCCGTACCGGCTCCGCCCCAGTGAACTGGCCCGCTCCCTGTACCTCACCTCCGGCGGAACCAGCAACGTGCTGCAACGCCTCACCAAGGCCGGCTACGTGGAACGCGAACCCAACCCCGGTGACGCGCGCAGCCGCTGGGTTCAGCTCACCCCCGACGGCCTGGACATCGCCGAGACCGCCCTCAACGCCGTGATCCGCTCCCACGGGGAGGCCATGGCGGGCGTGCCGGAGGAGGCCCTCCACCGCGCCGCCGACGCCCTTCGCGAGATCACCGCCGTCGTCGGCCGCCGCCGGTACCGCTGAGGGGAAGGACGATGCGCGGGTGGCTCATCGGGCTCGCGATCACCGTGGCGGTCGTCGTCGCTTCGTGGGGCGTGCTCGTCCTGCTGGCCCGCCGCCTGCCGCCCGGCCTGCTCCGCGACCTGGTCGCGTTCCTGCCCGACTGCGTCACCGCGGCCCGCCGTCTGCGCCGCGACCCCCGCGTCCCGCGCCGCGCCAAGGCCGCCGTGGTGTTCGCCGCCCTGTGGGTGGCCAGCCCCATCGACCTGATCCCCGAGTTCCTGCCGGTCATCGGCCCGCTCGACGACATCGTCGTGGTCGCCCTGGCCCTGCGCTACGCCGCACGCCAGATCCCCCGTGAGGTCATTCTGGCCGCCTGGCCAGGCGAGACTCACCTTCTGGAACGCCTCCTGGGCCGCCCGGCACAGGCCACGTCCACCGAGCCGCCGCCTTCGGAGAACGCCCACCTCCCGGAATCGCGCCCCGACCAGCCCTCACCCTCCTGACACCGCCCAGGCCACTCCGACGCGATCACCCGACAAGCGGTCGCCGAACGCGATCCGGCGGGCCGGCCGGTGCCTGGCCTCCTGGACGTTGAGCTGGGTGCCGATCATGCGGCGGTAGCCGGCGTCGGCCAGGAACTGCAGCAGGTGCAGGGTCTGGTAGATGCGGCTGTAGTGGGCGAAGGCGTCGCCCAGGCCGGTGGGGCGGCCCTCGCACGACAGCATCCGGATCAGGCGTAGGCGCCCACCGTGCCATGGGGCGCCACCCGGCGCAGCAAGCCGACGGGATCAGCCTGGACGATCAGTCGACAGGGCCACCGGCGGACAACAGGCACGGCCAGCCAACCGGCCGGCCGGCGCGAGCAGCCGACCCGATCAGCGGCCACGGCCAGCGGACGCGACGAGCCAACCCGGTCGGCCGACGCGAGCAGCAGCGGGCACGGCCAGCAGACGCGACCAGCAATCCGGTCGGCCGGGGCGAGCAGCCGACCCGATCAGCGGGCACGGCCAGCAGACGTGACCAGCCAATCCGGTCGGCCGACGCGAGCAGCTGGCAGGGGCACTCGGCGCGGTCGGCCAACACGGTCGGCCCACTCGGGGCGGTCGGCGGGCTTGGTCAGCCGGCGGGGTTGCTGCCCAGCTGGGCGAGCTGCTTCTTCAGGTTGTCGGTGGCCAGGGGGCGGGTGGTGCCGACCCAGTCGCCGCGCTTGTACGGCTTGACGCCGATGTTGGGGACGCAGGTCGAGCAGCTCGCCACGATCATCTTGCCGTTGCCGATGACCATGCCGACGTGGCCGGGGTTGTTCGCGCTGGTGCCCGGGCCGGAGTTGAAGAACACCAGGTCGCCGGGCTGCTCCTTGCCCTTGGGGATCTTCACGCCGAACGGCCACTGCTCGAAGGTGGTGCGCGGGATCCGCAGGCCGACCGAGCGGTAGGCGCCCTGCAGCAGGCTGGAGCAGTCCCACGCGTCGGGACCGTTGGCGCCGAAGATGTACCGCTTGCCGCGCTGCGCCATCGCGAAGGCGATGATGCGCTGCACCAGGCCGTCGACGCCGGGGGGCAGCTGGTTGTCCTGGCACTCCACGCCGTTGGACTGCACGACCTTGAAGTCGCCGTCCGCGTAACGCTCCGCCCAGCTCAGGACGAGGTTCACGTAGTCCCAGGAGTGGTTGTACATGAAGATGGCGGTGCGCATGCGCTGCGGGGCGCCGTTGTGCTTGAGGTAGCGGGCCGCGGACGGGATGGCGTCGGCGGGATCGTAGCGGTCCTTCTTCTTGTCGCCGTTGCCGTCGACGCCGAACGCGCGGAACGTGGCGGCCAGGAACTGCATGGGGCCGCCCGCGCCCGCGTAGTTCTCCCCGCTGGACACGCCCGGCAGCCGGGACGTGCCGTGGTTGGTCTCGACCTTCCCGACCCCCGCCAGGACGTTCCACGGGATGCCGTAGTCCTCGCCCGCCTTCTTGTAGAGCGCCAGGTAGTCCGCGGGAATGGAGCGGGCGTCGGACGCCTCGGCGGGCTGGGCGCCGGCCCGGGAGGTGTCGACGCAGCCCGCGCCGCCCGCGCCGCCCCCGCCGAACAGGAACTGGGTCGACCCGAACAGCACCGGGACGACCATCAACGTCAGGAAGAGCATGCCGACCGCGCCGAACGCCGTGGCCAGCAGAACGGTACGACGGTTCATCCGGTGTCACCCGCCTGTCCCTCGTCGGCGGGCGCGACCGCGTAGACGCGCAGCGACGCCCCGTCGCGCGCCACGGTCACCGCCCACTGCCGGCTGTTGTCGCTCGTCTGCCCCCCGCGGGTGATCCGTTGCTTGCCGGTCACCAGGAAAATGATCGAGTTGTCTTCGATGTCGCGGATCCGGTCGAGCGTGGCGGTGCACTCGGCGGTCTCCTGGTGGCGGCGCCGCTCCTCCAGTTGCCCGGGGGAGCTCTCGCCGCGCACCAGCTCGGTCAGCAGGTCGTTGGTGACCAGCCCGGACAGCCGCCCGGCGTGCGTCTGCGGGTCGTCGTCGTACCGGTACGTCCCGTGCGCGGCGACGAACCGCTGTGCCACGTCGGCGGCCGTGGCGAACTCCCGCTGGGAGAACGGCAGCAGCCGGTAGATGTCGAAGGTTCCCGGCGTCACCGCCGAGGAGATCCCGGGCGGCGGGGACGCGGGCCCCGTCGGGCCGGTCGGGCCCGGCAGGGCCACCGACGACCGGCCGCCCGACCCCTTCTTCCCCTCGTCGTCGGGCGCGGCCACCGTCAGGTACACCCCGATCGCGGCCAGAAGCACCACCAGACCCGCGAAAAGAAACCTGCGCTGACGGTCGGACAGGTTCATCTACTCGTCCCGCTGCCGCTCGCGTTCCACCGGACGAAGCCAGAACGGCATGGGCGGGCCCTCCTCACCGCCGCGGCGCCCCCACAGCGGCGGAGGCTGCGGCCTGCCGCCGCCTCCCGACCCGTTGCCGGAGCCGCCGGAACCCGAGCCACCGGAGCCCCCCGACCCGCCGCCCGAACGGCCGGAGCCGCCGCCCGACGAGGCGCCGCCGCCGGACGAGCCCGAACGCGGCCTGGGCACACCGGCCGCGGCGTCACGCGGCCGACGCGAGACGCCCGACCCGCCGCCCGAACCGGAACCACCGGAGCCCGAGCCGCCGCCCGCCCGGACGCGGCTGCCACCGCCCGACGCTCCCCCGGACGAACGTCCGCCGCCCGAGGCTCCGCCGTTGGAACGGCCGCCACCGGCGAACCAGCCGCCACCGGACGACCCGCCACCGCCGGACGAAGCCGTGCCGCCCGAGGACGCCCCGTCACCGGCCGCGACGGCGCCGCCCCGGCCCGCCCACGAGGTGGGGCGTCCCGTCCCCGTCCCGGCGCCCGACGACGCGCCACCGCCACCGCCACCGCCACCGCCACCGCCGGAGCCTTCACCGCCGGCGGCCCGCGCGGTGACCGCGCGGTCGGACAGCCCGCCGCGCGTCGGCAGGTTGAGCGGCGGGGCGCCGCGCCGTGACCGTCCGGTCGCCGCCGCGTTGCGCGGCTTGGCCGCCAGCACCGGCGCCGCGTCCGGGGAGGAGCCCTCTCCGGCCCCCGCCGCAGCGCCGGCCGCGCCGCGCCGTTCGGTCGCCGCGCCGGTGCCGACGGACGCGTCCGACAGCCCCGCCGCGTCGGCCCCGGCCTCGTTCTTGCCAAGGCGGCCCAGCCGGTACCCGGCCGCGCCCGGCACCACCGCGGTCGCCACCGACGTGGTGCTCTTGCGCGCCTCCATCACCGACTTGTCGAGCTGCGCCTCGCTCTTCTCCCGCGCCCCCACGGCCGAGTAGCCGACCGCGGAGAACAGGTGCTGGAACGGCTTGCGGTAGACGAACGCCGCGAACGTGACCAGCGCGATGAGCAGGATCTGCAGGCCCCACGGGAGCGTCTCGCCGAGGATCAGCCCGTACGCCCACAGCAGCAGCGACAGCACGCCGATCAGTGCGGCCTGCTTGAGCAGCATCGACAGCAGCAGCTCCAGCCAGCGCACCGCGATCACCCGGCCGATGCCCGGATGGATGCCGATGCCCAGGAAGATCGGCCCGGCCACCAGCAGCAGCAGGAACGCGATCTTCACCACGATCAACGCGATCGCGATGACCAGGATGAGCAGCCCCGCCACCAGCGCGGCGAACAGCCCGCCGAACGCCACCGCGAGCCGGCTCTCCCAGTTCTTGCCCTGGAACAGCGGGTAGACGTCGGCGTGCTCCTCCTTGATGTTCTTGGCCACGTCCTTGTAGCTGTCGTTCTTCTTGGCCAGGTCGATCCGCTGCCCGCCGTAGGTCTCGGGCATGTCGACCGCCTGCGCCCACAGCAGCTTGTCGGCGTTGTCCTTGACGATCTTGGCGTTGGGGTCGGTCGTGCCGAACTCGCCCATCAGCCACGGCTTGCACACCAGCGCGACCCACAGCCCGTTGGCGTTGCGGGTGGTGGCGTCCACGTTCGCCGAGGTCGCCGGGTCCGGCTTGCCGTCCGGCCGCGGGATGCAGGTGCCGCCGCGGGTGTCGCTCTGCGGCAGCGCCGCGTTGAACGCGGCGCTGGTCGCCTCCGACACCTTGGTGCCGAGCGTGGTGAAGTCCGCCGGCCGGGCGATCAGCCAGATCAGCGCCACCATGGCCGCGACCATCCAGATCACGCCCTCGGTGACCTTGCTGGCGCGCTTGCGGACCAGCCCCCACCAGGCCAGCCACATCGCGCCCAGGATCACCACCCAGGACCAGTAGCGGGCGTTGAACGTCGTGCCGATGTCGCTGATGACGCCGTCGACGGTGTTCTTCAGCCAGCCCAGCAGCGAGTCGGACGCGGCGGCCTGGTACACGGTGATCGTGGTGCGGTCGATGACGCGCACCAGCGTGAACGTGGTGTTGGCCAGCGCGTTGCCCATCATGGCCATCGCGTCGGAGCAGCCCATGTCGACCGCGTACCAGAACTGGCCGGCCATCCCGTACCGGTCGTAGGAGGTCATCTGGTCGACCGGGGTCTCGCGCAGCTTCTGGTCGGGGTAGCCGGGCGGCTTGATCATTCCGTCGAGGCCCGACCCGTACCGCTCGGGAGGCGGGTAGTCGGCCGGACGGCAGGCGTCGCCCGGGCTTGGCAGCGGGATCGACGCGCCCGCGGGCGCCACCGGGCTGAGCAGGAACACCGCCAGCAGCGCCAGCAGCACCGCCGACCGGCGCCGCGCCGGACGCATGCGACGGCGCCGCCGCGCCCCCAGACCGGCCGGGTCGAGCCCTTCGGCCGGAGAGCGCTGCACGCGCACGCGCGTCGGCCGCCCGACCGTCCGCCGCGCCGGTCGCCCGGCCACACGATTCAGCACGCCACGACAAACGGCACCCCGCTCCACCGCGCGTCCCCCACCCCGGCCAACGACGGTCACACGGCCACCGGGCACACCGCGCCCGGCACTTCGAACGGCGGCCACGCCTTCGCCGGGCACACCACGCCCATCATCGCGACCAGCGGATACGCCGCTATCGCGCACACCGCGTGCGACACCGCGGGCGGTGCCGCCCGCCGCGGCGCGCGCGGGGCGGGCCATCGCGCGGACGCGGCGTGCCGCGGCCGCCAACCGGGGACCCCTCATCGACCGACCTCCTCGATCTCCGCCCCCGCCGCGGTGAGCTCCGACTCCGGACGCGACCGGGTCGGGTTGGTGTCCAGCCAGCGCAGCAGCTCCTCGGAGATCAGGTCGACCCCGATGCGGCCCGCCCGCCCGTCCAGGTCACGGAAGATGCACTCGCCGTTGCCCAGGTTGCGCAGCACGGCCTTGTGCTCGTCGGAGTTCTCCACCCCCAGCAGCGACATCACGTTCCCGACCTCCACCCGTTCGGAGGAACGGAACGAGAACACCGACGACAAGCAGTTGGTCACCTGTTCGTTCAAGAGGTCTCCGGCGTTCTGCGACACCAGGATCAGGGCCGTGTTGCGGGACCGGCCCATCCGCGACACCTCGGGGATGAGCTTGGCGCCCTCGGGAGTGGAGGTGATGGCCCACGCCTCGTCCAGGAAGATCGCCTTGGGCAGCCGCCGGTCCAGGCCGTGCATCAGCCGCCGCGCGAACTGCGACACCAGGTACATCAGCGCCACCGACAGACGCTGCTCGTAGGAGTAGTCGTCCCGCGAGATCGCCATGTCGGGCAGGGTCAGGCCGCTCAGCGTGAACACCGTCGTCCAGCCCTCGGTGTCGATGCGCTCCCCGCCGGACGGGTCGAAGCACAGCCGCGCGAGCCGCATCTCCGACATCGACCGCAGCACCGCGCCCAGGTTCTTGGACGCCGGGTCGTCGGCCTGCTCCAGGAAGTCGACGACCTTGCCGAGCGAGGGCCGTTCGGCGTTGGCGACCGCGCCCACCGCCTGGATCATGGCCGACTCGCGTTCCTCGGACATGCGCGGCAGCAGCAGCCGCAGCGTCTCGGTCGCCATGGTCTTCTTGGCCGCCAGGTCGTCGCCGAACGAGAACGGGTCCAGCAGGCCGGGCGCCGCCGACCCCAGCGGCAGGATCCGCGCCTTGCGGCCGCGCGCGCGCAGCAGCTGCACCAGCGACTCGGCGTCGCCCTTCGGGTCGATCGCCGCGATCGTCACCCCGCGCAGCGCCATCTGGTAGAGCAGCAGCAGTGCCAGCGTGGTCTTGCCGCCGCCCGGCTCCCCCGTGATCGCGACCGCGGTGGGACGGTTGCGGGACGCGGCGACCAGCGGGTCGAAGTGCACGATGGACCGTGCCCGGCCCAGCGTCTCGCCGATGTACGGGCCGACCCAGCCCTCGCCGTTGTCGTCGGGACGGTCGCCGAGGTCGACGGTCGCGGTGGGCATGCCGCCCGCGATGGTGCGCAGCGGCTGGCGCTGCGCGTAGGCGTTCAGCCTGATCCGGTCGCCCGGCAGCGACTCGCAGAACAGCGAGAACTGGTCGCCGGTGGAGTTCACCACGTCGATGCCGATGTCGCGGTAGTGCTCGACGACCGCGTCGACCCGTTGCGCCAGCAGCTCCTCCGTCGGCGCCGACACGATCAGCCGGTGCCACCCGTACACGAACGGCAGCCGCTCCTTGGTGATGCCGTGCTCCAGCATCCGCGCCGCGTCGATCTGCTCGGCCAGCGCGATCGGCGCCTCGGCGCCCGCCTCCCGGATGTGCTGGTCCATGTCGCGGGCGTGCGCCAGCTTGCGGGAGACGTCCTTGGACGCCTTGGCCGGCGGGATCAGCTTCATCCGCGAGCTGATCTCCACGGGGAACGGCAAGGCGTCGGCGTAGTGCAGCCACGGCTCGCCGTCGGGGAACGGCATCATGTCCGGGAACCGCGCGAACGACAGGTACGCCACGTACGACTGCGCGGTGGCGCCCGACCCCACCCCGCCCACGTTGGGCTGCTCCACCCGCAGGTACGAACGGCCGTTGTGGATGGCGCCCTCGACCAGCGCCTCGATCTCCCCCTTGCCCCAGGTGCGGCGCGGCACCGCCGACGGCGGCGGGTCGGCCAGCGACGCGGTCACCGCGTGCTGGAACAGCCACGCCACCTCCGTCGAGGTGGCGTGCCTGGCGTACAGCGCCGACGACGACAGCGCCCGGCCGATCCGCTCGGCCTGCTCGGTCCAGCGGGCGATCTCCTTGCCGTCGATCGCGTCGTCGTCGATGCCCAGCGCCTGCTCGCTGCGCTTGTAGAAACCCAGCAGCTGCGCCAGCACCCCGCCCGACAGGTGCGCGCCCATGCCGCGCGGGCCGAGCCGCACGCCCAGGTAGACCTCCTTGGTCCAGAAGTCCTTGGCCCAGACGTGCGCGTAGGTCTCCTCCAGGTACTCCCGCCAGCCGGACCCGCCGTCGGACGTGCGGTCGAGCGCCAGCGCCCAGTCCGCCGCCGGGTACGTGCGGTGCGCGATGCGCAGGTGGATCTCGGCGTCCTGCATCCGGATCCCGGCCAGCGCGATGGTGATGTTGGTGGCCAGCGCCTCGCGCTCCTCGGCGGTGGTGAACTCGTACGACACCGTCGGCAGCCGGAAGTACGCCCACGCCGCGCTGTCGGTGAGCAGCACCCGGTCGTCGAAGTACCGTACCGCCAGCCGGCTCGCCCGAGCCTTCGATGCCCTGCTCATCGGGTGGCCTCCTGCTCCTGCTGCTGCGGCTCCTGGTAACGCTCGGGTACGAGGGTGAACCCGCCGGCGACCACACCGGCGAGGGCGAGGTAGGCACGCCGCGTCGGCGCCCGCAACGACCTCAGCTCGTTGCGGGGCGCGCGGTCCATGCTGAGGTGATCGTCCCACGGGATGCGCACGAGCGCCCGGCAGCGCCCGCGGGCGACCGACTCGGCCTGCTCGACGTCGTCCATGCTGCGGCGGCTCACCCCGTTGATCACCGTCACGGCGCGGGAGCGCAGCTCGGAGTAGCCGTGCCCGTCGAGCCACTCGAACGTCATCGCCACCGCGCGCGGCGCGTCGGCGCTGGCGGGCGCCACCAGCACCAGCTGGTCGGCGTACGGCAGCACGCGCGCCACCACCGCGGCGGCCGCGTCCAGCAGCGTCACCGAGTAGAACTTGTCGATCGTGCGGATCGCCAGGGCGTAGTCGCGGTCGTCCAGCGCCTGCAGCGGGTTCTTGCCCGCCGCGATCACGTCCAGCCCGGACCTGGCCTGCGAGGTGTACCGGCGCATCGCGGTGAGGCTGGTGACCTGGTCGGCGCGGGTGATGAGCCCGGTGAGCGTCTCGTTGGTCTCGCTGCGGGTGCGGCGCGCCAGCGCGCCCGGCCCCGGATTGATGTCGATCGCCACCACCGGCTCGCCGTTGTGCTGGGCGAACGTGTGGCCGAGCATCAGCGCGGTGACGGTCTGCCCGGCGCCGCCGGTGCAGCCGAGCACCACGATGTGCCGGGTGCCCTGGAACGGCTGCTGCAGCCGCTGCTCGTACTCGGCGTCGGCCTCGCCGTGCCCGCCGCCGACCGCCTGGAGCAGCCGCCGCAGCCCGCCCGGGGACGCGTGCTGCTGGTCGGGGTCGGGGGGCGTGATGGCGGGCCCCTGCGCGGGCGGCTCCGGCGGAGGCGGCACCGGCCGCGGTCTGGGGCGCGGCGGCGCGGGCGGCGGCCCCGGCCGTATGGGCGACGCGGGCCCCGACCGCACCTCGCGAGGCGGCTCGTCCGCCTCCGCTTCCGCGTGCACCTCGGCCTGGTCCTCTGCCTGTTCCTCCGCCTGTTCCTCTGCCCGCGGCGCCGGTTGCGGCGCCGGCTCGGCGTCCTCACGCCGTGGCGCCGGCACCGACGGCCACACCCGCGCGTCAGTGGTGGCCGGACGCAACGGCTTGGGCGCCTGCTCCGCCGGGGGCCGCTCGACGCCCTCGTCGTCCTCGACCGGCCGCGGGTCCTGCTCGGCGTGCCGCTGGGGCTGCTCCCGGGGCTCCGGGGGTTCGGGCGGTTCGGGCCGCCCTCCGCCGCCGAAGGCCCCCGGCACCATCGGGATGTCGGGCCTGGTCTCCTTGGGAGCGGCGGTGCCGTCCCCCTGTGGCGGCCGCACCGGGATGTCCGGCCGCGTCACCGGCGCGGGAGGCGTGACACGCGGAATGTCGGGCCGCGTCGCGGCGGGCGCGGGGGCGTCCTGCCGCGGGATGTCGGGACGGGTCTCCTGCGGCGCCTGTGCGGGCGGCTGCTCCTGCCCGCCGGACTCCGCCGCCTGCCAGAACTCCGCCGATCCCCCGGGACGCCGCACGCCGGAGGCGAAGGCGCGTTTGCCGGACCCGGCCGCCGGGGCCTCCTCCGAGGGGGACGCCTCGAGTCTCGGCGTGGCCGGCGGCCGGTCGAGCTCGCCGGGCCGGTCTTCGGCGTCCGCCGGTTCGGCGGGCGCCACCCACATGTCGTCCTCGTGCGCGATGTCACGGGACTTGCGACGCCACGGCTTGTACTTTCTCGTCGTCAGCGACTCCGGGCCGGCGACGCGCACATCGTTCTCGGTGCCGACCACATAGGCCCTGCGCGACGTCGACGCCGGGCCCTGCTCCTCAGCGCCCTGCCGCGGCCCCGCGTCCTCTGCGCGCGGCGCACTCTCTTCCCGCGCGGCACCGCGGCTGGCGCCCACCTCAGAACCATGGCCCCGGTCGCGCGCCTGCGCCAACGCCTCACCAGAGGACCGCTCGCCGCCACCTGCCGCGCGAGCGCGGCCGGGCGCGTCGGCTTCGGGCTCCTGGACGGGCGACGCCTCAGAGGCCCCCGCCCACCGCGACGAGGCGCGACCTGCATCCTCGGCGGGAGCGGCAGTTTCAGGCGAACGCCCGCCTCCGTCTGCGGCGCGAGTGCGGGCGGGTGTGTCGGCCTCGTTGGGGGTCGCGTTGGAGGGGGGCTGTGCCCAGGGGGTCGTCGTGTCGTTGGCGGGGGCTTCGGTGTGAGGCAGTGGCTGGTCTGCGCCCGTCGCACGAGGACGGGGGGCGGGCGCTTCGGGCCACGGCGATGTGCGTGGGGCTGTGTTATCGGCGGTTGTGCGGGCTCGGGGTGCGGCCGTGTCCGCGGAGGTTGGGCGCGCCCACGGTGGGGTGTGGCGGTGAGGTGTGGCGGAGAGTTCGCCCGAGTGGACGTGGCCGTCTTCGGTGGGGCGTGTCGCGGCCAGGGCGGGCCGGGGGCCGTTGGCGGTGGCCTGGCGTTGGGCGGAGTACTCGGCCAGGGGTTGGGGGGCCGAGGCCACGGCGGGGCTGGGAGCCAGGACGGGGACGGGGGCCTCCTCCACCGCCGGCTGGGCGCGGCGGGACTTGCGGCGGGACTTGATGGCGACGCGTTCGGGGGCGGCGGCCGGGGCGGGGGCGTCGGCGCGGCGCCAGACGCGGGCCACGACGACGACCTCGC
The DNA here is from genome assembly GCF_039536785.1 of Actinomadura miaoliensis. NCBI lineage: Bacteria > Bacillati > Actinomycetota > Actinomycetes > Streptosporangiales > Thermomonosporaceae > Actinomadura > Actinomadura miaoliensis. The sequence goes on from NZ_BAAAZG010000034.1 coordinate 35,123, forward strand.
GCGGTTCGCGGATCGGGGTCAGTCGGCACCAGGTGCGCGGCTCGGCCAGGAAGCGCGACTGCGACAGCAGCAGCTCGGTCAGCCGCTTGCCCTCGATGACCGGGCGGGTGGCCAGCCAGGTCAGCACGCCCGGCGGAACGATGTAGAGCACGTGCCACGGGGACGCGAAGGGGACGCCGACGAATCTCAGCAACACGATCCACGGCACGAACACGCCGGCGAACACGCCGATCTGGACGAGCGGCAGAGGCATCGGCAGCCGCAGGTCGTACAGCTTGTACAGCCGCTTCTCGATGCGCCATATGTTCGTGTACGTGGGTAGATCCACGCCCCAACTCCCCTAACTGTGCAAGCACAGTGCCGCCTGCGGCCCGCGCGGGGCCGTTCCGACCTCCCTCGGTAACCGCGGTCCCCCGCTCAGGTCAAGTCGACCCCGAGGGCCTTGGCGATCGCTCTGGCCGTGGTCTCGATGATGTTCGGCACGTAGAAGACCACCCCGATTCCGATGGCCAGGACGATGAATTGCACGAAACGGGTGATCTCCCGGGTGAACAAGAAAAAGATCGCGACAATGCCCACGATGACGAGGAACAACGGGCCGAATATCTGGCGTAGCCAGTCCGCGAGCTGGTCGGTCCGCAGTTCGTCGTTCGGCGCCGCGACGACGTCAAGCGGAATCGACGCCATGATGTGCTGCAGCATCGACTGACTAACCTCCTGGTCGGGGGGTCCGGCGCGAGGTCGGGCCCCGGTGTGGTCTCACGTCGTGGCCTCTCATGATCCGCTCGGTGGGGTGGCGCCGCGGATGTCTCGCACGTACCAGGTCGACCCCTTCTTGATCATTACGAGTTCGTAGGTCTGCTCCAGCTCGCCGCCGGCGCCGGCGGGACCGGTGCCGGGCAGCTGCCAGGCGACGGTGGCGGTGACCGTCCGCTCGCCCGCCGGCCCGCGCGGCGCGATGATCTCGCGGACCTGGTAGAAGGTCACCGTGTCGGCGAGCCCACCGATGGTGGCGCCGTCGGAGAAGCGCGACAGCGTCGCCTGGTTGCTGCTCGCGTACGCCGGGAAGAAGGTGCCGAGGATGGGCTGCAGCTCGGACTCCAGCGCGCCGTCGCGTTCGCGCACGCCCTGCTGCGGGAGCGCGGCCTTGCCGGGGGGCGGCAGCAGCGCGGGACGGCCGGAGACGACCAGCGACGAGGCGTTGGCGGCGTAGACGGGCACGGCCAGCCGCAGCCACTTGTCCTGGCTGCGCGCGAGCACGGTGACGACGCCGTTGTGGTCGTCCTTGGCGTCCACGCCGGCGACGTTGACCGACTGGACCTGCAGCCGCCCGACGCCGTTCCAGCCGAACTGCCCGTCGGAGCCGTCGGGGAGGAACGCGCGCAGCTGCTCCTCGCGGGCCGGCGCGTTCTTCTGGTCGTAGTTGAGGTAGACGTTGGCGAACTGCAGCGCGAAAGCGCCCGCCGCGCTGCTGGGGAACCGGGCGCCCTTGCCGGGACGGGGCGCGCCGGACGTCCCGGTCTCCTCGGCGGTGAAGCGTTCGAACGGGGCGCGCACGCCGTTGACGACGATGACGATGATGAGCGCCCACAGGACCGCGCGGCCGACCCAGACCCACCAGCGGCCGCCGGAGCCGCCCCAGCGGCCTCCCCGCGGGCCGGAGCCGCCGCCGGAGCGCTTCCGGCGGCCGTCGCGCTCCGGCGCGTCCCACGGATCGACGGCCTGGCCGAGCGCGGCGCCTGCCGGCGCCGTCTCCTCGACCACGGCGGTCTCACGGCCGTTTCCCACGGCCGACCTGCGAGCCATCCTGCCTCCGCTCGCGCCTCGCCCCCGGTCGGCGCGGTCGTTGCCTGTGCCTGGTCCTGCTCTGGTCCTGTCCTGGTGCGGCCCCGCCCGCCCGAGGGGCGGACGACACGGTTTCTGGACCCCACTACGGGCCCAGGGTAACCACGAGCGTCAATTGTTCCAGCGCATCGCGACGAAGCACAGCCCCGGCACGCGGTTGTGGATAATGCAATCCACCTCAGTCGGAACGGGGAAGATTGCCAAACGGTGACGATCCCCTATCCATGGCGCCGAACGGCGCGCCGCACCCCCTTCGGGACGAGCGCCCCGGCACGGCAGGGTGCTTACCTACCAGGTCAGGCAATACTTCGGCACACCATTCCCAGAAAACCGACACTGTGGTATGAAAACGGACAAAACACCACGGTCGGCGATAGGCGGCCACCGCCACGCGGGCAAGGGCGCTCAACCCGCCGGGCCACACTCCCGGCCGCGGAGCGCCGAAGCGGTCCACCCGGCGGTGGGGCTGCAGGTTGCGGTGCAACTGCCGGAGTGCGTCCGGCCGTCAGACGTTGAAGCGGAACTCGACCACGTCGCCGTCCTGCATGACGTAGTCCTTGCCCTCCATGCGGACCTTCCCGGCGTTGCGGGCGGCGACCATGGAGCCCTCGGCGACCAGGTCGTCGTAGGAGACGATCTCGGCCTTGATGAAACCGCGCTGGAAGTCGGTGTGGATGACCCCGGCCGCCTCGGGCGCGGTGGCGCCCTTGCGGATCGTCCAGGCGCGGGCCTCCTTGGGGCCGGCGGTCAGGTAGGTCTGCAGGCCGAGGGTGTCGAAGCCGATGCGCACCAGCTGCGACAGGCCGGACTCCTCCTGGCCCATGCCCTGCAGCAGCTCCAGCGCCTCGTCGTCGGGCAGCTCGATCAGCTCGGCCTCGATCTTGGCGTCCAGGAAGATCGCCTCGGCCGGGGCGACCAGCTCGCTCAGCCGGGCGCGCAGGCCCTCGTCGCCGAGCTCCTCCTCGTCGAGGTTGAACACGTACAGGAAGGGCTTGGCGGTCAGCAGGTGCAGCTCGCGCAGCAGCACCAGGTCGATCCCGGCCGCGGCGGCGCCCGCGAACAGCGTGACGCCCTCGTTCAGCACCTTCTGCGCGGCGGTGACCGCGTCGACGACCGCGAGCTTGTCCTTGTCCTTGCTGGTGCGCGCCTCCTTCTCCAGGCGCGGCAGGGCCCGCTCGATCGTCTGCAGGTCGGCCAGGACGAGCTCGGTGTTGATCGTCTCGATGTCGCGGGAGGGCGCCACCTCGCCGTCCACGTGGGTGACGTCCGGGTCCTCGAACACCCGGATGATCTGGCAGATCGCGTTGGTCTCGCGGATGTTGGCCAGGAACTTGTTGCCCAGGCCCTGCCCCTCGGAGGCGCCCTTGACGAGCCCGGCGATGTCCACGAACTCCATGGTCGCCGGGACGGTCCGCTGCGAGCCGAACATCTCCGCCAGCCGGGTCAGCCGGGGGTCGGGCACCCCGACCACGCCGACGTTGGGCTCGATGGTCGCGAACGGGTAGTTGGCGGCCAGCGCCTCGTTCTTGGTCAGCGCGTTGAACAGGGTGGACTTGCCGACGTTGGGCAGCCCGACGATTCCGATGGAAAGGCTCACGACCCTCAAGTTTATGGGCCCGGGCACGTCGGCCGGACGCCGGACGGGCGGCCGGCGGATGAACGGCTCAGGCGCCCGCGGCCCGCAGGAACTCGGCGATGTGCCGGAAGGCCGCCCTGCCCTCGGGCACGAACTCGGCGAACACCGGGAAGACGTGCGTCAGACCGTCCCATTCCTGGTAGACGGCGTGCACCCCGGCCGCGCGCGCCCGTTCGGCCACGTCGCGGGCGTCGTCGCGCAGGATCTCCGAGCCGCTGGCCATGAACATCAGCGGCGGCAGGCCCGACAGGTCGCCGCGCCGCGGGGAGAACACAGGATCGTCGTCGTCCTTGTCGCGGCAGTACAGGCGGCCCAGCCAGGCGAGCTTGTCCGCCGGCAGGAGGTGGTCGGTACGGCGGTTGAGACGGTGCGAGTCGGCTTCGCAGTACAGGTCGACCCACGGGGACAGGCAGACCGCGGCGGCGGGCAGGGCCGTGCCCCGCTTCTTCAGCGTCAGCAGTAGCGCGAGGGTCAGGTGCCCCCCGGCGGAGTCGCCCGCGACGACGACGTCCTGCGGCCTGTACCCGCGGCACAGCAGGAAGTCGTAGGCGGTGAGCGCGTCCTCCAGGGCGTCGGCGGGGGTGTGGCGGGGCGCCAGCCGGTAGTCGAGCGCGAGCACGGGGCGTCCCGTAGCGGCCGACAGGCGCCAGTTGAACGGGCGGTACAGGCGGGGGCTGCCGAAGAAGTACGCGCCGCCGTGCAGGTAGAGGACGACGCGGCGTTCGTCGGGCGTACCGGCGCGCACCCACTCTGCCGTGCACGCCCCCAAGTCCTGCGGTGCGGTGGACACGCCGGGCGGGACGGCCTGGAGACGTCCGAGGACGTCGGTGGCGCGCTGTATGCGGGTCATGCCCGCCTCGGAGTCGGGCGCGCACTGCCAGGCCGTCTTCATCACGGCGCGGATGACCTGGTTGGCGATGCGGGCGCGCAGGGTGGGCGGGCCGCCCGGTTCCATCGCCAGCGTCCGGGCGACTCTGCGCTGCGCCGCCGTGGCCGCGACGAGACGTAGCGGCCGTGGGCTGGTGCTGGTCGTCATCCTGTCGGTCTCCTCTGTGGCGGCCCCACCGGCGCCACCGGACGCTACCGTGCCCGCTTCACTCGTGTAAGTAGTCGCTGAGGTCATTTGTCCGGGGCGGCGTCGTCTCGGCGCGTCGCTCCGGCGGCGCCGGGCCGCGCTGTCACGATGAACGGATGGATCTCGCGCTGTTCGCCGGCCTGCTGCTGGGGGCCGCCCTCGGCGTGGTGGTCGGTTTCGCGCTCGCCACCGGCCGCCAGGCCGGTCTCATCGCCCGGGCCAGGGCCGCCGAGGAGAAGCTGGCCTACGCCGAGGAGCGGATGGCCGAGCACTTCGAGAACCTGTCCGCGCGTGCGCTCGACGCCAGCAACGAACGCTTCCTGGAGCTGGCCGACGCGCGGCTGAAGGCGGCGGGGGCGGAGGCCGCGGGCGAGCTGGAACGCCGCAAGCAGGCGGTGGAGCACCTGGTGGCCCCCCTGCGCGAGACGCTGGCCAAGGTGGAGGAGCAGCTGCGCGAGGTCGAGACGGGCCGCCGCGAGTCGCACGCGATGCTGGCCAAACAGGTCGACTTCGTCCGGCAGAGCTCCGAGCAGCTGCGCAACGAGACCCGGACGCTGGTGCGGGCGCTGCAACGTCCCGAGGCACGGGGACGGTGGGGCGAGCTGCAACTGCGCCGTGTGGTGGAGCTCGCCGGGATGACGCACCACTGCGACTTCGACGAGCAGGCCGCCGCGTCCACGGTGGACGGGACGGTGCGTCCCGACATGGTGGTACGGCTCGTGGGCGGCAAGAACATCGTCGTTGACTCCAAGGTGTCCCTGGCCGCGTACCTGGAGGCGGCCGCCGTGGACGACCCCGCCGTGGAGCGCGCGCGCTTGGACGCGCATGCGCGGCACCTGCGGGACCACGTGGACCGGCTCGCCGCCAAGTCGTACTGGCAGGCGTTCAGTCCCGCCCCCGAGTTCGTCGTGCTGTTCATCCCGGGCGAGGCGTTCCTCGCACCGGCGCTGGACCGCGACCCCGGCCTGCTGGAGTACGCGATGCGCCGCCGGGTGCACATCGCCACGCCGACCACCCTCATCACGATGCTGCGGACCGCCTCGTACGCCTGGCAGCAGGCGGCCCTGTCGCGCAACGCCCGCGCGGTGTTCGAACTCGGCAAGGAGCTGTACGAGCGCCTCGGCACGATGGGCCAGCACGTGGACGAGCTTGGCCGCTCGCTGACGAACGCCGTCAGGTCCTACAACCGCACGGTGGGTTCGCTGGAGACGCGGGTACTGGTCAGCGCGCGGCGCCTGAACGAGCTGGGGGTGGTGGAGGCGACGCTGGACGGTCCCGAACCGGTGCAGGAGAGCCCCCGCGCCCTGTCGGCCGCCGAGTTCCGCGGCGCCGGCGAGAACACCGCGGGCGAGAGCGGCACCGGCGACGAGCACGGCGGTGCGGCCGGTGGTGATCCAGGCGGAGACGGGCGTTCCCGGCCGGGACAGGCGACCGAACCGGTAGGTTTCGGCGGACGGGCCATCCCTGATCAGATTGATCGGCGAAAGAGGTGGCAATGAGTTCATCGACGGTACGCGACGCGTCGGGGGACGCCTCGCCTGCCTCGGGGAGGGCTGTGCGACGTGGGAGCCGACGCGGGCGCGGCGCCGCCGCACGCTCCCGCGCGGGCGGTGCGGGCGGTTCGGGCGGCTCGCCGGTCGCGTTGACCGGGCGCGGCGGCATTGTGGTGATCTTCGCCGCCGGGCTGGTGGGCGCGTTGCTGTCGCGGTGGCTGGACTGGCAGGTGCTGGCGGGCGCCGGGTTCGTCGCCGGATGCGTGCTGGCGGCCCTGACCACTCGTCCCGCCGACCTGCTGACGCTGGTGGTCAGTCCGCCGCTGGTGTTCCTGGCGGTGACCGTTCTGGCCGAGTTCCTGACCACCCTCGGGCAGGGGTCGCTGCTGCGCGGGGTGACGGTGGGACTGCTGACGGCCCTGGCCGGCACGGCGCCCTGGCTGTTCCTGGGGACGCTGCTGGTGCTGCTGCTCTCGCTGCCGCGCGGGCTGCCGGCCAACGTCCGGGAGCTGCGCGCCAAGCTGGCCCGCACGCGGCTGTTCGAGGAGGAGGAGAACGAGAACCCGGTCCGGTGGGAGGAGTCACCGGACTCCCCCCGCGACCGTCGTCGCCTCCACCACGGCGAGGTCGACTGAACAGCGCCCCCGGCGAAGCCCGGCGGGCCGTCGGGCGGCGGACCGTCAGGCGGAGCGCAGGTCCTTGCGCAGCTCGTGCGGCAGGGCGAAGCGCATGCTCTCCTGGACGGACTCGATCTCCTCGACGTCGCCGTAGCCGCGTTCGGCCAGCCAGGCCAGCACTCCCTGCACCAGCTCCTCGGGGACGGAGGCGCCGCTGGTGACGCCGACGGTGGTGACGCCCTCCAGCCAGGCCGGGTCGATCTGCTCGGGGTAGTCGACCAGGTGGGCGTCGTCGGCGCCGTGCTCCTTGGCGACCTCCACCAGCCGCATGGAGTTGGACGAGTTCGTGGAGCCGACCACGATGACCAGCTCGGCGCGGGCCGACATCTCCTTGACGGCGGTCTGGCGGTTCTGGGTGGCGTAGCAGATGTCGTCGGACGGCGGGTCCATGAGCTTGGGGAACCGCTCGCGCAGCCTGTCGACGGTGGCGATGGTCTCGTCCACCGACAGCGTGGTCTGCGACAGCCAGGCGACCTTCTCGGGGTCGCGGACCTTGACGTTGGCGACGTCGTCCGGGCCGTCCACCAGGTGGATGTGGTCGGGCGCCTCGCCGGTGGTGCCGATGACCTCCTCGTGGCCCTCGTGCCCGATCAGGAGGATGTCGTAGTCCTCCTTGGCGAACCGGACCGCCTCCTTGTGCACCTTGGTGACCAGCGGGCAGGTGGCGTCGATGGTGCGCAGGTTGCGGCCGCGCGCCTCGTCGTGCACGACGGGGGCGACGCCGTGGGCGGAGAAGACCACGATGGCGCCCTCGGGCACCTCCTCGGTCTCGTCCACGAAGATCGCGCCGCGTTCCTCCAGCGTCTTGACGACGTGCACGTTGTGGACGATCTGCTTGCGCACGTAGATGGGCGGCCCGTACTTGTCGAGGGCGATCTCGACCGTCTGCACGGCGCGGTCCACACCCGCGCAGTAACCGCGTGGTTTGGCGAGCAGAACCTTGCGCTGGCTGGTGGAGGTCATGGCCCTATCGTACGGGCCGCACCACTGCTCCCGTACGGCCGTCGGCGTCATGCCGCCGGGCCGCCCCGGCGCGGAAAGCTCTGGTGAAGCCCGCTCGCTGTGACCCACTCCACGCGCTTGTTGGACGGAAATCCATTAACCCGGGGTGACCGGTCTCGCACCGATACGGCAGAGTGAAAGGTGACGAACGGTGCAGTAGCCGACCGACCAAGCCAAGGATCCCGACAGCAGGGAGTGGATGACGATGACGAGATCGCCGCGCCGCCTCAAGGAGCGGGTCCGCGACACCGTCGGCGAGCAGGTTCGCGACCTCCCGCTGCACGCCGTCCGTCTGGCCATGTTCGGCGTGGGCCGGGCGCTGCTGCTGAGCGACCGGCTGACCAGGGACTACAAGGAGCTGACCGAGGGCGGCGGGGTCCGTCCCGTGCTGGGCCGGCTGGGCTCGGACGTCCGGCACACCGCCGAGAAGGTCGTCGGCCAGGTGGTGGAGCGCGTGCGCGGCGGCGAGGCCGAGTCCGCGCCGTCCCCGGCGCCCGCCCGAAGCCGGGTAGCCGAGCCGCCCGCCGGGCCCGGGCCGGCGGCGCGGCCGAAGCCGGCGCCGAAGCCGGCGGCC
>NZ_BAAAZG010000035.1:0-24588 GCF_039536785.1 Actinomadura miaoliensis
GCCAGCGGTCCGCAGCCGCCCGGGCCGCGCCTGGACGCCGCGGCCCGCGCCCACGCCGCGGCCGAGGCCGCCGCCCGCCGCATCGAGGAGGGCGCCGACCCCATCGCCACCACACACGCGGTCAAGGCACAGCTGCGCGCGACCGGCACCACCGCCGTCAACCAGGCCGCCGCCGCCGGATCGGCCGCCGCCGCCACACAGCTCGGCGCCCGCCAGCTTCTGTGGGTCGCCGAACGCGACGCCTGCCTCACCTGCATCGCCCTGGCGGGCGAGATCGCCCCGATCGACACCGGCTTCTCACCCGACATCACCTACGGAGACAGGCCGCTGCGCTGGAACGACTTCAGCGGCCGCCCGCCACGGCATCCGCACTGCCGCTGCCACATCGTCCCCTACCTCGGCGGCGCCCAGGACCAGGCCGCCGCCGACGCGCTGCAACGGGAGGCACGCCGCAGCGTCGTGCGCGGCTGGTCGCTGCCCAGCGAATCGGAGGCCGCGCGGATCCGCGCCGCCGACCGGCTGCTGCGCCGTGGCGTCGGCCTGCCGGTCTCCGTCGAACGCTACGGCCACCAGGCCGTAGCGGCAGGCCGGTTCCCGCGCGGCCGCGCCCTGCCCCAGCCGCCAGCGCAACCCGCCACCTGAGAAAACACCACCGCGCCGGATGGCGCACAACGAAACCGGGGGTCCGGATGGACAAGAACGACGGCCTGCAGGACGAGCAGACCACCGCGCTGCCTGGGCAGCTGCCCGTGCACCCGCGCACGGGGCTGCGCGCGCTCGGTGTGCTCGGCTCCGGCCGGGTCGTGTGGCCGGTCATGGGCGGCGCGCCCGATGACCAGGACGACGACAGCGACGACAGCAACGGCGACGACCACGACGACCGGGACGACCGGGACGACGACGGCAGCAGCCGGGACGACGGCGAGGGCCAGGACGACACCGACACCGAGGCCGGTGACGACGACCGCAGCGGTGACGGTGACGGGAAGGGACGCCAGCACGAGCGCCGCGACGACCCCCGCCGCGAGGACCTAGTCGACCGTGCCGAGCTGCAGCGGGTCATCCGCGAGCGTCAGGCCGCCAAACGAGCCCTTCGGGAAGCGCAGCAGCAGCTCGCCGAGCTCAAGCGGTCCTCCGAGAGCGAAACCGAGCGCGCGCAGCGGGAGGCCGCCGAGAAGGCCGCCGCCGAGGTCGAGAAGAAGTACAAGCCGCTGGTGGTGCGCACCACCGCCAAGGCCGCCCTCATCGACGCCGGTGTCCCCAAGGACAAGCTCGACCGCATGATCCGGCTGATGAACCTGGATGACATCGAGGTCACCGACGACGGCGAAGTCGACGGCATCGACGCCCAGATCGCCGAGCTGCAGGAGGAATACCCCGAGCTGTTCACCCAGCCCGAGCCGCCCCGCCGCAAGCCCAGCGGCGCCAAGGCCGCCGACGGCGCCGACAAGCCCCCGGCCAAGAAGAGGATCAGCCCCGAGCAGCAGATCCTGAAGCGGCTGCGCGGCGAGAAATAACACCCATACCACCCAAGATCGTTTACCCTGTGTAGTGATGGCCCTCCTGGATGGGAGAGCCGGGACCCGGCTCGGACGAGCCACACATCGCCCGCGACCACCCCGTGGCCGCCAGGGCGTGGCAGACGGCCCGGACGGGCACCCCACACCCCATCCACGAAGGGCCATCACGACATGGCAAGGGCAGACTTCGACGCCTGGGTCCCCGAGGAGTGGGACTCCAACGTCATCCAGCGCGTCCAGCAGGTCTCCGCCGTCGAGGCGTACGGCCGCCGCTACCCGATGACCACCGACACCCGGCACGTGCCCCGCTCGGCCGGCATGGAGGTCGAGGGCATCGCCAAGGGCGGCACCTACACCGAGGACGTCTCCGAGAACGACGAGGTCCTGCTCACCGCACGCAAGTCCGGCAAGGCGATCTCCATCGCCGACGAGGACACCAAGGACTCCCACGTCGACATCCTGGAGACCAAACGCCTCGACTGGGCCACCAGCTGGGCCAAGTACTTCGACAACGCCACCCTCGCGACCACCGCGGCCGAGGGCACCCCCAGCTACGCGGCCGTCCCGTACACCAGCGTCTACAAGGCCATCCGCACCAGCCACGCCGACACCGACTACACCGCCGACGCCAACTACGTCCTGGCCACGGGCACCGTCACCTACGACGACCTGTCGGAGGTGCTGAGCCTGGTGGAGACCGGCGACTACTGGGACGAGAACGAGGCCCTGGTGATCGCGCACCCCGCGTTCAAGCGGCGGCTGCGCGGCATCAAGGACCTGCAGGGCCGGCCGATCTTCGTGCAGGGGCAGGGTGGCGACTCCGGCACCCCCAGCACGCTGTTCGAGCACCTGATGCGGTTCAGCCTCGGCGCGCGGACCTCACCGACCGCGACCTCCTCACCGACCGGCAACCCGCTGCTGATCGTGTGCAACCGGCAGCTGCTCAAGGTCGGCGTCCGGTCCGGCCCCGAGTGGGCCGTCGCCGGTGCTGACACCGGCATCGGCTTCATGTCCGACGAGAGCAAGCTGAAGATGCGTGCCCGCCGCGGCTTCGCCGTGGGCCACGAGAAGGGCTTCGCGGTGCTGGAGCTGGACGAGACCGGCTCCTGACCATCAGCACCCCCGCCCCGCTTCCCCAGGGGCGGGGCCGCTCCGAGGACGAGGAGGCGCGTATGGCGACGGCCCAGTGCCCGAGCTGCGGACGGCCGGACGTGCGGGTCCGCACCGACGGCAGGCTGTACAGGCATCAGGTGGACGGCGCTGCCTGTGACGGATCGGGGACGCTGGCCACCCAGCCCCCGCAAGACGCAGATCCCCGGCCGCCGGAGGGCGAGGACCCGTGGCCGCCGGAAGGTGAGGACCCATGGCCCCCGGAGGGCGAGGACCCATGGCCCCCGGAAGGGGAAGGGCCCTGGCCCTCTGCCGGGTACGCCACCAGCACGCCCCGGGACAGCGCCGGGCAGACAGCAGAGCCCCCCACCGAGGACGACCCGCAGAGCGAGGCCGATCCCCAGACCGAGGAGGGGACACAGGCCCAGAGCGACGGCTTCCACATACAGATCACCGTCCGAGAGCCCTGCCCCTACCTCGATGACCAGGCATGGCACCAGGCCAACCAGCGCATGGCGGTCCGCCGCGCCGAGACAGCCGGCCACACCGTGACCGGCGACGCCCGCCACACCCGCACCGACCACGGGCTCGGCAGCATCACCCTCACCTACACCGTCCCGATCAACCCGACGACCGCCTAGCCAGCAAGGAAGAGGGGAGTGGGCAGCATGACGTGGGCGACCCCGGCCGAGGCCAAGAACATCACCGGCCAGGAGATCACGCAGGAACAGCTCGACGCCGCCAACGCGGTCATCGAGATCTACGTCGGCGTGACCGAGACCGCCCGCCACCAGCTGCGCCCCCGCGACCTGCGCCTGCTCAAGAAGGGCGAGGCGTTCCAGGCCGCCTGGCAGGCCGAGCAGGTCGATTACACCGGCCGCTCCGACATCGACGAGGTCGACCATGACGGGCTGCGCTACTCCAAGGCCGACCCCGACACCTTCACGCTGGCGCCGCTGGCCAAAGCCGCCATAAGCCGCCTGTCCTGGCGGCGCTCACGCACCCTGCAGGCGCTCACCCCTGGGCAGGCACTGGCACTGCGCGGCAAGCGCACCCCCGAGACCATCGGTATCGACGCCGACGACTTGGAGGTGGACGACACCGGCCTCACCCGATGGAGGCCGATCAGATGACCACCAGCAGCGGCTTCACACCCACCACCACGGTGTCGATCCTGCGCACCGATCCCGACGACCCGAACGCGGTCGACGAGTACGGCGACCCGCTCGACACCGACACCCCGATCGCCACCGGCCTGCCGGCCTCGATCATCCAGCAGGCCGTCCGCCAGTTCCTCCCCTCAGAGAATCGGCTGACCATCATCCAGACCCACACCGGGCGCCTGCGCGGCGACGTGGACGTAAAGCCCACCGACCGCATCCGCGACGAGCGCACCGGCACCCTCTACACGATCGAGGGCCTGGTCCAGCCCCAGGCCCCGTTCGGCGCCCGGGCAGCGATCCGCCTGGACCTTCGCAAGATCACCTGACCGACGTTAAGGGAGGACAGGGTGGCCCAGATCCGCGTCACGATGACGCCCGGCTGGCAGCGCCTGCTACGCCCCAGGCTGCGGCGCGCCGAGAACCGGCTCGCCGAGATGGTGGCCGAGGACGCCCGCCGCTTCGTCCCGATCGATTCCGGCGAGCTCCAGTCCACCATCCAGGCGCGCGGCAACCGCGTGTACGTCGGCACCGACTACTGGCACATCGTGGAGTTCGGCTCCCGCCCTCACACCATCTACCCCCGAGCCAAGAAGGCCCTGTACTGGCGCGGCGCCGCCCACCCCGTCCACCGCGTCCGCCATCCCGGCACCCCGGCCCAGCCGTTCATGCGTCCCGCGCTGTACCGGCGCCGCACCCCGCCGGACATGGCATGAAGGCACCGACGAACGAGGTCGTCGCGGTCGCCTGGATCAAGACGCTGCCGGGCATCCCCGCCAACCGCGTGGGCACCACGCTGCCTGACTCCGCGGCGTGGGCCGACACCGGCTTCGTACAGATCGGGCTCGTATCCGGGCAGCCGGACATCTACGTACCGCAGCGGCAGCCGGTGCTCCAGATCGACTGCTGGGCCGTCAACCCCGACTCCCAGAAACCGCCCTGGGGGAAGGCGAACGCCCTGGCGGACATCATCGTGGCCGCGTGCCAGCCGCACCGGCAGCGCGCATCGTTCGGCCGCATCACCACACCACCGCAGTTCGCCGATGCCCGCGTGCAGACCGGCCACGCCCTGTCCGAGCCGCGGCGCATCACGCCCGAGGACGGCCGCATGGCCGACTACCAGTTCGAGCTGCAGCTGTACTGGGCGCCCCTGGCGGTCACCCCATGAGCCGCGAGGGACCGCGCCTGTACGGCCTGTGGGGCGAGAAGTCCCGCTGCCTGCTGACCTGGCACGGCCGCGTCATCTCCCACACCTCCCGCGCGGAGCTGGAGTACCTCTTCCCGGCCACCCGGGTCGTGCCCATTCCGCCAGGCATCGGCCCCGATGAGCACATCCCGGTCCAGTTCGTACCGACCCGACCCCGGCGGAGGAGAACCGCATGAAGCACAAGATCCGCACCACCATGCGCCCGCACACAGTGACCGAGGTCGGCGATGCCGAGCTGCTGGACCTGCAGCGGCAGGGCCTGATCGCCGACGTCACCGACCAGGCCAGCGGCACGCAGGCACAGCCTCCCCACCCGCAGGCCATGACGACCGCCCGGCCGGACATCCCGGCGCGGAGCACCAGGCGTAAGCGCGACAGCCAGGAAGCGGAGTAACCGATGGCAGTCACCGTCACCAACCTCATCCAGGGGCCTGCCGATCTGTTCGTCGGCCAGTTCGGCGCAACCGAGCCTCCCGAGGAAGAGGTCGCTCTCCCTGTCGATGAGACCAGTGTCGCCACCGAGTGGCGGGACATCGGCGGCACACAGGGCGGCGTCACCCTCGAAGTCGAGCTCGAATATTCCGAGCTGGAGGTCGATCAGATCGTCGACATCCCCGAGTCGCGCCTGACGAAGCGCACCTTCAAGGTCAACACGAACATGGCCGAGCCAACATTGGAGAATCTGCGGTTCGCGTTCAACGGCGGCACCATCAACACCGGCGCCGGATACAAGTCCTACAGCCCGACCATGGACAACTCCGCCGTCTCCCCGAACTACTCGGCGGCCATCTTCGACGGCATCGCCCCCGCAGGACTGCGCCGCCGCGTGATCGTCCGAAAGGTCATCAACGAGGCCACGGTCGAACAGGAATCAGTGAAGGACGGCCAAACCCTCCTGCCCGTGGAGCTGAAAGCGCACTACGTCTCCCGCAGCGTTCCGCCGTTCGACTACGTCGACGAGGACGACGGCGGCTCCTAACAGCCCGCACCTCACCACCGCCCGGCCCGTAAACGGCCAGGGCCCGCCCCTAGGAGAACCATGTCGGTAAACGACACAGACGAGGACGACATCCCCGAGCTGCCCGACCCGGACGCGCCGCCCGAGGACGTCGAGATGGTGCCGCTGTTCAAGATGGGCGGCGAGGTCTACGAGATCCCCAGGCGCATGCCGGCCGGTATCGCCCTGGAGTACCTGGAGAAGCAGGTCACCAAGGGGCCGGACGCGGCGGCCATGTGGGTCATGACCGAGGTCTTGGGCGAGGACACCTACCAGATGCTCAAGGACCACCCCAGCCTGGAGTTCGACCAGCTGCAGGACGTCTTCGACCGGCTGGAAAAGCACGTCCTGGGGGGAAAGGGCCAAAAAGCAGCCCAGGGCCATCGTGGCGTTCGCCGTCGCAAAGGCTCCAAAAAATCGCGTGGGTGATCGACTGTCTGGACGACATTCGATCTGACCTCTCCGTGCTGCACCGGATCGACGACATGGAAGGCATGGACGCCGCAAGATTCTTCAGCTTCTGTGAACGGCTGCACGCGTATCAAGGCGCGGTGAGAATGCGCGCCGAGGAGAACAGCCAGCGCCGTTCCAGCGCGTCCGCACCAGCTCGACCCCAGCCGCAGAAGACCTATTACAACGACATCGCGGACAACCCCGCGATCTTGCAGTTCTTCGGGAAGAGACGGGACCGGTAACCGGGAATGGGCTTCCGTATCGCCGAGGGCTTCGTCCAGGTCACCTCCCGGTTCAACGAGGGCGTGATCCGGCGCGGCGCCGACCGTGTCGGACGCCGCGCCGGACAGGCATTCGGCGACGCCTTCAGCCGCGAGTCCCAGGGCGGCCTGAGCCGCGCACGCCGTGCCATGGACACCGCCTTCCGCGGTGCCCAGCAGGTCGGCCGCGAGGCAGGTCGCGCGTTCGGGATCGGTTTCCAGCGCGACGCGCAGAGGCGGCTCCGCGACTCCGCAGGCCACTTCGCCCGCGACTTCGACAGCTGGGGGCGGCTGTCAGGGCGGCTGTTCGGACAGGCGTTCCACCGGGCCTCCGAGGCCGGGATGAACCAGGTCCGCAGCCGGTTCGGCGCTCTGTTCCGCCGGGTGTCCGGCGACGCCGGGCGCGGCGCCGGACAGGAATTCGGCGCGGGCTTCAGCCGCGACGCCAACGGACGCCTGCACGACTCGCTCGGCAGGTTCGCCTCCGAGTCCGCCGTATCCGGGCGCACCTCCGGCCGGGGCTTCGCCTCCGGCTTCCTCGGCGCCATCGGCACGCAGGGCTCGCGGATGTTCACCGCCGTCGGCGGCGTGTTCTCCCGCATCGGGCTCAGAGCCCCGCCGCTGATGGTCGGCGGGATCATCGGGGGGCTGGCTGCCCTGCCCGCGGTGGGAGCCGCGGCGGCCATCGGCCTGACCGCCAAGTTCGGCATCGGGATCGCCGCGATCGGCCTCCACGCGGCGGCCCAGTCCGAGCGTGTCAAGAAGGTCTTCAGCGACCTCGGCGATCACGTCGAGACCACGCTGAAGCGGATCAGCAAGCCCTTCGAGGGCACGCTGATCTCGATCGCCGGGTACGCGCGGGGGCTGTTCGACTCCCTGGTCCCGCACCTGGAGGGAGCGTTCGCGACCCTGGCGCCGGCCATCGACCTGTTCGCGGGCCGGTTCCTGGGAGCACTCAAGTCGTTCGGCCCGGTCATCGACGTCGCCGCGCAGGCGTTCGCCAAGCTCCTCGACCCCCTCGGCCAGGCCATGGAGCCGGCCATCGCGGGCCTGACCGACGCGCTGTCGGACCTGTTCACCACCGTCCGCGACAGCCCCGAGCTGGGCGGGTTCCTCGCCGGGTTCGTCACCCGTGTCTTCGGCATGGTGACGGTTCTAGTCCGCGTGGTCGACAAACTCGCCCAGGCCTACGTCTGGATGCGCCGGTTCGGCGCTGAGGTCGCCCAGACCCCGATCGCGCAGAAAGCCCGGGAGATCGGCTCGGCGATGGGCGGCGCCTTCACCGGGTTCATCCAGACCCAAGCGCCGAAGGCGGTCGACAAGGCCCGCCAGATCGGCTCGGCGATCGCGGGGGCTGCCTCCCGGATCCGGCAGGAGGGCGGCCCCAAGATCACCGCCGCCTTCGCCGGGGTCGCGCCAGGGTTCGACGGGATCATCGGCAAGGTCCGCAACCTCGGTGGCGCGGTCGCCGACCGGGCCAGCGACATCGGCGGCAAGATCACCGGGCTCGTCGACAAGGTCGGCGAGAAGTTCCGCGAGTTCCGCGACAAGCACGCCGCCGA
Source organism: Actinomadura miaoliensis (assembly GCF_039536785.1). Lineage (NCBI taxonomy): Bacteria > Bacillati > Actinomycetota > Actinomycetes > Streptosporangiales > Thermomonosporaceae > Actinomadura > Actinomadura miaoliensis. Next base: position 8,270 of record NZ_BAAAZG010000035.1, read on the forward strand.
CTTCGAAAAGGCGTTCGATCGCGTCTCGGAGATCGGCCGCAAGGTCGGCGAGACCCTCGGCAGCGCCATCGATGTCGTCACCACGGTCGTCAACCGGCTGGGCAGCGTCCTGGGCTTCGGCCTGGACATCCTCACCGCCGTGTGGGGCCGCTTCGGCGACGACATCCTCAACACCCTCAAGATCGTCTTCTTCACGGTCACCGGAGTCCTCTCCGGAGCTCTCACGACGATCAAGGGCATCTTCGACACCTTCGTCGGGATCTTCACCGGCGACTGGTCTCGCGCCTGGGACGGCATCAAGGCGATCTTCTCCGGCCTCTGGCAGGCCGTCCTCGCCATCCTGCAGGGCGGTCTCGGCTTGGTGGTGCAGACCGTCAAGACGACGATCAGCCTCATCATCTGGCCGTTCCAATGGCTCTACGACAAGATCGTCGGGTCGCTCATCCCCACCCTGGTCAACGGGGTCGTCTCCTGGTTCAACACGCTGCTGAACCTTGGGCTGGCGCCGATCCGCTGGCTCCGCGACCGCGCGGTGGCGATGTTCACCAACGCCCGAGACTGGATCATCACCCGCGTGCAGTCGCTGCGGGACGGCGCGGTGTCCCGGTTCACCAGCCTGCGCGACGCCGCGGTGTCCCGCGTCACCAACCTGCGGGACTGGGTGACCTCCCGCGCGACCAGCGCCCGCGACTGGGTCGTCTCCCGCATCCAGTCGCTGCGGGACGGCGCGGTCTCGCGCTTCACCAGCCTGCGCGACACCGCCACCTCCCGTATCAGCAACCTGCGGGACTGGGTGACCTCGCGGGCAAGCAGCCTCCGCGACCGCGTGGTCAGCGCGTTCAACCAGCTCAAGGACCGCACGATCTCGGCGTTCTCACGGGCAGCCGATGGCGTGAAGACCGTGTTCAACCGGCTCCGCTCAGCGGCATCCAGCCCCGTCCGGTTCGTCATCGACGTCGTCTACAACAAGGGCATCCGGGGGGTCTGGAACAACATCGCCGGGAAACTCCCGGGCGTCCCCGGCCTGCCGTACATGCCGATCCCCAAGGGCTTCGCCAAGGGCGGCATCACCGACGTCCGCCGCGGCAAGGTCCTGTCCGGCTTCTCCACCCGCGACGATCAGCTCGCCATGGTCCGCTCCGGCGAGGGCATCCTCGTCCCGGAGGCCGTCCGCTCCCTGGGCGCCGGATTCATCCACACGGCCAACCGCCTGAAGAACCGGGCTGGGGAGCTGCTGCTCCCAGGGTTCCGCGACGGCGGAATCGTCGGTCTCGTCGGCCGGTTCCTGGGCAAGGCCAAGAACAACTTCGCCGGTGGGTTCGTCAAGGCCCTGGAGGCCGCGCTGAGGCCGATGGTGAACATGGTCACCTCCCGGTTCGGTAACCGCGCCGACTTCCCCGGCCTGCCCGGCAAAATGCTCGGTCACCTGGTGAGCAAATCGATCGGCTGGCTGCGCCAGTTCGCCGACCAACTAGAGGGCGGCGACGGCCGCAAGGTCGTGCAGATCGCCGAGAAATATGTTGGACTGCAGGGAAATCCGAATAGATTCACTCGCGCCTGGGGAATGGACTTCCTGGCCTGGTGTGGGATGTTTGTGGCCGAAGTCTTCAAAGAGGCAGGCGCGAAGAAAGCCTTGGCCGGAGTGTCGTGGCCACCCCTGGTCAGCTCCTACACCAGCCTTCCCCGCGTCTCACCAGGCGCCAAGAAGGCCGGTGACCTCGCCCTGTACCGGGGAGACGCTGGCCATATCAACATTTACACAGGAAAAGGCGCGATAACCATCGGCGGAAATGAGAGCAACGCCGTCCGCAAACAGAACGGCTACATCAACTCTGCCTCGTCAATCCGCCGTCCCCGCTTCGCCAAGGGCGGCATCGTCGACCCCGACCAGTACGTCGACCTCGTCTTCCAGGACGAACGCGAGAACGACTGGTTCCACACCACGCCACACACCCGCGCGCTGCGCGAGGTCATGTCCGCCCCGCCCTGGGCACGCGGCACCCACGACATCGGGGGAGTGCTGCCCGACGGCGCCATCGCCGTCAACCGCTCCGGCACGGCCGAGGTCGTCCAGACACTGGATCAGCTCCGCGCGATCGTCGAGGCCGCCAAGGGCCAGCACACCACGATCGTCCTCCAGGAGGGCGCGATCGTCCTGGACGCCTCCAAGATCAAGTCGATTCAGGACCTCCTCACCATGATCGAGGGACTGCGGGTCACGGCCCGACAGTACGGCGCGAAGGCAGGCATGCCATGAACGTCATCGACTGGCTCGCGGCGGCCGAGGACACCGCCGCCGAGAAAGCCCGGCTCGTCATCCAGGCATGGGAGAACCACCCAGGCCGCGGCGTCGATGGGCAACTGGCCGTAGCCGTCCCCGACGGCGAGGTCACGATCGGGCACCTGGAGGTCAGCGACCAGGACGACGCCGTGTGCGTCGAGGTCTGGACCGGCCCGGCGCTGGGGCCACCGCAGTGGCGCATCGTCAACCCCCCGCTCCTGATGCCCGACGGGCAGGGCGACATCGAGGTCACCGAGCCGGACGGACGCACCACCCGCTACCGCCATGACCCGATCACCGCCATCGCCACAGCCATCGCCGGGAGCAGGACCACTCGATGAGGAGCACGGTGAGGAGCACACGGTGACCACCACGATCGTGTTCGCCCGCGGCGGCGTCGATGCCGGCAGCGTCCACTCCTACTCCACCAGTTACGCCGCCGCGCTCGCAGGTGCCAACTTCGAGCAAACCCCGGATGCCACTCTCGCCTACGTGGGGCAGGCACGCGGCTCCCTCTACCACGTGCACCAATGGGGCACGCAGTACAGCTACACCGCGCCCTCGACCCGCACGGCGGCGGCCGCGTACTTCCTCTGGTACGCCGATCATGTGACCGGCACCGGGGTGTCCCGCTCGATCGAGATCACTGCCTACAACTGGGGCGCGACCTGGGGCACCGACAACTTTCGAACCCCCGGGCAGCTCAACCAGCTGGTCAACCAGGACGGCGCGATGGTCGCCAAGATCGAGAACGCGCACACCAGCGGGACCGGACGTCTGCGGGCCGGACTCGAACAGATGAGCCAGCTCTCGGCGACCGCGGCCCTGCGGTACATCCTCTACACCGGCCGCAACCGCAACCAGCTCACCCCCTCCGACAACGAGTACCACCGGGTGCGGACCTCCAACACGGCCGGAACCGCGGAGGACCCGGCGCTGTTCGTCGCCGAGACCACCAAGCACCTGATGGATGTCAGCCTGGGCGGCCAGGTGCAGCTGTCCGACGGGACGCACGTCTACCTGATCCAGGCCGCCACCGCCCCAGACATCAACACCATCAGCGTGGTATGGCACAACGGCACCACCGCCAGCACCGTGCACACCTCGCCGATCAGCCCCGGCCGGGGCGGCGCCCAGACCTATGCCCTCTGCCGGGACGCCTCCGACAACCTGTACATCCTCAACGGCAACCCCCAGTTCCCCGGGGTCCTGCGGGCCCGGGGCCTGGTCAAAGGTGCCGGGCACAACTGGACGGCCCGCGACGTCCACAACCTCGCGCTGCCCGCCCACGAGGGCGACATCATCAACGTCGCCGCCGCTTGGCACCCCCAGGGCAGCGGCGGCACGATTGTCGCCCTCGTCGCCCGCAACGCGGCCCGCAACACCGGGATCCAGACCGCCTACATGCTGCTCAACCCCGCGTACCTGCTGACCGGCAGCGGCAGCGCGGTGCGGGCCTCCGGCAACGCTGAGGGACTGCTCGTCGATAACCCGGCCCCGGACGGCTCCCACAACTACGTCAACGAGACCGGCACGCTGGCGGACCTGGCCGCCGCCCCGGGCTCGGGCCGCGGCTATGTCATCTGCACTACCAAGGCCCAGGTCCTTGGGGACCGGGGCGCCCAGTCGGTCGCCGTCTACGACCTCAACCCGGGCGGCACCGGCTTTTCCAACACCACGCGGCTGCGCGACACCTCCACCGGATACGCCGCCAAGGACGCCGACGCCAAGTCGCGGGTGCTGGCCATCGACGGCTCCCAGGTCGTCACGGTCACCGCCGATCCGGCCGCCGACCGTGGCGTCACCGTGGTGCACCGCCAGGCCCTCGGCACCGGCACAGTCGTCACCCTGGCGGACGTGCGGCTGGCCGCCGAGGACATCACCAGCATGCCCGCGGCGTCGGTGCTGGCCACCAGCCCGGTATGGGACTGCATCTACAGCCCCACCGACAACCGCGTTTGGATCTACTACTTCGACCAGGCCGACCCGCGGCGCCTCATGCGCACCCATGTCAACCTGTCCACGGGGCAGGCCGGCCGCGACCAGGTCCAGGTCGCCTCGGCCGTCGGTGCCGCCGGATCCACCAACCTGGCGATACGCGTGCACCGCGGCTGGGCCGCCGGGGACCGCATACTGATCACCGTCGCCAACCGCACCAGCGGCGGCGCCCACTCGCTGATCACCGTTACCGACCTGCTGAACTGGCCGCCCACCCAGCCCACCCTGGCACCCAAGGCCGCGTTCGACGCCACGACGCCCGCGACGTTCACCTGGACGTTCAACGACCCCAACCCGCAGGACCGGCAGTCGGCGTTCCAGTTGGAGATCTACAACGTCAACTCCGGCGCCCTCGTGCACGACACCGGCACCACCACCAGCACCGTCACCGCCTACACGCTGCCCGCGAACACCCTGAACAACGGCATCGAGTACCGGTGGCGCGTGCGGACCTGGGACGACCTGGGGGAGATGTCCCCATGGTCGGCCTACGGCACCTTCGTCACCTCCAACTCCGGCAGCCTGACGATCACCGACCCCGCCGTGGACAACGATCCGGCCATCATCACCGCCTCCTACCTGATCGCCTGGCAGGTCACCGGCACCACACAGGATGCCTACCGTGTCCTGGCGCGACGGTCCGACACCGGCGCCGTCCTGGTGGACACGGGATGGGTCACCAGCCCCGCCACCACGTACCTGGTGCAGGGGATGGCCGCCGGGGTCGAATACCAGATCGAGGTGACCGCCCGCAACGCCGCCCAGGTGGCCACCAACACCGCGGTCAGGCTGATCACCCCCGACTACGCCTCGCCGGAGCGGCCGCTCATCGCCGTCGAGCCTGTCGATGACGGCGGCTACGTCCTGGTCACCGTGATCAATCCGCCGTCGGCCGGGGACCGGCCCACGCCGGTCGGCAACGAGATCTACCGGCGCCGCGCCAGATCCGGGGACCCCTGGGTGTTGCTCGCCGAGATCGAACCGGACGGCACCTACCGCGACTACAGCGCCCCCTCGGGGGTGCAGCTGGAGTACATGGCCCGAGCAGGAGTCACCGGATGACCCACTACACCTTCTACTCCGACTCCGACCCGGCCACCACACGGCTGGAGCTGGAGGGCGCGTGGATCCACGACCCCGCCGATCCCGCCGGGACGGTGCGGCACTACCGATTCGGCAAGGCCACCCGCGACACCAAGATCGACATCGGCGGCACCTCCCTGACGTTCGCCGGACGCCGGTTCCCCGTTGTCGAGTACGGCGAGCACCAGGACGACCAGTACGGCATTCGCGTCCAGATCCCCGACGGCGACACCTACCGGGCCGAGCTGGACGACCTGCGCGCGTTCGCCGAGGCCAAGACGACGCTGGTGTTCCGCGACAACCGCGGCCGCCAGATGCACGGCACCATGTCCGGCTACGCCGTGGACGACCAGCCCTGGGGCGCCGAGGTCTCCTTCACCTTCACCCGCGTCAGCATCGAGCAGGTGACGGCCTGATGCAAGCGATCGCACCGCCTACCGGGGACCACAACCCCCACGGCTACACCACCTCAGAGGTGTTGCGGGCGCTGCGCGGAATCGACGGCACCCGCCGCCTGTCCTTCCGGTACGAGCTGCTGGACGCCACCAACGTCAAGATCGGTGATCTGGACAACGTCATCGAGGCCAGCGTGAGCCAGAACTGGCTCGCCGACATCAAACGCACCGCCCGCTTCCGGCTCCGCGCCGACGGAAAGATCGACTTCCTGTCGAACCGCATCAAGCCGTGGGTCCGGCTGCATATGCCTCGCAAACAGGTCCAGCTGCCGTTCACGATCAACCCCTCGTGGCGGAACCGGGTCAACGGCCCCGACGGCGAACAGGTGACCGTGGACAACTCCGGCGCCTCGGGCGACCCGCTCGGCAGCGTCACCGGGACCGTGCTGTATGACGGGTCATGGTCAGCGGACGGGCAGCGCTCGGCCCGGCTCGGATCCGTCGATGGGACGAGCGAGGCCGCGTTCACCTTCCCAGCCGGCACCCGAACGGTATGGGCGTTGCGCGCCTACCTGTTCGTGCCCTCGGGCACCCGCCTGGCCCTGACTCCTTATCAGATGGAGGGAGGCCCGGCAGGCGACATCGTGATCGACGACATCGACCACGAGTACCGTCTCGGCAGCGTCGATATCACCACGATCCGCGGGCAGCTGCTCGATCGGCCGGTGCGCCTGGAGATCGCCACCGACGGCTACACCGCGATCTACCGGCTGTACTGGACCGATCCCTACAACCCCCCGACCAGCACACAGACGAGCGCACAGACCGGTGTGCAGGCGGTCGGCGGCGCCGACTTCACCGCCACCGAGCCATCGACCACATGGGACCCGATCCAGACCATCACCGTGACCGGCAAAGGCCGCCCCGGCCGGGTAGGCCCCGCACCACAGCCGATCCTCGCCCGCTGGAGCGGCCGCGGCCTGACGCCCGGAACAACGATCACCACGAGCACAGCCGGAGACGGCGACACCCCCTTCACCCTCGCCAGCACCGGGTTCACCGTGGCCGAGGGCGGCCCACGCCCCCCGCGTATCCAGATGACCCAGCAGCCCTCCGCGACCGCCCAGCTGATCTGGCGCGCCGCGGTGTTCGGCCAGCACGACCAGTACGCGGTGCGCATGTACTGCAACCTCACCGCCTACCCATCCGCGGGCGCCCCGCTGCTGCAGGCCTACGGCAGCGCCGACAGCCAGCTGCGCTGGCGCCTCGACCTCACCTCGACGGGACTGCTGCGGCTCCGGGACGCCGGCAACACCATCATCGCCACCGCCGCCACCTCCCTGCCTGTAGCTGTAAACCTGCGTGTGGAGGTCGTCGTGGACGGCACCGCAGCGACCGTGACCGTGCACAACGGAGATCAGACCGGGCCCCCGATGGTCCAGCTGTCCGGCACCGTCGGCGCCACCGCCGACGCGATCCGCTACGGCAACCCCCAGACGGCCCCCACCTGGCCGACGCTGTACCTGTACGACCTGGCCATCTCCGACAGGGCCGAGCCGATCGGCCCCACGATCGCCCCGGTCAACCTGGTCAACACCGCTGACGGCGGCGCCGTTGGTGCCGCCGTCACCCCCACCAACTCCGGTGGGGGCAGCGGCAACGTCTGGAACACCGTCATCACCGGCGGCTCCGGTTCCCTCACCTACAGCGGCGAGCAGGCCCGCGGCACCCTCTCCTACAAGATCACCGGCGACGCGGCCAGCGATGTCCTGCTCGGCTGGGAACAAGCCCTCGGCACCCAGACCGAGGAATGGGGGCGCGTCGAGCTGTACCTGCCTTCCGTGCCCTCGGGGAACTGGACGCTCGTCTGGCTGCGGAACGCGACCAGCCAGGTCATGCAGATCCGCCTCAACCCCACCGGACGACTGGAACTGCTCAACACCACTGGGGCCGTCATCGCGGCCAGCGCGGCCGTTGTGGCGATCGGCCGTTGGGTGCGGATCGAATGGCACTGCATCGCCCGCGCCTCCGGCGGCACCGCCACCGTCTCTCTGTACAACGACGTCGACGCGGTCACCCCCACCGAGACCATCGGCTCCAGCAACGCCGCACTGGCCGACGGCATCACCCGCCGCCATTTCGGCCGGGCCGCTGGAGCAGGGCCGGGCATCGCCTACCTGGACAACATCGCGGTCTCGATCGCCGGGCCTGTCGGCCCATCCTCGCCGATCGCCGCCAGGCCCGCCATCGACTCCATCACCTACGGCACGCCCGGCCCCACACACGAGCTCGCCCCCGAAGCCACCAGCTTCGTGGAGTGGCCGCAGGGCGTGTTCCTGCTGTCCACCCCGACGCGGGAGGCCGACGCCTCCGACGTGGTCACCCGCGACGTCGAAGGCTACGACCAGCTGCAGGTGTACTCCGACGACCTGGTGGTCGACCGGTATACCGTCGCGGCGGGCACCGCGTACACGACGGCGGTTTCGACGCTGCTCGGATCGATCGCCAAGCGCATCACCCCGAGCGCGGCGACGCTGCCCACCGCGCGCGAGTGGGAGCCCGGCACCAGCAAACTGAAGATCATCAACGAGCTGTTGTCCGCGATCAACTACGAGAGCCTGTCGTTCGATGAGGACGGCGTCGCGGTCGTCGAACCTTACGTGTCCCCGGCCGAGCGGCACGCCGAATACACCTACGCCGACGACGCGGTCAGCGTGATGACCCCCGAGGTCTCCCAGGAGTTCGACCTCTTCAACATCCCGAACCGCTGGGTGCTCGTCGTCAGCGATCCCGATCGCCCTCCCCTCACCGCCGTCTACACCAACAACGACCCCGCATCGCCCACATCCACGCTCCGCCGGCAGCGCATCATCACCGACTTCCGCACCGAGGAAGACGCCGCCGACCAGGCCGCCCTCAACGCCAAGGCCGCCCGCCTGGCGTTCGAGGCGTCCCAGGTCTACGAGGCGATCGAGTTCACCACCTGGATCATGCCGATCCACTCCGGCAACGACGTCTACAAGATCGTGTACGGGCCGCTGGCGGTGAACGCCACCTACGCCGAGCAGAGCTGGGAGATGCCGCTGAAGGCCGGGAGCCAGATGAAGCACCGGGCGCGCCGGGTCGTCTCCATCTCCGACGGAGGCGCCTGACATGGACGCCTTGTCCTTCCTGCAGGATGTCGCCGGGTACGCCCAGGCGCAGGCGGGGAACAGCTCAGCTGACCGGCCGATCCGGCTGGGCACCATCGACCCCGCCTACGCCCCGGCCACCTTCTGGGACGGCACCCTGCCCCGCGTCAGGTTCGACGGCGAGGCCACCATCTCGGGCAAGATGTACCCCGTCGTAGCGCCGTACTGGCCGCAGCCGGGCGACCGGGTCGCCCTGGTGCCGGTCGGCACCACCTACCTGATCATCGGTGCGCTCGGCCCCGGGCTGGCCACCAAATGGACCCCCGTCACCTTCACCAACGGCTGGGGCAACTTCGGCTCGTCCTGGCAGACCGCCCAGTACCGCCGGGACCACACCGGACGGGTGTGGCTGCGCGGCGTGATCTCCGGCGGCACTGTGGGCTCCTCGGCGTTTCAGCTTCCGGCGGGCTTCCGCCCGCCCGCCCAGTTCGTCACCGATGCCGTGTCGTCGGGAGGTAATCCCCCGACGCTGTGCCGTCTGCAGTTCAACCCTGACGGCACGGTGGTGCCTCAGCAGCAGGTGGGGACCTTCGTGGCGCTGGACCACTCCTTCGACCGCGCCCCGTGACGTCCGGCCAGGCCGCGACGGTCCGAACCGCCGCCCGCCTACCGCCCAGCGGCTGTGCGCCCTAGAGGGCGACGCCCCGTTTGACTCACCGGGCGTCGCCCACCACGGTCACCTCGTCGCGCGGCTCCTGCGCGCTGTACGGGCTGCCGAAGTTGATGGTGATGTTGCTCGGCGAGGCGACCACGATTCCGCTGGTCAGCTTCTTGGACCGTCCCGGCAGCAGCGGGGCGTCCCCCATCCAGGACCCGCCGGTCACCGAGCCCGGTCCGTCGTAGGACGCCAGCACTGCGGTGCTGTCGTTCGGATCGCTGGTGACCGTGACCGCGAAGTCCAGCTGTGCCTTGGCGGCGCTGCCGTTCACCACGGTCATGTCGACCAGGACGCCCTTCCAGCTGGCGGGTTTGTCGTAGGCGGTCGGATCGAGCTCCTGCTTACTCGCCAACCGCAGCCGCGTCACGGTGAGTTTCAGCCCATCGCTGTAGGTGTGTGTCTGGCCGACCTTCAGGACACCCGGCTGCGCGGCCGATTCCTGCGCGGCTGGTGCGGTCTGCTGGGCTGGCGTGGTCTGGGCACCGCCATCGGATGCCTTGTCCTCGCTGCCGCATCCGGTGACGGGCAGCACGACGGCGGCGGCGAGCAGGATGAGGGTGTGACGCATCGAGATCCGTTCTGCACGGGGGTCTTGGCCATTGTGGGACGTGCGAGGCCCCTGGGCGGATTGCGCGCCGAGAGGTCGCTGTCCCCATCCGGTCACCGGGCGCCGACCGGCTGGACTGTGCGTCAGGCGCCGTAGCCAGGCATCTCGCCCAGCAACCGCCGCATCGCCGCAGGCGTGCGCGCCGCCTGATATCGGCGGCACAGCGCTTGCGACGCGGGCGACCCCCAGCGGCTACTCGTGCGCGGCTGCGGCGGATGCCACAGATGCCACAGCGGCGCCTCACCGCGCCACGGCACCCCGGCGATTGTTGTCAGCGCCAGCGCCCAGCACTCGTCCTCTTGCCCCCACCCGACGAACCGCGGATCCAGTGGCACCTCGCGGTACAGGACGCGCGGCAGCACGACCAGGCCGCCACCGGCGAATCCGGGATAGGGCTGCCGCTCCAGCCGACGCCAGCGCGACCCGCCCAGCTCGCCGTCCAGCCTGCCACCGGCCAGGACCGCCGCCGTGGCCGTCTCGGTCAGCCGATGCACATGCCAGTGCGGCACCGCCCACGGCGCCCCCGCGGTGACCGCGTCGACCGCGGCCTGCACGCCCTCGCACCACACGTCGGCGTCCGCGACGACCAGGACCTCCCCGGCCGCCCGCTCGACCGCCGCGGCGACGGCCGCCGCCTTACACCACCCGCCGTCCGGCGGCCGCCCCTCGAGGATCTGCCAGCCGGTGTACCGCTGCTCCCACAGGCGGCGCAGGTAGGACCAGGCTGCGTCGCGGTGGCAGCCGTCGGGCCGCCACGGCACCACGATCGACACCCGGTAGCAGCCTCGCTGCACGCATCCGCCGTCATCGGCGTCCACCGGGTGGGATGGCCTGCCGTGGTGGCACTCCCAGCAGCAGTCGATCCCGTGACAGTGCAGCCCCATCCCGCCGTCGCTCATGGCCAGTCGATCACCCGTTTCACAGGTGCCCGCTCGTCGTCGAGCCCGATCACGGTGTGGTCGCGGAACTCGCCGGGGGCGTGGGTGTTGAGCTGCTGAGCGTCCATGGTGAGGATCTGCTCGGCGCGCTGCTCCAGACTGCCGGACACTGGCCGGCCCCGCCGGTGGTAGCCGACGAACCCGGCATGGTAGGCGCGCGGCACGGCGGGGTAGACGGTGGCCATGCCGTCGGCTTCCAGCACCCGGTGCAGCAGGCCGTCCTGCTCGGCATTCGACGCGGGGATCCGGCTGCCGGGGAACACCGAGCGGCAGTAGCCGACCGGATCGGCGAAGTACCCGGGACCCGCATGCGTGAGGACGGGGGAGAGGCGATCCGGGCGGAAGGACACACCGAGCGACTGGTAGCTGACGTGCCGGTAGACCGCTCCGTCGTCGGCCGGTGGATCGGTGCCGAGGGGGAGTTGCTGGTTGCGGCAGGCCGATACGCAGAACGCGTCCGGGACCAGGGCGTGCGCCCGGCGGTGGAAGGCGAAGTAGTCCCGGCCCACGAGCACGTCTTCCTCGATCAGATGCACCAGCCGCGGCTCCCAGGCGCATGCCTCTCGGTAGGACTCCAGCACGTTGTAGGAGTTGCCCGCGTAGCCGTGGAATCGGCGCCGGATCTGGACCCGGCTGCGTCCGACCGTCGCGGCGAACGCCTCCACAACGGGCTCCAGCTCCGGGTCATGGCCGCGGTCCAGGCATACCCAGTAGACCAGCTGATCATCGTCGGCCAGCGCGAGCCGCCGCAGCGTGGCCACCAGGAAGTCCGGCCGCCGCCAGGCGGGCACGATCACGATCTCCACGGGGTCTCCATGATCAGGACGCCTGTGGCGTAGCCGTCGCCGGTCCGCCGCTCGATGCGGTAGGGGATCGCGCGGGCCTCCAGCCACGGCACCAACTGGTGGCCTTTGACGACTCCGGTCGAGCCGGGCTCGACGTCATCGACCATCATCATCCCGCCGGGCCGGATCATGTGCTGGACGATCAGGTACTCGTGCAGGATGAGGTCGGCGCTGTTGTCGCTGTCGAGCAGCACGACATCCAGCGGCACGGCACCGCTGGTACGCCTTCCAGCGAGGATCGCGGCGAGAACTTCGATGGAATGCCCTTCGATCAGGTTCACGTGCCGCCGCAGGTCATGGGCGCGCAGCACCGCGTCGGCCGTATGCACGTCGAGATCGATCGAGACCAGGCTGCCGCCGTGGTCGCGCACGTGCCGGGCGAAGGTGAGCGTGGACCAGCCGTCGTTGGACTGATAGTTCTCGGTCGAACCCCGGATGCTGCCGGTCTCCAGGAACGCCAGGGCGTCCCGTCCGCTCCGCGCGCGCAGGGCGCTCAGCTCCCCCTCCAGCAACTCACTCAAATGCATGTCATCACAGTCCTTCGATCAGCGTCAGCGCCACCCGCCGGAACTCTGCGTTCCGGGCGGCGACATGAGATCGGGCCAGAGCCGCCATCCTGCGGCGTGTCCGAGACGGCAGCGCCGCCGCCTGCCGGACCGCCGCCGCCAGCTCATCCGGATCGACCTCGTGCTCCCGGGCGAGGCCGCGCGGCCGACTCCCCGCCACCGGCACCAGGTAGCCCCAGTCGGGGCGGACGTGCTCGTTCATCGGGGAGGCATCGGTAGTGACGACGATCGCCCCCGTCGACAGGCCCTCGGTGATGTAGTGGCCCCACCCCTCGCTTCGGGAAGGGCACAGGTGGATCGCCGCGGTGTTGACCTGGCGGACGAGCTCGTCATGAGGGAGCCGCGGCAGCACGGTGACCCCCGCGGGTGCCGGGAGCGGTTTCGCTGAGATGATCGTCAGCGGCGGCAGGTCACGATGGCGCCGCCATGCCTCCAACACGGTCTCGGTGCCCTTCAGGTCCGAGTGGCCCTTCAGGTGCAGACAGGTGCGTGTGCGCGGCACCGCCGGGTCGTACAGGTCACGGCTGGCGAAGCCGGTGTACATGGCGTTGTGCAGGTCCCACCCCTCATACAGCCGCATTGCCTCCTCGCTCTTGGCCCACAGCTGCGTGATCTGCGGAAGGAACCGCCGCCACCTGTGCAGGAACCACTCCATGTTGAACACGCCTACGCTCGTGCGCGCATAGTCCAGCAGCTTGGGGGTGAACAGCTCCAGGAAGATGACAACGTCGCAGCGAGGCATCCGGTGCGCCCGCCAGTGCACCCGGCGCACCCGGTGCCCTGCCGGGACCAACACCTCCTCCAGCAGCGCCATATCGGTCGACAACCCCACGCCGTTGTCACGGCTCACCAGCGTGATGACCTTGCCGGCGCCGCCGCGTCCGGTCACCGTCTTCCCCGCGCCAGGGAACCCCCGGCATGCCGCCCCCGATCGCACACGTGATCCAGTCTGCCCCAAGCGACGGCCAAGGACCGGTAAACGGCTCGGCGTGCCCGGCGCTGCCTCTGATAGGCGCGCGCAGCAGTCTCACAGCCACCGGTCGTCAGGTGTCAGTGTCACCGCTCCCGCATACAGTGATCATGTCCCCGCCCCCTACCAGGCACCCCCAGGAGGAGACAGCCGTGGACATCATCAGCCGCAAGGAGTGGGGTGCGCGCACGCCGCGTTCCAGGCCGACCACGACCTGGTCGCGAAGGACCGAGTTCGTGGTGCACTACTCCGAAGGCCCCACGACGCAGACCCCCCGCCAGATCCAGGACTTCCACTTGGACTCCAACGGGTGGGCCGACATCGGCTACAACTTCCTCGTCGACACCAGGGGGCGCGTCTACGAGGGCCGGGGGTGGCTCGTGGTCGGCGCGCACGCCACCGGGCACAACACCAGCGGCATCGGGGTGTGCATGATCGGCCGGGACGGCGACGCCACCGACGCCGCCAAGAAGGCCATCCGGTGGCTGTACGACGAGGCGTGCCGCCGCAAGGGGGCGAAGCTGGCGAAGCGGGGGCACCGCGACGTCACCGCGACAAGCTGCCCCGGCAAGCAGCTCTACGAGTGGGTCCAGGCCGGCATGCCCGTGTCAGGTGGTGGATCCGACTGGATGGAGGACGCCGTGAAGAAGCTGCCGATTCTCCGCAAGGGCGACAAGGGAGAGCACGTCGAGACCCTGCGCGGGCTGTTGCTCGCCCGTTCGCATCCGGAGGTCAATACGGTCGAGGGGACCTTCGACACGACCGTCGAGTCCGCCGTCCGGGCCGTCCAGAAATGGGGTGGCGTCGACGTCGACGGGATCGTGGGTCCCCAGACCTGGCCCGTCCTTTTGCGGGTTCACCAGTAGAGACGTCGGCGGCACCGGCCGCTGGGCCGGGCGCCATCGGCGAGCGGTACAGGGCCGTTCGTTTTGCCGAGGGGCGACGAGGCGGGCAGCACCAAGAGACTCGGCGACTCCTTTGCTCTACACTGCTGACGGCGCCCCGTCGGGGGGTGCACTTCGCTAGTTCCTGTCGGAGGAACCATGGCTCTCAGCCGCCTTGCCCAAGAACTCGCTGCCGAGATCCGCCTGCAAGACTGGTCGGACGCGCCGTACCGAATCGATCGAGCCGGACACCGCCGCGAGTATGACAGCAACAAGGGCGACAAGGTACTCAACGCCAACGAGACCGCGAATATCCGAACCAACGTCATGTGGGTCGTCGCCCAGGTACTCGGCCATCAAGACCCCAACTTCGACCCGCACGAATTCGCCCAGGCGTGCGGTGTCAACGCCTATAACTCACGAGGTGGGAAGAGCGGCGTGATCACATCGGGCCTCCGCAGGACGCCTGACGGCCGCTACTTCAAGCCAGGCTCACTGAATCCCGAGGATCTGTAGACAACTGGCGTACGGCCCGCCTCCTGTCGGGGAAGGCGGGCCGCCTCGCTGTTTCTTTGCATCCTGGCCGGGCCGTTGGTGTAGGCGGTCAGGCCGTGCAGCCGGCGTTTTCCAGGCCGGTGTTCAGCTGCTCACGCAGCCGCTGATACTCCTGGTCGGTGACGGCGCGGTTGGGGATGTCCAGACCGAATGACTGCCGCTCGTGGCCCGTCGTCGAGACGGTCATGCGGGTGACGAATCGTTCGGGGACCACAGTGTCTCCGGTGGGATAGTCGACTTGTACGGCGTAGCGCAGCACCCGCCCGCCAGGGGCCTGCAGGCAGCGCTTCGCACCTTCTTCCCAGCGCAGATAGATGCCGCGATTGATGCTGTACCACTGCGGCACCAAGTCGTAGCGACGATCAACCCCGTGAAGGGTCGCGGCGACCAAATGTCCCCCGTCGTAGCCGGTCACGGGCGCCATGCGCCCGACCTTGCCCTGACACGGCCCCCGATCAGCGGGGGATACCGTTAGGTCGGTGGCTTCGGCATACTCGGGACGCCCAAGGTCGTCGGTACGGTACTCGGCGTTGTTAGCGCGGTAGAGGGCGTCGGCGCGCAGATAGCGGTCGCATGGCGCGGGGTCAACATCCCGCGTAGCAGTGAGAGACGACGTGGGCGCCTGGTCGCGTGCCGCTAACGGTGCTGTCTGGGGTGCCGTGGAGGCGGTCGATGGTCCGGCGAGGAGTCCGACCGTCAGGACCCCGGCCAGGGCTGCCGCCGCGGCACCGTGCACCGTCCGTCGAGCCCGTGCGCGCCGTCCGAGCATTGAACACCTCTTTGCAGTCGAGTGACTACAGATTGTGTTCGGAGAGTGTGCTCGCCGGTACTAGCGCGCTGGCGAGGTCAACTGGCTGCTGCGGTTACCGTCGTGAGACTGGGACAGCTGCTCAGCGCCTCCACCGCCGCCACCATCGTCACGCAAGCCAGGTGAGTGCCGCGGCATTGATGACCAGATGCATGGTGTTGTCGATGATGATCTTCATGGCGTGCGCCATGCCCGGCGCGACCGTAGAGGGCGAGCCGTGGTTGTCGGTGATGGCCGACCGGGGTGGCCGGTCGGCCCGGGGGGCGAGCTGTTCCCGGGCCCACACGACGTGGCGGGCGAGCTGGTACCGGTCGATCACCACGTGCGTTCCTGCGATGACCAGCAGCGCCCAAGGCGAGCGGGTCAGCAGCAGGAACGGGAGCGTGTAGACGACGCCGTGCGCGACGGCCGGCCACCAGCGCCGCTTCTTGCCGCGCGCCATCCAGCCGGATTGGAGCAGGTAGTCCCCTGCCAGGTGGGCGAGGATGATTTTCCCGATCATGAGGTGCCTCCCACGGTCTGTGTCCGACGGTGGAGTGC
>NZ_BAAAZG010000035.1:24629-56196 GCF_039536785.1 Actinomadura miaoliensis
GGTGTTCACCGTGCTGGAGGCTGCTCCTCCAGCTCTGCCATCGCCCCCCGGGATTCTCCAGGTGGCGCGCGAGTTCGATGTCGGAGGAGCGCCGCGCCTCAGCCTGGCGTCGCTTACATGTCCAGGACGAAACTGATGCGTTTGTGGTCACTGTCGGGGCACGAGGGGTCCAGCGGGTCGTGCACCCGGTAACTCCCCCGCACGTACGCGTCGCGAAGAGGCCGGTTGACCAGTGCGCGGTCGATAGTGCGCGGTGGACGCCCGAACGGGTGCGGATACTGCGTCGGGGTGTAGTCGCCCTCCAATTCGGCGACGTCATAGAAACCTATGCCGCCCACACGCCGGGCGGGGCGGCGGCGCAGCCACAGGCGGCGGCCTGGCGTCCAGAACCCGCACAGGTAGTCCAGCGCCCGGGTGTCGGCGACGTGCGGACCCGCCTGCCGGGGCCCGTGCAGAAACATGATCTTGTGGGCGCGGCGGTGGGGCTGGTGCATCATCGGGTCGGGGTTGTTCCAGTCCCCGACCTCCCACATCGGGCCGGACAACGTGCTATTCCAATCCCCCAGGATCACGCACGGGATTTCCGGGTCGGCGAAGCGGTCGAACGTCATGGCGTCGGCCAGGCGTTGGTTGCCGTCGTGGATGTCACCGTGGGTGATGAGGACACGGAACACCTCGCTGCGGCCGGGGATGGAGCACACCAGCAGGTTCCGATTCCGGGAGCCGAAATCGCCCAGCCGGTGGTCGTACCACCGGTGAACCTCGACGGCGGTCGGGTCAACCAAGATCGCCGGGCCGAACGGGCCGCCCTCGCGGGGGAGACTCCCGACGAACGGTACGTACGGCGGGCCACCGGCTCTGCGGAGCGCGACGGCGGCCTCGTACGCGCCCTGGTAGCCGTTGAACTCCCAGCGTTCGGCCTCCCCCACGCCGAGGATTGCGGGCCAGGAGCCGGAGAGCATGATGCGGACCAGGCCCGTGGGGTCGGGTAGGCCGCCGTCCCCGCTGTAGTTGGCGTTGGGGCGTCCGCCGCGTTCGTAGTTGATGTAGTCGATCTGGATCTCCATTGGCTCTCCTCGGGGACCGGTAACGGCGTGGGGGTGGGGTCAGCTTCTGTCGGGGGGTGGGTGCGGAGACGGCGGCATCCGTTCGGCAGGCTGGCGGAAGTTGGTGAGGTCGAAGGTCGCGATCACCGCGCGGTGGTCGCTGAGTCCTTGGCCGTCCAGAACCTGGTAGGAGGTGTAGGTGTCGGGTGGGAGCGTGGACACGATGCGGTCGCAGCGGTAGGCGAGCCCACCTGGTTTCGAGTGGCCGACTGTAGGGGTGGGGTCGCTGAGGACCGTGGCGACGTCGTGGAAGCCGGCCTCCGCCAGCGCCTGGGCGGGGCGTTGGTCGAGCTTGCGTTGCACCTTGTCCCCTGCGGGGATGTCACCCGTTGGCAGTGGCCCGGCGGGCATGGCGTTGAAATCGCCCATCGCGATCACATTCCAGTCGCGGAACAGGCCGAAGCACTGGGCTTCGGCCAGTCTCACTTGCGGGTTGGACGGGGCCAGGTGCACGTTCATGACGTGCAAGGCCATGCCTTCGAACAGCAGTGCCAGGTGAGCGAGGGCGTGCCACCAGGGGTGAGCGGTGTCGTGCTGTTCCTGCACGACCCACAGGCCGGGGCGTTCCCTGACGAGGACCACCAGGTCGCAACCGTGATGGTTGGAGGGGACGAGATAACGGCCGGGCATCTCCAGGCTGGCGGCGACCTGATGCAGCAGCCGCCTGCCGTTCGCGGCCCAGCCTTGGGCTTCCTGGATTGCCCACACGTCGACGTGGGGGTGAGCGTCCATGACTTCGACCTGCCGCCACAGCCGGTCGTCGCCGTTGGGTGACAGGCCGCCGTCCTTGATGTTCCACGTTCCTACGGTCAGTCGTGGCATGGCGTTCTCCGTGTGTCCCTCGTGGGTGTGCGTTAGGACGTTCTGACCTGCGGTGGCAGGAACAGGTCGGGGAGGTGCCGCACGTGGCGGATGACGGGGACGTCCGGCGGCAGGGTCGCGGGCGCCACACCGGCCGGGGCGACCAGTACGGCCCGCATCCGGGCCTGCAGCGCGGGCAAGACGTCCTTGTCGAGGCGGTTCCCGACGTAGCAGATGTGCTGCGGCAGGTATCCGAACGTTGTGATGATCTTCGCGAAGAATCTCGGGTCGGGCTTTTTGATTCCGAGCTGGTGGCTTTGTAGCACGCCCATCAGCAGCGGGGTGACGCCGGCTGCTGCCAGCGGCTTGTCGCGGGGACGGTCGGCCTCCGTGTTGGAGGCCACCGACAGGGACCGGCCGAGCTGCGTGAGCCGGTGCATCGCGGTGACCGCGTCCGGGTCGATCGGGTACAGCCCTTCGTCGTCGGTGGCGGTTGGGGACCGCAGGTCGATGGTGCCGCCGACGTCGAAGCAGATATGCCACACATCGCTCAACGGCGCTCGGGTGCGCGAGAAGGTCACAGCGTCGTTCCTTATGGGAGTGGTCGGGGTGGGTAGGGCCTGCGCCCGCCGTCGCCCGGGACGGGCGCAGGCCCGTACGGGCGCTCCTGCTGGGGCTCGGGTTGCGGAGGTGCGCCCCCGGGTGACCGGATGACCGGTCACCCGGCGTACAGGGAGGTGGGGGAGGATTCGGCGACTGTGCGAATCCACCGCAGGGGGCCGTACGACCCCGCGGCGTTCGCGGTGGCCAGCCATGAGGACGACGCGAGGCCGTACGGCGCGTACGCACCCGCGGAGGGACTCCCCAGCCATGTCCGCGGGGTGCGCCTCCGGGCGTGATGGGAGATCTGATGGTGCGCCCGGAGGTCAGGGGTTAGGGGACAGCAGGTCTCTGCGGGGGGCGCGGGCTGATCGGCACGCCCAGGTCGGTGGCGATGGTCTCGGCGGCGGTGTCGGGGTCGGAGCCGAGCATCTGCCCTCTCGCGTGACCGGTGCGGTACACGTACTCCTGGCGGTCCGGCAGCCACGCGATCTCTTCGCTGCGGTGACGGTAGGTGACCTTCAGCGCCACCTTCACGTCGTCCTCGGAGACGTAGCGGACGGTCGGCAGGGGCATCCGCCGCCGCATGGTTGCCCGTAGTGTCTCCAGCGGTCCGTACTCGTCGCGGCGCCGTTCCAGCATGGCGATGGGCATATGGCGTCTCCAGTCTGTGTCTCTTCGGTGTCAGATGCCGGGGCGGGTGCGGCGGTGCAGACGCCAGGGGCGTCCGGTCGATGGCCGCCGCGCCGCGAGGGGAACCGGCCAGCGGGACGCGCCCGCTCGGCGGCTGCTGGGCCGGGGCACCCGATGCCACACCCCCGGGAGGAGGCAGGTTGCTCTTCCGCTATTTGCGGCCGACCCCGCACAGGAACGGCAGTGGCTCGGTGTCGGGATGCGGCGGGCGGTCCGGGCGCCAGTCGGTGAGCGGCACCAACCCGGGCTCGACGAGCTCGAACCCGTTGAACAGGGCCGCGATCTGGTCGCGGCCCCGCACCTCTGCGTCCGCGGCCTGGTACTTGGCCGCGGCCGCGCTGGTCTGGGGGGTGCGCAGCGCGTGGGAGATCACGATGTGACTGCCGGGCACCACGCGGTCCCGCAGCTCCTGCACGATCTGATACGGCTCCTGGCCGGGGACGAAGTGCAGGACGCTGACGAGCAGCAGCCCTACCGGCCGGGTGAAGTCCAGCAGGTCCGTGACGGCGGGGTGGTTCAGGACTGCGTGGGGGGCACGCAGGTCGGCCTCGACCATGGCGGTGTGTTTCCCGGCGGTGAGGATCGCGCGGCCGTGGACGAGCACCATGGGGTCGCTGTCGATGTAGGCGACCCGGGCGGAGGGGTTGATGGCCTGGGCGATGTCATGGGTGTTGTTGGCCGTCGGGAGACCTGCGCCGAGGTCAAGGAACTGGTCGACACCGATGCCGGTCAGGTAGGTGACCGCGCGGCGGTGGAAGTCGCGGTTCTGCCGGGCGATGCGCGGCAGGGTCGGCAGATCCCGTTCCAGCCGGTGGGCCTCCAGGCGGTCCACCTCGTAGTTGTCCTTGCCGCCGAGCCAGTAGTCATAGACACGCGCCATGCTCGGCCTGGTGGTGTCGACGCCGGGGAGCTGTTCGGTCATGACGCCCCGCCCAGCATTCCCGCGATCGTGCCGGCCGCGGCGTCCCGGTCGGCGGCGGCGTCGGCCGGGAGGACGTCCAGCATGACGGCGCGGTGTTCGCGCAGGACGCTCATGTCCGGGCCGCAGGGCCAGGAGAACGCCGTCAGCGTGACCTCTCCGGTGGTCGTTACGTCGCGGCGGTTGAGGCCGAACACCGGGCACCGCAGGGCGAGCTCGGCGTCGATCCCGCTGAGGTTGGCCAGGGGGACCGTGCGTTGTGCGTGGCAGCGGCTGTCGGGGGTGGTGATCGACCAGCCGGGATATGTGTCGTTTTGGGCAGATTCGTGCATACTCGCGGACAAAGGAAACCGTCTCCCGAAATGCGATGCGATGCGATGTGGTGGTGATCCGGTTTCGGATAGTGAACACGCCGTTCAGTCGGCCGCTCAAGAGGCAAACTGGGGGAGAACCGGGGAGAAATCGAGAAGCGTCCGGATCCTCCCCTTCAACCCCTCCGGCAAGAGGTGCATCGCAACATGTCCGCCGACAAGCAGGTGCTCAGGAAGGCGATCGGTGCGCGGCTGCGTGCCATCAGGGAAGACGATCCGTACTGGACGCGGGGAGAAATGGCCCAGCTGCTGCGCGGCGTGGCCACGACGGCGGAGTTGCCGCACATCGCGCGCCTCGCGTCGCTGACGGACATGATCAAACAGTGGGAGGCCGGAGCGCACCTGCCGCGGCGCCGTTACCGGCTTCTGTACTGCCGTCTCAGTGGTCGCGCGGAGGAGGAGCTTTTCGGGCCGCCGACCGGCCAGGAGCGGATGGCAGATCCGAGCCCGGAGATCGTCGCGGCGATCTGCACGGCCCTGTTCTCCCCGAGCCGTGCTGGTGCCGGCGAGCCTCCCGCTGCGGACGTATTGAAGGCACGGGCACGGCGGGCCTGGCAACTGCGCCAGTCCACCGACTACAACGCGCTGGGCGAACTGCTCGTCGGTGCCCTGGCCGACAGTGAGACGGCTCTGCACGCCCACAGCAGCGGCCCGCACAGTGACGTCCTCGCCGCGTACGTGCACATCCACAACGCGGCCGCGTCGCTGCTCAAGCGGCTCGGCGCTTCAGAGGCCGCGGCCGTGGCCGCCGATCGTGCGTTGCAGGCCGCACGCGCCACCGATGACCTGCTACTGGTCGGGGCCGCGACGCTGCGCCTGGCGAACGTGTTCCTAGCCGGAGGCAGGCTGACCGAGGCCGTGGACACGGCGGTCAACGGAGCGGACGCGCTCCTACCGCGCATGCACGACGGTGCCCGGTACGCCGCGACGTGGGGGGCGCTGCTGCTGACCGGCGCGGTGGCCGCCGCGTCGCTGCGGGACAGGTCCCAGGCGTGGGAAATGCTCGGACAAGCCAAGGTAGCCGGGGCGTTGCTGGATGAGGAGTTCGCCGACCTGCACGCGATTTTCGGGCCGGTGAACCTGGCCATCCACGGTGTGCAGGTGGCCACCGAGCTGGACGACCACCGGGAGGCGCTGCTGCGAGCCCGGCGCGTCAATGCCGACCGGCTGCCGCCAGTGCTGCTGGAGCGGCGCTCCACACTGCTCATCGACGTGGCCCGCGCCCACCGGGCGCGCGGCGACAACACGGCGGCGGCCGGGGCGCTACAGGAGGCCGAGCGTGTCGCGCCGCAGGAGGTGCGGTACAACCCGGTTGCCCGAACTCTCGCCTCCGGGCTGCTGGCCGCCTCCCAGCGCCGTGACCCCGACCTGCGGGCGCTGGCCGAACGCCTGGGGGCCTCAACCTGAGAGGTGAATGCCGCCATGGCCGCTCGGCCCGTGTTGTACGTCATCGCATGCGGAGGACGCCCCGCCGCAGATCTCCCCGGCTTCATCACCTGGGCGCAGGCCCGGGGATGGGACACGTGCGTCATCGGCACCCCGGCCGGCATGAAGTTCCTGGACGCCCCGCGGCTGGCCGAGCTGACGGGGCATCCGGTGCGGGACGACTACAAGCGACCGGAGGACCCGGATGTGCTGCCGTTCCCGCCGGAGGGGTTCGTGGTCGCGCCGGCGACGTTCAACACCATCAACAAATGGGCGGCCGGGATCAGCGACACCCTCGCGCTCGGGTTGCTGAACGAGGGCCTGGCATCGGGGGCGCGGATGCTGGCGGTGCCGAACCCCAACACCACGCTCGCCAAGCATCCGGCCTTCGGCCGGAGCGTGGAGTTTCTGCGCGGCTGCGGGGTGGAGGTGTTGTTCGACCCGCAGGTGTATCCGCTGCCGACCCCGAACCTGGGGGAGTCCAGCCGTGACCTGTTCCCGTGGGAGGCCGTGCGGGAGCGGGTCGCCCAGTGGGAGGCGTGAGATCCCCGCGCCACCGTCGTGGGCACGCCGGGGGAGAGCCGCGGGCAGGTCGCGACGAAACGGGCAAAGAGCATGCCGTGCAGCGGATGCCGCGGCTAGTCTGAGAGCGCGATGTGGAGGCGCCCCGGTCCTTTTCTCGCGGAGGGACCGGGGCTCCTTTTGCGCGCACGCTGCGTGTTGCTCGTTCTGCCTGGAGTGCGGCTGAGGCCCGCCGGTGGTCAGATGACGTTGTCGGGGTCGTCCAGCCACACCATGTGCGCCTCGGGAGTGACGGTCAGCCCGAACCGGGTGATGTCCGGCCGTCCCCACCTCAGCCACTGCACGTAGGCGTGTTCGACCTCGTCCCACAGGTGGCGGGTACCGGCCTGCTGGACCTCGAAATCGTCCTGGCCGGGCTCGTAATCCACCGACGCCCATGGCCCGCTGTGGTCGTCGCGGTCCAGCACCCACAGCGTCGCGCCGTCGTCGTCCTCGTAGTACCGCGACACCACACCCGGCACCAGGGCGGCGACGGCCACATCGACGCTGACCGGCCCGTACCGCAGGGCACGCGGGTCCACCTTGGTGCGGCTGGTGCGCACCGTGCGGTCGGCCGCCCGAGTCCACTCTCGGGCCTGCCCGCCCGCGGGACGCTGCGCGCGCAGCATCATGAAGTCGGCCGACCCGGCGAACCGGCCCCTGGCGGTCCCGTCCGGCAGGACGTCCAGCCGCACCAGCGCGCCGACTCCGAACCCGGGCGAGTACGGCGCCACGATCACACCGCCCGGGCGGGTCTGCTCCACCCACGCCGCCACGATCCACGACACCCCACAGGTGACGTGGACCCGATCGTAGGGTGCTCCGGCGGGCCATCCCTCGGCGCCGTCGCCGATGACGATCCGGCAGTCATACCCGGCCTTCTTGAGCCGTTCGGCGGCCTGCATCCCCAGCGCGGGATCGACCTCCACCGTGGTCACGTTCTCGGCCCCGATCCGGTGCGACAGCAGCGCGGCCGTCCATCCCGAGCCGGTGCCGATCTCCAGCACGCGGTGATGGTCGTAGGGGTCGAGCTGTTCCAGGCTCTCGGCCACCACGGTCGGCATCGACAGCGACGAGGTGGCCAGGCCCTCGCCCTCGGCCGCCCCGTCCTGGAACTGGGTGATCAACGGCTGGTCGAGCGCCACCACACGGTCCCATTCGGCGGGATCGGCGTCGCGGTCCACGCGCACCCAGGGGCCGGGCCCGAGATCGGCCCAGATCACCGAGGGGGTGAACAGGCTCCGGGGAACCCGCTCCATCACCTCACGCCAGTCGGTCACGACTTGCGCCCGTCGCTCGGGTTGCCGTTGGTGCCGTCGCCTTTACCGCCGTGCCCGGTGCCCTTGGTGCTGTCGCCGCTTCCACCGGCGGTTTTGGTCTCGTCGCCCTGGCCGCCGTCGCGTCGTCCCATTGGGCTACTCCTTCCTGATGCTGCGTGTCTTGCCGGTCCAGCGTGATCTGCCCGCCGCGCCGGCGTCTGCCTGTGCAGCACTCGCTGTGAGATCCTGCGAACAGACAGTGCTCCAGTTGGGAGGGGAAAGGCCAGAGGTTTGCCGCAGTTTGCCGCTACGTGACCTGCCAGCTAGTCCGGGTTGTACTGCTCGTGCGGGATCGCCCGCTCCCAGACCATCTCGAACGCCGCCACGACCTGGGCGACGTGGCGCGGGTCGGACACGAACTCGTACTGCCTGAGGCTGGCGCCGTCTCCGGAGTTGTAGTTGTACCGGACGAGCCGCTGGTCGAACATCCACAGGTCGGCGTGCGGGAGCAGCAGGCCGGACGCCTGTGGCCGGGGCAGCCATCGCACGTCCTCACCGGCCTTGATGTTCATCTTGGTCACCATGTGCTCCCAGCGGATGTAATCGGTCACCGGCTCCGACACGATCCGGGCGCGCCGCACCGTCACCCCGCGCGCCACGGCTGACCCGATCAGCTCACACCAGTCGTCCCAGCCGTCGTCGATGCCGGACCCGCCCGACAGCCAGTCCCGGAAGGCGGGGGTGGTGGGGTCGTAGGTGTCGCGCATCTCCAGATGGACGGCGCTGCGCGTGCATGTCGCCAGCAGCTGCCGGAACGTCGGCTGCCCAGGGCCTTGGCGTCCTTGGTCGTAGGAGCCGGTGGCCGCCTCCGCCAGGATGGGTGCCATGGCCGCAGGCTGCCAGACCACGGCCTCGTCGGCGCCGATCACACCGTGCCCGGTGACGGCCGCGATGATCTCGGGATCGGTCACGACCCGACCCTGCTGGTAGAAGTCGCCGCTGACCGGGTCGCGGAACACCGCGGGACATTCCTCGCGGTCGGAATCGGGATCGTTGCCGACAAAGTCGATCTCACGCACGGCGATCTCCTTGGATCTGTGGGAGCGTTCCGCCCCAGACCCTCACCCGCTCAGCGCGGCCGGTCAAGAACCTCAAGCGCTTCGCTGATGAGCGCTCGCGCCGCCTCTCCATGCACTGCGAGGGACCACAGCCGGTCCCACGCTTCGGCGTACAGCCGGATCTCGTCCGGGGCGGTGATGGTGAGCGTGCCGGAGACGAGCTCGACGCCGACGAGCTCGGTATCGACCATGGTGAACGACTCGTCCGGCGAAACGCCGCGCCGGTCGATGTCGCGCGGGATGATCCCCAGGGACACGGTGGGCCGGCACATCGCCGACAGCAGGTGCCGCAGCTGCTCCCGATGCACCTCCACCGGGCCGGGCCGGTACCACAGGACGTCTTCTTCCAGGCAGAACAGCCATCGCGCATCGGGCCGCTTGAGGCACTCCTGTCGCTGCATGCGCGCCTCGACCGCCGCGGCGACGTCGTCGAGCGCCAAGTGCTGTTCCTTGCGCGCCTGCGTGAGGTAGACCGTCGTCATGGCCGAGGTCTGCAGGAGCCCGGGGATGACCTTGGTCTGGTAGACCCGGCTGAGCTTGACCCGCCAGTACTCGTCACGCAGCCGTTCCTGACGGCCCTTGAGGCCGCCGCGGTTGAGCTGGCGATGCGTTTGCCACATGCCCGCGACCGCGCGCATCTCCGCCAGCAGCTCCTCGGTGCGCTCGGGCGGCACCCCGCACACCTCGCACCATGTCCGCAGGTCCGCAGCCGAGATCGGCCGGTGCCCGTGCTCGATACGGCTGACCTTGGACACCCCGGCCTTCCAGCGAGCCCGGCGTGCCAGCTCACGGCCGGTCAGCCCGGCGTCTTCCCGGATCTGCCGCAGCTGGTCGGCAAGACGCTGCCGGGCGGACTGCATGGAGGACGAGACGGGAGGTGGCATAGTCCCGGTTCTACCGACAACAGATCGATACGGGCCCTGGGTTTGCCGGAGGTTGCCGGGATCCGCGAGCCGCCGAACCTGCTCGGCGCTAGCTCAGCCGTCTTCGTCTTCGGTCCCGTCGGCGTTGCGAGCGGCCCAGCTGAGCATGCCCTCGGCCTCCCATGTGGAAAGGCCACCGGTGGCGACCGCGATGAGCCCGTAGGGGAAGTCCGCGTCCTCGGGCCGCAGGCATTTCACGACACAGACCGCCTCAACCGGCTCCCATCCCTCCGGGAGGTCTTCGACCTGCAGCCCGTACAGCTCGGCCATCAGCTGAGGGGCCTGTCCGTCTCCGGTGCCACCGCCGCACAGCCGGTGGTGTGCGGGGACCTCACTCGAAGGTCCTGATCGGCACGCTCACTTTGACCTCCACGTAGTCCCAGGGGGCGTCGCCGTTCTCGGCCAGGTGCGCGGGCACCTCCTGCCGGTCGCCGCCGGGCATCCAGCCCTTGAGGTAGGTCAGGTTCTCGGTGAACGGCCCGGCCGCCACCACTCCGCCGTCGGCGAGCTGGAGCGCCAGGTCCCGGCGTAGCTTCCTTCGCAGGTTCTCCCTGGTGTCGGGGTTGCTCCACTGATGCCGGTCGATGCGCTGCGAAGCGAAGTCCAGGCCGTCGGAGTGGTCGAGGACGGCCGCAGCGATCTCGTTGGCCGCCTCGGGCGGCAGCGTGATCCCGCGCCGTCGGGCGGCGTTCTGCGCGGCCTGTCCGGGGCCTGTGGTGGTCGTCATGATGCCTCCGTGCCGGTCGGTCGCCTCGTGTCCTGGTCAGGGGACTGGCCGCCGGCGTGCCGTCCCCGAGCCGTGCACGTGTTCAGTGTGCACCACGCGACGATCAAGGAGTGGTCGGTGCAGCAGTGTCACCGGCACTGAGTGCGACGCGCTCTGGGGGGACCGGTTCCGCTCCCCGGTGTCCAGGCCACAGTCAACGGGAGGGGGGCGATGGACGACGCGGTCGTACGGGAGTTGGCCGGCCGGGCACGCGCCATGCTCGACCCGTCCGGCGCGAAACGCATCGAGATCGGCCCATGCCCCGAGGCCGAGTGCGACGGGGTGTTGTACGCGACGTGCCGCCGAGACGACGACCCCCGGCCGAGCGTCATCTACTGCCCGGCGTGTGGGCTCGAAAAGGGCGCCGAGGAGTGGCGGCGGTTCGGACGCGAATACCTGCGAGGAAGGAGAATGGCAGAATGAGCGAGCGGACGTCCCAGTGGTACGACCACATGGGCAACATCCTGACCGCGCCCTACAGCGATGAGCCGACGGGCTGGCGCAGGGATGACCGGTTCACACATCGCCTCATGAAGCCCTCCACGTCTGGCCCTGTCCAGGCCATCACGTGGTGCGGCCTGCGTGTGCATGAGATTCCAGGGCGCGGTGAGATCGACTGTCCGAAGTGCTTGGAGGCGATACGGGAGGAGTGACGCCCGTGTCAGCGCGGCCACTCGCCTCACTCTTCCGCAGTGGGCGCATCCTGGTCTGCGGGGGGCTCTCTCCACTTGCCCAGGTCGTGGCCGGTCAGCGGCTTGAGAGTGGAGGAAGCAACGGGGATGGCGAATCGATCGCCTCGCTCACCGTCGGCGCTCAGCCCGGCCGCCCTCCACTCCACCACCAGTTCGGCGCCGACCTCAGCGGTTACGAGAAGCGGCACGTGCGGCAGCCGCAGCCTCTCCCGTGGACGCAGGTCGACGGCGTCGAACTCGATACTCAGGCCGTCCCCGAGTTCTTCCACCTCCCAGCCGCAGAACATCCTCTGGAGCCCTTCAGGCATGATGGGAAAGGGGCCGCCGTGGATCTCGCCCACGTTGACCACTGGCGGCATGGGGGCGCCGTAGGGGAGAGGCGGTCGAGGAAGCCGGAACTCGGGAAGCTGCTCGTCGACTGGTCCGGGGCTGAACAGCTTGCCGTCTGTCTGAACCGTTACGTTGACCCTTACGTCCCGGAAGGGCCGATCCACGCGGTTCACCAGAGTTAGGGACAGCCCTCCCGGCTCGTGTCGCAGTTGCTCATCGAAGAACCGTTCTTTGAAACGCTCCTTCAGTTCTTCCAGGTGCGCGTCCACCTCGGCGGCGTACTCCTCCCAGGTGCGCGTCTCCTGGCTGGCGAGGTAACGTCCAACGGATGAAAGGGCTTTGCCGTCCTGGTGTCGCGCGTTGAGAAGCCGCTCACGGTGCTGCTCCAGGTGCAACTCGATGTGCTCGGGGAAGTCCGCCCACCTCTCGACCTGTGGCTGAGAAGAGACGAGCTCGACATCGAGGCGATTCTGCGTGGTGGCGAATCGTTGCAGCAACATCCGCCATTCCCCGGGCTCTGCCTTGACCGTCTGGGCGTTGCGTCGGATGAACACGGTGTGCTCCGAATGGACGAATCCCTCGCCCCTCGGATGCGGCAAAGGCTTACGGAGGTAGTGGATGGGGTCGCCGTAGCTCGGTGGATCCACCACCAGGATGAGCACATCCTTGCCGTCCAGTTCGACGTATTCGGCGTGCCATACCAGGTCCGGGCCGATGTACGGCTTGAGATCCTGCTCCATGTCGTTGTGATCGACCGAGGTGACGCCAGGGACCTTTCCGGGGCTGACGCCGATGAGCAGGTAGCCGTAGCCCGCCGCCCATCGGGCGGCCACGTCAGGTGATCGGTTGGCGAACCCAAGGATGTGCTTGACCAGATGTACTCGCGCCTGGTCCGTGCCGAGGGGCAGGGTGCTCTTCCACTCGACCCACCTGGACTCGTCGTGCGGGCCGGCGTCGCGCACTGCTTCGGCTAGGCGCCGCAGTTGCGAGGGCAGCAGGAAGGCGCTGGATGCGTCGATAGAGAACGCCACCTCGGAATGCTACTCCGCTCCTTTGGGCTATATGGGAGGTTTGTCGGTCCAGGTCCCAGATGAAGGGTGATGAGGAGGGGGGCGGCGCGGACGTCACGGTGCTCGTCACGTGTCGGCCTCTGGCGGCGAGTCTGGATACGGCGGTTCGACTGCACATTGCGAGGGCGGCTGAGCCCCCGGGTGTCGCACCGGGGGCTTCGCTTGCCGGTCAGGCCATCCGCAGACCCGCGTCCATGGCGCACTGGAAGTGTCCGAGCACGGTCCTGGTGGGGTTGTTGGGGTCGATGAACTCTGATACCTCTTCGCCTGCCTGGTTGACTGGGAAGCCGTACTCGTCGGTCTTGATCTCCTCGCCGCAGAGTTCGCAGTCCATGTCGCTGTCCTTCCGCTACGCATCTATGTCTTTATTATAGGCCAAACTTTAAGACATAGCTAGGGTTGCGGGAAGTGGCGTGATGGCGTCTGAGGTGCACTGTCAGCCCGCAGGCGCCTACTTGACACAGCTATCGAGTAGGCCAAGCTTGCGGACCCGTGGCGGGGTGCCCCGCCGTCGCTCCCATCAGGGCGGTGCCCTGATCGCGGGTATACATCTCTCCCTGGGGTGCGAGAGCCCCGGGCATCGTCCCGGGGCTCTCGCTTCCGAGCGCCCGTCCAACTCCTCAGGGCCTGCAACCTTCGGCTACAGGTGCTCACCTGGTGCGCATCTCCGCGGCTCGCCAGGGGGCAACTTGAGGTTGCCTCATTAGGGGGGCTCACCGACCTCCCCTAAGGAAAGGTGCGGCCATCAAGAATTGCGCGAGGGCAGAGCGCTCATCGTTTACGCCCGACGCCGCAGAACTGCGACACCTCGGGCGGCTGACCCCGCGGCGTCGCTTCCGGCCCATGCCGCGCGCCTCCTCGGGGGACAGCCACCCCTTCATCGAGCCGCGCTTGACCAGGACCACGCCGGTTCGCTGGCGTGAGGACCCGGCAGGTTGCAGTGTCACGGTGGTGGGGTGGCCGAAGAACGGGCGATCCCGGCCCGTGGCCAGGCCGGTCATCAAGGCCGTGATGACCTCCCCGGCGATCTGCATCCGCAGCATCTTGCCCATGAGGTCGGCGTACGCTGCGCAGGTGAACAGGTCTTCTGCGGTGTCGCGGACATCTGAGACCGGGGCGTAGGTGTCGATCGATCCCCAGCGCAGGTGACAGGCCGCTCCGATGCCGGGCACATCTCGCGTTGAGGCGATCTGGATCGTTTCGATGGTCGCCATGCGGCACAGTTTGCCAACCGGCGACGGTCGAGGCGCCCCCAGTGGCTCCGGCCAGAGGGTCGGATCCCAGGGCCGTGCGATGGTGCCAGCGGCGTGCGGACCGTCACCACCACCGCCCGGTCTGGGGCGGTCCGCACGCCGGTCGTGCCATCCCCGTCTCCGGGGGCATCGTTCCCTTGGCCATCCCCCGCCTCAGGAACCGTGACTAATCATTACATCACTGGCGTAGCGATGACGACTTTTCTGCAATGATCACGATGCAGGGCAGCCGGTCACATCCCCGTGAGCCGCGACTGCCCCTGCGGCCATGGCGCGACCTGTACGGGGGCGCTGAACAGGAGCACGGCCCGGGCGCCGGAGGCTTCCCTGAGTCGCTCGCGGTCGAGCTCGTCCAGGGCGTCAGGGTCGCGCCAGCCGGAGACGATCAGCAGGAACGGTATCTCGGGGCCATCGCCGGGGAGCGCCATGACGGCGATGGTCGCGGCGGGATGGGGCGCCCGCGCGGTCTGCTCGGCGGCGAGGGCCATGCGCAGCAGGTCCCGGTAGGCGCGGCCGCGTGTCCAGCCGGTGCCGCAACGTGCGACTCCCGGCGGGAACTGTCTGGGTTCCGCGAGGTACCCGTTGAAATATTGTCGCGCCGAGCGCCAGCGTCCTTCCCGGGCGCGGTGGATCGGCCAGGCGAGCCGGCGGGGGAGCCGTCGCCATGCCTGGCGGCGATCCACGGAATTGGCGAATTCCCGCAGGTCCCGTAGGAGGCCGACCGGGTAGATCTCGACGGGACCGAGCTGGTCGAGCATCCGGGAGTCCTCCCTAGGGCGGCGGAGCCGGGTCACAGTGACCTCCCGAAACGCTGGATGGTCTGGCGCAGCTCCTGATCGGACTGGGTGCGGCGAGTGGAGCCGGGCAGGCCGCGGTAGTCGGCGTTCAGCTCCAGAACGTCCTCGATCATCTCCGGATCGGCTCCGACGACGACCGTGACGTCCAGGTGGCCGCGCAGCAGCCCGCGCAACAGGTCGGGCCAGCTCACGGTGACGGTGCTTCGGACGAAGGGATCGTCGATCGGCCGCCTGAATGTGACCGTGCGGTCATGCACGAGAGTCGTGACGTGGTAGCGGGGACCGGTGTCGGTGGTGCTGTAGGTGGGAGTGATGGATGTGCGCACGGGTCTCCTTGAAACCGGGGGATCAGCTCTGTGGCGGGTCGTACGGCGGCTCGATCGCGATGTGATCGATATCGCTGACACGCACCGTCGCGTATCCACCGGTAACCGTCTGAATGATCAACGCGGTGGTGTCCTCTCGCTCCAGCAGTGCGGCAGCCAGCTCGGCGGCGCCCTTGAGTGATGCGCCTTGGGGGGCGGGCGCGTCGATCACTGCTCCGCCCTTGGTCACGTATTGGTACATGATCTGGGGGGCTGTCATGGCAGGCATTGTCACACCCCGGTGCCATGTCACGGCGACGACCGGAACGGAAGGTGAAGGTCAATGATCGCGTACAGTGTGGAGCGTCGGGCATATCCGGCAACTGAGTCACCTCCTCGCTGTGATCGGCGGGGCCCGTGCCACCGGGGGGACGCGGGCCCCGCACCGCCGGGAATGACAGACCGTGGCGATCCGCTGGGTATCCATTGACCGCGCGTACTGTTGATCTATGGCCGAAAGCCCGCACGATCGGACCGGTGTCATCGTTATCGATGGCCGGGAGATCTACGACCTCGTCCAGCGCTGCGTGCAGCAGGGCGAGCAGATCATCGGCGATCTCAAGGTGGTGCGGGAGAACCTCAGCGCACTGCAGGACCAGGGTCGCGATCACGAGCAGCGGATCCGGCGGCTGGAGGCCGAGGGCGTGACCCGTAGCGAGCTGGAGAACAGGCATCGCCGGACGATCGGGGTGATCACCGTGATCGTGTCGGCCGTCGGGGTGATGGTCGCCGTAGTCCAAGGGTTGGTCAACACCCTGGGGTGACCCGCCGACAGGGACATCATGGCGGCCAGGAAGAGGAGGATCAGCGGTGCCGGAGTACCTGAACACGACATGGACGGGCGACGCGATCGCGGTACCGCCGTCGGATCGGCTGCGCCTGCCGGGCCGGTGGGTGCCGATCCGCTTCGACACGGATGTCTCCGACGCGGCCGGGCACCACAGCGGTGACAGCCCGCTGATCTGCAACGGCCCCAGATACCTGGACGGCAAGCTTGTCCTCAGACTCGAGGATTTCGGGACGTCCGTGGAACTGCAGATCCGCCAGTATGAGGTCAGCGCCGCGGGCGACCGGGTCGAGGAGCACGAGCCGCACGAGTTCTACACCTCGGCCGTCCCGGTCCCTACCGGCGGCGACGGGAACCCCTTGTACCCGGCACGGATGCATTACCACTACCACGTGTTCAGCTACGTCAACTCCGGTCACCGCTTCGGCCTGGAGATCAGCCAGTGGCCGTCCGATCCGTCGGCGGCGCCGACAGGGAAGCTGGTGAAGGCGCAGTTCTGCGGCACGCTGACTTCCTTGGGCTGAGGCGAGGCGACGTGCCGGGCATGGATGATCGGTGTCGCGCGGATGCCGAGGCGCGTCTGGTGCTGCGGGGCGTCGACGGGGCGTTCCTGTCGTGGCAGCCGACCGTGTCGGATGTGCTGGCCGAGGACTGGCGCATCCCGGACGGTGGGAAGTGATCAGCGGGTGAGCAGGTGGCCGTGCCGGTCCTGGCACCCGATCGACAGAAGGGAGACATGCAGGTGTACGCGAGCATCGTGCGGACGGCTGTGCCGATCCTTGTCGCGGTTCTGGCCGACCTGGCGGCACGGCTGAAGTTGGACCTGCCGGAGACGCTGCTGACCGAGATCGCCACCGCCCTGGCGGCGGGCGCGGTCGGTCTGGCCTACTACTGGGTCGGGCGGATCATCGAGCGATGGCGGCCAGGCGCGGGCCGGGCGGTGCTGTCGCTCGGCCTCACGCGGGCGGGCAACCCTCGGTACTCGCATGTGACCAGTGGACGGACGCGGCGGCTTCCGCTGGCCTAGCAGCGGTTGCGCCGTCCCTGACCGCCGCCGGGATGCGCCAGCAGGCCAGGGACGAGCGACCAGGTGGGCATACCACTTGACTATGTCTTTCAATTAGGCCAAAATTGAAGACATAGAGAGGAGGTGCCCGTCATGAACACCACCCGCCTGCACGTCGCCGGTGACACCGTCGAGGCCGTCTTCACTTTCACCATCGAGGGCGGCGTCAACTACACCCTGGAGGGCCCCTACTGGAACGGCGCTCTCCACGCCCAGCCCTTCTTCTTCGGTCTGCACCCGCGCAACGGTGTCACGGTGACATTCGCTCCCTCCCCGGTGAGCGGCGCAACCTTCGACGCCGGCGACTGGTCCCTGACCGGCTCGGTCCGCTGCGGCCCGCCGGACATGCTCCCCGGCCCGCACCCGCTCAGCCACCGCGGCTACCCGATCAATCAGGTCCGCAAGGACGACCCCAACACGGCCGAGGACATCGAGGAGCTAGTCGCCGCAGTCGCCCGTCACTACGTCAGCCTCCACCCCTAACTGGTCAGTTTGCGCTCGTCAGGGGCACAGGTGAGGCACGGGCAGCAGGGTTCGCCAGTCTCAGCGGCGGCGTCGTGGAAACGCTGGTAGGTATCGAGCTTCTCACCGAAATCCGACCCGTCCTCGGCGAGGACCTTGAGCCTCAGCGCCTGGGTGGGATTGGGGACGAACGCGGCCATGTTGCCTCCTTGACGGGGTGATGTGGTCTCCATCCTCCGCGGGGGCGGCTCGCCGCGATACCTGAAATCCGGTATCGCGGCGAACCTGCTGACCTCACTTTGCAGCTCCTAGTAGCCGCAGAGGAGAAGGCCCCCGACCCTCCAGCCCAGGAGGAGCAGGGGCCCGTCCGCTGTCTCAGGACACCCGCGACAGCGCGGACCGCAGCGCGTCCAGATGCGAGTACACCACCTCAAGGGCGCTCGTGCGTGGCTGGTCGCAGCCATAGACCACCAGCCATCCCGCATCGCCTCGGACGAGGATCTCCTCGCCGTCGCGCCACACCGGCAGCTCCTCATGCACCGTGGTGTAGTCGTCGGTGACGGTGGCCGGGTCGTCGAGCCAGGTACGCATCTGCTCCAGCGCCGCCCGGACCGCGGCCCGGTCCCCGGCGGGGAACGCGAACCCCTCCTGCGTCACGCGGAACCGCAAATCCGGAGGGCTGTAGAGGTAGAAGGACTCCCGGCGGGCCTCAACACGGTACCCCTCCATCTCCGGGGTGGGGTCCAGGACAACGCCCATGATCAGCTCCTGCTCTATCCGGGGTAGGGTGGGCCCGGCGTCCAGC
The DNA here is from genome assembly GCF_039536785.1 of Actinomadura miaoliensis. Taxonomy (NCBI): domain Bacteria; kingdom Bacillati; phylum Actinomycetota; class Actinomycetes; order Streptosporangiales; family Thermomonosporaceae; genus Actinomadura; species Actinomadura miaoliensis. The sequence goes on from NZ_BAAAZG010000035.1 coordinate 42,799, forward strand.
CGTGGTGCGACGCCGGCCCCTTCCTCGTGGGCGGGGTGACAGGGCCCCGGTCCTTCAGGTGGCGGGCGCCCGCCGGTACGCGCGGCCACAGGCCGGGACCGGACATCCCTCTCCCTGACCGTCACCCCTTCAATGGGAAGACCTGCCTGGAGCCTAGTGCACCTGCCCGGCGGAGGCCGGGCGTCATCGGGCACCTGGGGCAAGAGATCTCACACGGTGACTCATACGGAATCCCGTTGACGTCGCGGGTACGAGGCCCCCGCTCAGGCACGCCGCTCACCCACGTGCGAGCAGTACCGCGGCGCCGGTCATCACGCTCCAGAATCGCGGCGGCCCGAAAGGACGGCTTTCCGGCGTCGGCCCCAGGTGCGCAGCCGAGCCGCCAGCAGCCCCCGGACCATGCCCGGGGCCATGAGCGTTACGAGGACAAGGGAAGCCCAGGAGTGTTCACCGCCCCGCCCGGCCCAGTGCACCGGCTGCGCGGTCACGCTCAGCCCGGCGGTGTCCAGCAGGTGCAGGAGCTCGACGTCGAATGCCCAGGTCCGCCAGGTCGCGGTCTGGGCGACCAGATCGGCCGCGGCCCGGTTCATGACCTTCAGCGGAGCCTGAGTGTCGCGCACGGGCAGGTGTGGGAAGAGCAGCCGGGTGGCGAGGATGAAGCCGTTGGTCTTGAAACGGCGAGCGCGGGACCAGTCATGTTGATCGCGGTGGGCTGCTATGCAGTCGGTCTCGCCGGACAGGACCCGGCAGGCCGCGGTCTGAAGGTCGGTGGGGTCTGCCTCCAGGCCGTAGTCGGCGTCGAGGTAGGCGACGGCCCGGCCGCGGGCGGCGGTGAATCCGGCGTGGACGGCTGCGGCCTTGGCACCGGGCACGTCCAGGAGGCGGACTCTGGCGTCGGTGGTGAGGGCGTAGGTGCGGGTGTCGGCGGCCGTCGGCCCCGTGGTGCGGGTGTCGGTGACCACCAGCACCTCGACGTCATGCCATGCGGCGCGGACGGCGTCGAGGGTTGCCGCGATGTGAGGGTAGTTGTTACGGGCCGGGATGATCACCGACAGTTCGGGGGCGGGCGGTTCAGGAGCGGGGCTGGGTGACGGCATCGACGTGCTTCTCCTTGTAGTTGGCCCACGGCATCAGCCGGGCGGCGCGGCGCGCCAGCCCGGTCGCTTCCAGGGATGCGGCGGCGAGCTCCAGATTGATCAGGTCGCGGCGCCAGGTCCGCCGGTCGTGGGCGGTGTTGGTGTGGGAGCGGGCGGCGGCCGCGGCGACCGAGCGGATCAACGTCGCCAGCGTCGCGGGGCCTGCTTGCTGGCGCAGGTGCGGCGGGATTCGACGGGGGGTCCACATCGGTGTGCCGTGCCCGATCAGCCCGCCTGTGGAGGCGGCCTTACGGCCAGGGGTGAACAGGTAGGCGTGTGTGCGTTCCCCGCCGGTGACGAAGGTGACCGGGGGCGGGGCCTGGTGGCCGGTGAGGGGCTGGATGCCCCGCCCGGACCGGACCATGGCGTCCGGCCGTTCAGGGGTGTGGTGGTACCAGCCGTGGCCGGTGTGCCGTAGCAGCCGCGGCGGGCCGATGCGGGCGGGCCGGTGGGAGTCCAGCACCGCCAGGACCGTATCGGCCACGAGCTGCCGGTTGGCGTATCCGTAGCAGACGGCGGTGTCGGACATCTGGAGGAACGCTCGGGACAACGGGTCGCTGGCGGGCAGCCCGAACAGCTGGTGTGCTGCGACGAGCTCGGGACCGATCAGACCGAGGTGCAGGCAGCGGGTGGCGATCGGAGCGAATAGCGCGTCGTAGGCCCAGGCGCGGATGGCCGGGGCTCCCGTGTGGACGACCAGCACCAGCTCGCCTTCCACCACGGTGGCATGGTCGCCGGCATGCGCGGTGGTGGGGAGTGGGTGGGCGGTGTAGAGGCTGATGAAGTGCCCGGCGACCGATCCGGCGTGGTCAGCAAGGGCTCGGCGCAGGCCTGCGGGCAGCAGGCCCGGGTGGCCGGGTCGGGGCGGCTGCTCGGTCAGCGCCGGGTGGGCGAGGTAGCGGTCCGGCGCGCCGAGGGCGGCCGCGCCCTCGGTGAGGACCTGCTCGATGTCGATCCTGGGGGCCCGGCGGGTCGGGGAGGTGACGCCGATCGCTGTGGTGATGTCGGCGAACACCTCGCGGGCTTGGCCGACGTTCCAGGCGCGGGCGTCGATACCGGTGGCGATGACGGCGAATCCGCAGGCCACGTCCGGGACGGCTGTGGGCAGCACCATCGGGTCGGGCCCCTGGGTCGTCACGACGACGCCCGTCGGTACGCCGACCGTCTTGGCCGCGATGTCGGGGAACACCTCGACCTGGGCGACGGTGGGCAGCCCGGCGACCGCGCGCAGCAACTCGGCCAGCGGTGAGGCGAGGAACGCTGCGGTCAGGTACGCGTCGCAGTGCAGCCGCAGCCGTCCGGCTGGGGGGAGGTCGACGGGCGCGGTCATCGCGGGCTGTCTCCTTCGGCGGAGGTGCGGGAGGTGAGAGGGCCGCCGGGCAGGCCCGCCCAGACCAGCGGGGGCTGCGTGGCCCATTCGGGCGGCGGCTGCGTGAGCCAGAGCAGGCCGATGCCGTCCGACAGCATGGTCAGCCGGGCGCCGAGGTCGACCAGACGCCGTGGTGGCGTGGTGCCGGCGGGCAGCAGCACGGCGGCCACGCCCACCGAAATGAGCGTGTCGAGAGGCTGCTCGTCCAGCAGAGCCCGGGTCTGATGGTCCAGGGCCAGCACGACCGGGGTGTCCGATGGGGACGCGGGAGGTTGGGTGACCACCTGGAGCCCCTCGGGGGTGCGCCGGTGCTGTGACGGCGGTTCCGGGAGCTGGGGAGCGGTCGTGCCGCCGTCCGGGTGGAGCGTGAGCGTCCCGGCGTCCCCGTCCACGGTGACCAGCTGCCCGTCGATGACGGTTTCGGGCGCGGTGAGCAGCCCGGTGACGCAGGGCTTGCCCAGCTCGCGGGCCACGATCGCGGTGTGGCAGAGCAGACCGACGTCGGCGCAGGCGATCCCGGATGCCCGCAGTAGAGCGGGGACCAGCTCGGGCCGGGCCGGACCGGAAACCAGGATGTCGCCGTCGCGCATCCGCTCCGCCTGTTCCGCGTCCATGATCACCGTGGCCGATGCGGTCGCGGTGCCTGGTGAAGCGCCCTGCCCTGCCAGCACCATCGGCGCCCCGTCCGGCCGAGCGGACTGGGGCGCGGGCTGGCGCGCGTCGTCGCGTGGGGTGTCGGGGGAGCGGGTGGCGGGTCGGGCCTGGACGAGCCACAGGTTGCCGTCGCCGTCGCGAGCCCACTCGATGTCCAGCGGCCCGGCACCGAGAACGGTGTGGGCGCGGTCGGCCAGCGCGAGCAGCGCCTTCCGGCCGTGCGGATCGAGTGCCGGGGCGTTGATGAGCTCGCGGGGCGGCCGGGCGTAGATCAGGCCGTCGCCGCTGAACACCAGCTTCGCCCGTCCGCCGCCGGGCCAGTCGATCCACTCGCCGGGCGGCATGTCCAGCTCGCCGCGCGCTGCGGGCAATGCGGCCGCGTACTTTTCCGCGATCTGCTCGACGGTCTCGCCGTCGGCCGGGCCGGGCTCGATGACGTCGGGGGCGCAGTCCCCAGCCACGAGCAGAGTCGCCAGGCCGAGGGTGGTCTCGATGCGCCAGCTGTCCATGCTCCAGCGCGTGAACAGCACCCCCGAGCAGGCGGCCCGGACGGCGGTGTGGACGAGCACGGCCATGCGGGCGGGCGGCTCCACCCCGAGCGCGGCGGCGTAGTCCTGCACGGTCGGGCTGTGCAGGGAGTCGTGAACCTCGCTCACCGCTTCGGCGATCCGCTCCGGGACGGCCGGGGTGAAGCGGGAGGCGAACAGCCCGGCGAAGCTGGCGTGCTGTCCGTCCTCACCGGCCGCCGAGGACCGCATGACCAGCCCGTGGGGTGCGTGCTCGGTAGCCCAGCGTGCCAGCCGCTCGCACAGCTCGCCGCCGTCTTCGGCAGCGATCCTCGCTACCTCGTCCGGCAGCAGGACAAGTCCATCGGGCACGGGGACTCCCGCGACCTGCAGACGGCCCAGCACGTGCGCCTTCCCCCCGGAGGTGGGGGAGGCGGCGGCCTCTCGCAGCGTCAGCACGGCGACCTCCCCGCGTCGGCGCCCCGGTCGGCGCCTGCGGCGGGCCGGTCGGTGGCCGGGCCGCAGCGCAGGTCGATGAACTGGTCGAGGGTCAGCCGTGTGGGGTCCATGCCGTGCGCTTGGCCGAGCATGCGCAGGCCGCGCAGGACTCGCTGCTGGGCCTGCTTGCGATATTCCTCCTCGTCGGCCGCGAGCCGACATGCGACCGCGATGGCCTGAGTCCGCTCGTAGGCGGCGGGGTCGTCGGCGGAGGCGAGCAACGCCGCGGCGTACAGGGCCTCGCGCCGCCGGTCGGCGGTCTGATGGGCGGTGTGCAGGGCGGTCAGCTGCACGCTGGGGTCATCGTGGTCCTCGGCCGCCCAGCGGTCGCGTAAGGCGGCGACGCTGGCGGCCACGGCGGCGGGGTTCTCCCAGGCGGTCTTGGCCATCCCCTGCGCCTGCAGGTATCCGGCCCGGTCGGCGAACGCCGCCAGGTCGCCGGTCTGGGAGGTCTCCAGCAGCAGCGCGTGCACGTCGAGCAGATGCGCGGGAACGGTCGGCACCATCTGCGCCAGCAGGCAGGCGCGGCCTGCCTCCGCGCTGCCCAGCAACATCGATAGATGTTCGGCGGCCTCCCGGGTCGGCAGCATCCAGTTGAGCGTATGGAAGGCCATCACCTCGTCCAGCGCCATGGCCAGCTCGTCCAGCCCTGCGGGCGGCACGGCGGCGATCAGTGCCACCTCTAGGGCGTGGATCGCGTCGGACAGCCGGGCGCGGGCCGCGTCGAATACGTCGCGTGCCTGCAGCGCGCCCTGCAGGGTGAGCAGCCGCGTGCGCACGCGGCGGCAGAAGTCGTCGTAGCGGGCGGCGGGGATGTCGATGACGCCCGGACGCCGGGTGATGCCCAGCGGGGCGGGCTCGCCGAGCAGCATTCTGGGGGCCGCCTGTAGCCCCCGCCCGTACAGGTCGTACTCGACGAGGGCGCCCACGTCGCCGAGTTCGATTTCGTAGTCGCAGACCACCAGCTCGCGCCAGCGCAGCTCCATAGCAGGGTCTCCCTTGCGCGCGATCGTCATGCCGGGAATCGCCAGGGGCGGTACAGGGGCGGCCCCTGCCCGAGGGCTGGGGCCGCCCCTTGGCGAGCGCGATCACCACGGCGTGGTGATCGCGCTCTGGTGTCGGCCGCGTGTTAGGAGGCGGAGGTCCCGCCGCTGGCCGGGGCGGTCGTGGTGGCGGCGGTGCCGGGCCGCGCCTCGGGCTGCGGGCGCGTCTCGGACTTGCCGGCCAGCTTGGCGACCAGCTTGGCCAGCTTGCTGTCGGCTAGCATCGACTCGGACATGACGATCATGGTCCTTTCGTCAGGTGTTGCGGCGGCAGCGCATGGGCCGCGCTGCCGTCCCCTGCCTGGTCGGCGGGGAGCTGTAGAGCAGCAGGCCGGGGGCGTCACCAGCCCAGGCCGGTGACCTCCTCGCCCGCTTCCTTGACGTCCTTGACGGTGTCGACCCCGCGCCAGTACCCAGAGATCTTGTAGGCGGCCAGGCGCTTGTCGACGGCGAGCTGCGGGAAGGTGGTGTCCTCGTGATCGCCCTTGACCGGAAGCAGCTCCACCACGTCCGGCTCGAACGCGTAGACACCGCCGTTGATCCAGTACGGCAGCCGCGGGCTCTGCACGAACCCGGCGATGCGGTCTTCGTCGTCGAGCGTGGCGATTCCCCAGGTGGTCCGGTACTGGGCGAGCGCGATGGTCGCCATCGCGTCCGCCTGGTGGTGCCGGTCGATGAAGTCGGCCAGCGGGAACCGAGTGAGGACGTCGCCGTTGAGGGCCAGCCACCGTTCCCCCGTGTAGGGGAGGTGGCCCGCGGCAAACCGGAGCGCCCCGCCCCGGCCGAGGGGCTCCTCCTCCACCGCGACCTCGATGGCCATCGGGTAGGAGTGGCCCTGTAGGTGCTTGTCGAGCACATCGGCGAGGTAGCCGCAGGAGACCACGACGTGTTCGCATCCGGACGTGGCGAGCCATTCCAGCTGCCAGTCCACGATCGGCTTGTCCGCGACCGGCACCATCGCCTTCGGCCGGTCGTCGGTGTATGGGCGTAGCCTGGTCGCCTGCCCGCCGGCCAGGATGATCGCCTGCCGGACCTGCGCGTTCCTTCCAGAAATCGACATGCCAGAACCCTAGTGCGGGCCGGATGTCGGCGACCGCCGCCTCGTTGATGTGCGGCAGGCGCGGCGCGTGCTTGCGGTCAGGCGAGGTCATGGACTCGCTCCACCTGGTTGCCTTGCTCCCCGCAGAAGGGACAGCCCAGAAGCCGCCTGCGGCAGGGGTGCTCAATCCTCCCAGTGTGGTCGCAGACGTGCCACCCGCACTCGTCGTGCGAGCAGTGCGGCCCCCACAGGACGGGCGCGGACGGGGCCTGGTCGAGCGCGAGCAGGTCACGGCCGTGCACGGCCATCCAGGTCTCGAAGACCTCGTGGTTGGGGTTGGTGGGCGGGGTCGGCCAGATCCGCCGCCATTGCTGGTCGCGTCCGATGCGGGCGGCCTGGTCCAGGTGCTCACCGTCGATCGGGGACTGCTCGGCCGGGTAGTGCTCCAGGACGACGAGCGGCAGGTCGAGGGCGTAGTCGAGGACGGCCCGGATGTGCTCGGCGCTGTTGGTGACGCTGGCGCCCTCGCCGAGCTCGGTGACGACCGCCAGATACGCGGGGTCTCCGTCGATGGTGGCGGTCCAGACCCGCAGCCGGGCGCGCCCGTATCCGGCGGCGCAGCTGGAGGGATACCACCAGCGGGGGTGGTTCAGCAGCAGAATGTCCGGGGCCGGGAGCGGCGGGAACAGCGCGTCCCCGGTCAGCTCACTGGTCATGGTTCACGCCTCCTTTCCCGGGAGGGCACTCGTGGTTGCTGGGATTGCGGTCGGCTGCGGTGGCCGGTGCGGGCGGCTCATCTCCTCCGCATGAACTCATCGAAGCCTGCGGCGTACTCGTTGAACGGGACCGACAGGGCCCAGGCGCGCTGCTGCCACCGCACGGCGTCGCTGACGCGCTCGGGGTCGTTCACGAGCTCGGCGGACAGGAAGGTCCCGTGCCTGCTGTAGTTCATGAGGAGCAGCCGGTGGGAGTCGAAGAGCCAGTAGTCCAGCCGGGGAATGCCGTCCGGCCATTGCCCCGGCTGGATCGGAATGACCCTGACGTCCTCTCCTGCCGCGACCGTGTCGCGATAGCACCAGGCCGCCTCGAACCGCAGGTAGTCGGTCAGCGGCTCCTCCATGACGTGGACGCGCGTGAAGCTCTTGCCGAGCCGCCGCCCGGCGCGGACGCGGTCGGCCCAGCTCGCGATGCCGGGGAACTGGCCGCGTGCCCTGCCCGCCCGGAAACGCTCGAACTCCTCCTGCTCGTAGGAGACGTCGTAGGACTGCCGCGTCTCCAGGCGGTACGCGGTGCTCTGGAAGTCGTCGAACAGGCGGCGGAAGCGCTCGTCCCTGAGCGAGTGGAACGTGGTCGCGGATGGGCCAGCCATCATCGGTGCTCGCGAGGTTCGGTGATGTTCTCCGGAGCCTGGTCGGACGGCCAGTGCGCGGGGAACTTGTGGGCGATCAGCCAGTCGCTGACGTCGGCGAGGCGGAACACGGGGCTTTCGGAGGTTCCGCCGATCGGCTCGGGGAAATCTGGGTGCCGGCGGCGCCAGGTCACCACGGCGGCCCGGCCGACTCCGGCGAGGCGGCCGATCTGAGCGAGGTTGATCGGGTCCGGCGCTTTCGGCGGGTCCTGCGACATTCGGTGCTTCCTTCCTCTGTGATCTGTGGTCGTCGCTGGCGCCCGGAATGCTGCCGGGCGGTGGCGGGGATTCGGCGGGTCAGCGCGTGGCCTGCTCCAGCCCGCCAGAGGGGATGTTGTGGGTCCAGTAGTAATCGGCGGCGCTGTGCAGCAGCCGCATCGTGAACTCGTCGATCGCCACCGGGGGGTCACCGAGTCGGGCGATGGGCAGCCACAGGTGATCGATGTTCGAGCCGTCCAGGTGGACCTGGGCGCGGTCGGCGGCGATGAGAAGGTTGAACTGGATGTTCTGGAGGGGCTGGCCGTGGTACACGCTGTCGAACCAGATCGGCCCGAGGTTGTGCAGCACCCTGCCGCCGATCCCAGCCTCTTCCTCCAGCTCCCGCAGCGCCGCCTGCTCCAGGCTCTCCGGGGGCTGGATCTTCCCGGCGGGGATCGACCACGCGCCCGGCATGAATGTCTCGTCCAGGCTTCGGCGCAGCAGGAGGATGCTGCCCTGATGGACGGTGAGCGCGGCCACCAGCACGCCGAACACCCGGCCGGTGAGCGGGCCGAGCCACACGTCCTGGGAGGGCGCTGGCGCTGGCTCGGTTCCTGCCGGGCTGCTGCCAGCGACGGCGGGACTGGCGGGGAACTCCGCTGCCGAGGGCGCGTGGCCGGTCACCGTGCGGGCGAGTTGGAGCGCAGACTGGCCGGGGCAGCGCTCGGGCATCTGGCCGAGGTCGCCGCAGGCGCGGCATGACCAGCTGGCGGTGGGCCGTTCCTCGATCTGCCGGGGGCCGGGGCCCCACATTGCGAGCGCGGTCAGATGCAGTGCCAGCTCGATGAGAAGGGGATGGGCGTCTGCGGTTCGGCGGAGTCCTGCGGCGGCGGCCGCCAGCTCTCGGGCGGGGGCGTTGTCGTGCAGGGACAGGGAGGCAGCGGTGACGGTGCGTGAGATCTCGTCACGGACGTGCAGCGTCCAGGTCCCGGTCGCCAACCCGGGCAAGCGCCAGGAGGGGCCCGCGATGAGGCCCTTGTCGGTGACCCGGTACAGGGCGATGTCGATGCCGTGGCAGTGGCCGGAGGGGGAGACGTCCTCGTCGTAGTGCAGCAGCCAGTCACCGAGGGCGGCCTCGATCTTGCTTCCGAATCCGGCGTTGACGAATTGGCCCTGGAAGGCGAGCTCGTTGGGACGGCTGGCGTCGATGCCGGTGAGCCATTTCATCCAGGCTTTGCCACGGCGGTAGTGGTTGATCCGGCCGGGGAGGGTGACGATCACAGGGGGCTCCGCTGACTACTGGTTGATGGTGAGACGTCCGAAGCTGAGGCGGGTGCGGTCTGTGGCGGCGGCCTCAGGCGGGATCTGAACCGGGCCGCCGCCGAGGGTCACTCGCCGCGCAGGGCCGCCAGGGCCTTGTCGATGACCATGTTGTGGCGGGCGTCGGCCAGGGCGTTGTGCAGCCCTTCGGTCTGGGCCGGGAAGTCCGGGTCCCCCAACCGGTGCATCTCCTGCCGGAGGTCGGCGGTGTACATGGGGATGCCCTCGGGCAGGTGCATCATCGGCCCCCAGAGCTGGCAGAGGGCGACGTGGTCGTAGGCGGCGTAGTACGCCCACAGCTCGACGTCCGGGGTGTCCAGGATGAACCGCTCGACGGCGCGGGCGATCTGCGCTCGCGTCCACACGTCCGGGTGATCGGTGTCGAGCACGCCGTGGGGCGGGAGGCCGTCGCGGTACTGGCGCGGCGGCGTGGTCGGCAGGCTCGGCCACACGTGCTCGCGAAGCCAGGTGTTCTGCAGCAGTTTGCGCTGGTCGAACTCGCTGGAGACGGCGTAGAGCTCACGGCCGTCCTCGGCGACCATGCCGATGCTGACGAGGTCGATCGTCTTGCCGTCCACGTCGATGAACTCGGTGTCGTAGAAGACCTTCACGCTGTGCTCCTCTCTGTCGTCTGGTGGATCACGATGCTTCGGACTCGGTGTGGGCGGGGCGGTGCTGGACGGCGAGCTCGTGGACCGAGCCGGTGCGGTCGGTGACTCCGGCGGCGGCCAGGCCGGCGGCGCGGGCGGCGCGGACGTCGCTGATGCGGACGACGGCGCCGTTGCCGGACAGGATCTGCCGGTCGAGGTGGATCTGCTCGCCGATCTTGATGCGCTTGGCGATGGCCTGGCGGGAGACGCCGAGCATGCGGGCCTGCTCGTTCTGGGAGTAACCGGGCTGGCCGTTGGCCCCGGCCTGGTTGGCGAGGAACATGCCCCAGTTGACCGCGTCGCGCAGGGTCTGCTCCAGGTCGCGGAGATGGACGAGGGCGGCGGCGTCCTCGCCGATGCGGCGGCCGTAGCCCCAGATGATGCGCTGGAGCATGGCGACGTAGTCGCTGGTCTCGGTGATGCGGCCGCTGCGGTTGCGGGGGGTGGCGTAGCGTCCGGTCATGTCGTCGTCTCCATTCGACCCCTGGTGCGTCTTCTAGTTTGGCCTAAGTCAGAGTTTCAATCAATTAGTTTGGCCTAATTGGGGAATAGCAACTCGCGGTTGCCTCTCCGCGTGTCTGGCTGTCAGGCGCCGACGCGGGCCCAAGTCGGCGCGACCGGGGGCTCAACCGGGGCCTCGACCGAGGGCTTCTCGGCAGGCGGCTCGACCGTCGCGGCGGAGCGCGGACCGGACAGCGCTCGCAGCATCGGCGCCGTTTCCGGGGATGCCGGTGCGGGCCCAGCGTCCTCCGGCATCGGCTGCGCCGCGTCGGTGACCTCCACCCGCTTGCGCGTCCCCCAGGACGAGTCCCGCATCGTCCCGATCGCCCACAGCCGCAGCGGCACCAGAAGCACCAGGTTCATCACCGCGTACAGCGGCGCGGCCAGGAACGTCGCCACGCGCTCGCGGCGCGGCACCCGCGCCGCACCCCGCATGTAGTGCAGCGACCGCACCCAGGCCGCCGCGCACACGTACGCCAGGTAGGACACGGCCAGTGCCCACCACTGCGGCTGCAGCGCCAGCGTGGCCACGGCGACGATCAGGGCGCCGGTGAACAACATCCAGGTGGCTAGCTCGATCAGGTTCAGCCACCAGCACGGCCGCCGGGGAGAGGTCGCGACCATCAGCAGGCTCTCCCGCAGGAAGCTCTTGGTCCACCGTGTCTGCTGCCGCAGATAGTGGGGCAGCCGTTCCGGCACCGCGGTCCAGGCGACGGCGGCGGGCTGGATGATCGCTCGGCCCTCCATCAGGCAGTAGAAGGTCAGCCGCCGGTCGTCCCCGGCGATGGCGGGCCGGAACAGCCAGTCCTGATACAGGAAGTCGGTGAGGTTCCTGCGCACCACCGGCCCCCGGTACAGCGCCAGCGAGCCGCAGGCGCACAGCACGCTGCCCAGCCGGGAGTAGGCGACGCGCTCGCCGAGGAAGGCGTTGACGTACCGCATGTCGATCAGCCGGGTCAGCAGGTTGGTGCTCCGGTTGAGCGCCAGCACCAGCCCGGTGACGCACTGCACGCGCGGATCGGCGAATCCCCGCAGGGCCTGCTCGGTGGCGTCGGGGGCGAGCACGGTGTCGGAGTCGACGCACATGTAGATGTCGGCACGCCAGGAGCGTTTGAAGCCCGCGGCCAAGCCGTGCCGCTTGCCCTGGTTCTCAGTGAACTCGATGACGGCGTAATCCACGCCCAGGGCGCGGAACGGTGCGGTGTAGGAGTGCGCGACGGCAACGGCGTCGCGGTCGACGGAGGCGTCGTCGACGACCGTGATCGCCTGGGGGAGGCGGGTCTGCGCCAGGAGGCTGTCCAGGCAGCGGCGCAGAGTGGCGGGGTCCTCGTTGTAGACGGTGATGATCGCGGCGGTGACCAGGTCCGGGGCCTGGCCGGGCAACTGGGGCTGGCGGCGGCGTGCGATCGGGATGGACAGCAGCAGCTTCAGGAGCAGCACGCTGCCGACGCAGGCGCCGTACCAGCCGATGTGGCCGGTGATCACGCTGAGCATTGGGGGGTCCTGTTCGCTGTTTCCGGGGGATGTCGGCCCGCGGGGCCGGTTTGATCGTCGCGGAGAAGGTATCGCAGTGACTGGTAATGGCCAGTCATGGCCAGTAATGACAAGTCATTTGCGCGGTCGGCGTCTGGGGATGGCTCGCTGCGGGGAGCCCTGGCCGGGGCGGCCGGTGCGGGCGTGCCGCCCCCTGCGGCCCGGCCAGCCCGCCAGCCAGGCGAGCAGGCCGAGCGCAGACAGCGCCGATACCGCCACGAGCGTCAAGATCGTGTCGATGGTCCGGTGCAGGTCGAACAGCGAAGCGAGGGCGTCCAGAAGGAAGGCCGCCCGCATGCGCTAGCGGGAGGGGCCGAGCCGGAACCACACCGTGCGGCCTCCGTCGCATCGGTCCCGTGTGCCCCAGTCGTCGGACAGGGCCTGGACGATCAGCAGGCCGCGCCCGTGCTCGGTGTCGGGGGAGGGGGCGGCAGGGGCCGGGACGGTGTCGCCGCCGGGGTCGCTGACCTCCACCCGCAGGGAGCCGCGGTCCCATCTGGTGGTCATGCGGATCCGCGCGCAGGGGTCGGTGGCGGTTTCGTTGCCGGCCGCGCGGGCGCGGGAGTGCTGGACGGCGTTGGTGAACAGCTCCGACAGCAGGAGCTCGGCCACGCCGAGGTCGATGCTTGCGCCGATGGCCTCCAGCCAGCCGCGCAGCCATCGGCGGGCGCAGGTGACGGAGGAGTCGGCGGCGGCCCAGGAGACGGCCGCCAAGACCGGTCCCTGATCGTCACGGGCACGGTCTGGTACGGTTTTGGCGAGTGCGGGCATGGGCGTCCGTTCCGGAACCGATGCCGGAGATGTCGCCGCCTGGTAATGGTTGTGGTCCGGGGGTGTCGTGGTGGTCACCCGGGATCACAGGTGCGGCGGCGGCCGGTGACGGTCCCTGTAGGGGATGAGTGTTGACGGGCGTCCCTCGGGTCATGGCTCCTGTGGTGGTGGGCCATGGTCCGGGTCTTGCTCCCGGCCGGGGTGGGGCGGAAGCGAGGGGTCAGCGCCACTTCGTGGGCAGCGCTCTGCGGGCGGCAGATCCTCTGTTGCCGGGTCGTCCAGGATTCGCAGGACGGCCAGCACGTCCCCGTCTTCCTGCCTCTCGGCGCGGACCAGCACGCGCGCGGGGCTGCCGTTCTGGAAGACGGCTCCCGTCGCGCCGGGCTCACTGGCATGCAGCGCCTGGCTGAGCTGAATGACGGCGTCGGGGAGGTCCGGCGTCGTGCCGCACTGATCGAGGTCGCCGTCCCTGATGGTCAACCAGGAAAACGGCGGACCAGTTCTGTGCGGTTCGCTTGCACTGGCCGGTACCTGTGGGACCGTGAGGTCGTGCAGAGAGGCTGGCATGGTGATCACCGGTGGCGGGGTTGAGGGCCTGTAGTAACATCCTCGCTGTAATCAATACACAAATCAAGTATTGATTACTGATCATGGCCGAATCTGGCCAAGATCGTTAGTCCTTCGTTCGACCGCTGACGAGGATTTGCCCATGTCGCCACCGCCCTACATTCCGTCCGTGCGAGCACGCAGACTGGCACGCAGCCTGCGGGAC
>NZ_BAAAZG010000036.1:0-236053 GCF_039536785.1 Actinomadura miaoliensis
CGCCGCCGGGCGCCGGGCCGCCGGAGGAGCGGCCGGGCGGCGACGGCCCGCGCGTCGCGCTGAAGATCCTGGTGGCCGGCGGGTTCGGGGTGGGCAAGACGACCCTCGTCGGCGCGGTCAGCGAGATCCGCCCGCTGCGCACCGAGGAGGCGCTCACCGACGTCGGCATCGGCGTCGACGACCTGGACGGCGTGGCGGCCAAGGCCACCACGACCGTGGCGATGGACTTCGGCCGCATCACGCTGCGCGACGGCGTGGCGATCTACCTGTTCGGCACGCCGGGCCAGGAGCGGTTCTGGTTCATGTGGAAGGAGCTGTCGCGTGGGGCGCTCGGCGCGGTGGTGCTGGCCGACACCCGGCGGCTGGCGGCCAGCTTCGCCTCGATCGACTACTTCGAGCGCCGGGGCACGCCGTTCGTGGTGGCGGTCAACTGCTTCGACGGCGCCGACCGGTACGAGCCGCCGGAGATCCGCGCCGCCCTGGACATCGACCCGCACGTGCCGGTGATCCTGTGCGACGCGCGGCGGCGCGGGTCGGCCAAGGAGGTGCTGGTGGGGCTGGTCGAGCACGCGCTGCGGCTGGCCGGGACGCCCCCGCCGCCGCCCCGCCAGTGGCGGACGGGGTCGGACCCCGCCCGCATCTCGCCGTCCTAGAGGCCGCCTCGGGACGCGTCGTCCTCCGGGGCCTGCCAGGGCGGGCGCATGACGATCTCGTTGACCGGGACGTCGTGCCCGGACGCGCAGCGCACCTCCGCCGTGACGGCCTGGCCGCACCCGGAGTGCGTGAGGGCGACCTGCGGCCCCTCCTCGTGCGGCAGGTACCGCTCGCCCCACTCCATCAGGCTCACCAGGGTGGGCGCGAGGTCCAGGCCCATCTGGGTCAGGTGGTACTCGTAGCGGGTGCGCTGCCCGGGCTCCCGGTACGGCTTCCTGCTGAGCAGCCCCGCCTTGACCAGGTGCTGGAGCCGGGCGGTGACGGCCGACTCGGTCATGCCGAGGTTGCGCACGAAGTCGCCGAACCGGCTGGTGCCGAAGTACGCCTCGCTGAGCACCAGCACGGCCGACGGCGGGCCCAGCGCGGACAGCGTCCGCGCGACCGGGCAGTTCTGCATCGACCAGGTGGAGCGGTCGGCGAAGGTCCCCGCGAGCGTGATCGTCACCTTGGCGAGTATATGCCGACCGGGCCTGCTGGCTAGCGTTGACCGAAGTCAGCTCTCGGCGTACCGTCCCTGACTATGGCGAACCAAAGTCAGGTCCGTGCGCGGGCGGTGCTCGCGGTGCTGTGCGTCGCCTCCTTCATGGCCGGTCTCGACCTGTTCATCGTCAACGTGGCCTTCGAGGACATCGGCCGCGACTTCGCCGGGGAGTCGCCGGCCGACCTGTCGTGGGTGCTCAACGGCTACACGATCGTCTTCGCCGCGCTGCTGGTCCCGCTGGGCAGGCTGGCCGACCGCTACGGCCGCAGGACGGTGCTCGTCGCCGGCCTCGTCGTGTTCACCGTCGCCTCCCAGGCGTGCGCGGCGGCGCCGTCGCTGTGGTGGCTGGTCGCGTTCCGCGTCGTGCAGGCCGCCGGCGCGGCGGCCCTGGTGCCGACCGGCCTCGGGCTGCTGCTGTCGGTGTTCCCGCCGGGACGCCGGGCCGGTCCGGTGCGGATCTGGTCGGCGTCCTCGGCGCTGGCCGCCGCGGCCGGCCCGGCGGTCGGCGGGGTGCTGGTGGACGCCTCGTGGCGCTGGGTGTTCGAGGTCAACGTGCCGATCGGGGTGCTGGCGACCGTGCTGACGCTGCGGCTGGTGCCGGACTCGCGGGACGGCGCCGCCGCCCGCGTCCCCGACCTGCCGGGCGCGGCCCTGCTGGCCGTCTCGATCGGTCTGCTGGCCCTCGGGCTGGTGGAGGTCGACGACTGGCCGGGCGGGCGGGTCGCGCTGGCGCTGGCGGCGTCCGCGCTGGTGCTGGCCGCGTTCTGGGCGCGCACGCGGCGCCATCCCGCGCCGGTGATCGAGCCGTCCCTGCTGGCCGTGCGCGCCTTCGCCTGGTCGAACGCGGCCGTGCTGCTGTTCAGCGTGGCGTTCGCCGCCAACCTGCTGATCGGGGTGCTGTGGATGCAGCAGGTCTGGGGCTACTCGGCGATCCGGACGGGCCTGGGCGTCGCGCCGGGGCCGCTGATGGTCCCGGTCTTCGCGCTGGTCGCCGGGCGGCTGATCGCGAGGCGGGTCCCGGCCGGCGTGGTGACGGCCGTCGGCTGCCTGCTGTGCGCCGCGGGGGTGGCGATGATCGCCGACGGTCTCGTCGCCGACCCCCGGTACCTGACGGCGTTGCTGCCCGGCTGGCTCGTCGGCGGGATCGGCGTGGGCCTGGCCCTGCCGACGATCCTGTCGACGGCGACCGAGGACCTGCCCGAGCACCGCTTCGCGACGGGCAGCGCGCTGGTGAACATGAGCCGGCAGATCGGCGCCGTGCTGGGCGTGAGCCTGGCGGTGGCGGTGCTCGGCACTCCCCGCGGGTACGCCGAGGCGCATGACGCGTTCGTGCGCGCCTGGCTGACGGCCGGCGTGTTCATGCTGGTCGCGGCGGTCGCCGCGCTGGGCATGACACCGCGTCGCCGGGAGCCGGCCGCGAGCGCCCCGGGAGCGGAGGCGGGACCGGAGGCGGGACCGGAGGCGAAGCCGGTCGGCAGCGCCTCGCCGTCGTGACGGGACGCGCCGGGAGGGCAGGGGGTGGGCCCTCCCGGCGCGTCGCCTCCTCGGCCCCTCAGTTCGTCAGTCGCCTACGAGGCGGTGCCGTGGAAGGTCCACGTGCCCGATCCCACGGTGCGGGTCGGGCCGCCGGGGACGTGCACCTCCGCGGTGCTGTTCGGCGGGACGGTGACCGTGAGGGTGATCCGCCCGTCCTCCTTGGTCCAGGACGTGCGGGCCTCGCCGTACGGGGTCTGCCTGGTGGCGGAGGCGCCGGTCAGGTCGCCGACGACGGACGGCTTGACCAGCAGCTTGCGGAAGCCGACCGAGCCGGGCGCCTGGTCCAGCCCGGCCAGGCGGCTGGTGAACCAGGAGTCGATCGTGCCCAGCATGAAGTGGTTCTGCGACTGGCCGCTGCCGCCGTCCCACATCTCGCCGAGCGCGGTGTTGCCGTGGACGACCTGGTAGCCGTAGCTGGGGCTGTCCGTCCGCGTGGCGATCTTGTAGACGACGTCGTCACGGCCGTTCTCCGACAGCACCCGGAACGCGGCGGGCAGGGAGATCTCGCCCAGCAGCAGGTGCCAGCCCGCCTGCTCGATGCTCCCGACGAGCTGGTCGAGCATCCGCTGCCTGTGCTCGGCCGGGACGGCGCCCATGTCGAGCGCGAGGGCCGTGGCGCCCTGGCCGCCGCCGCCGAACTTCCCGGTGGACGCGTCGTACTGCCGCTCCCACAGCGCCCGCTGCGACTGCGCCGCCTTGGCGCGGTAGGCCGCGGCGTCCTCCGGCTTGCCGAGCGTGTCGGCGATCTTGGCGAGGGTGTCCAGGACGCGCCAGTACCCGTAGGTGGCCGACACCATCTTCGGGAACGTGCGGTCCGGGGTGATCCAGTCGCCGAGGGTGTAGTCGGTGACGCCGTCCTGGACGCGCGTCTCCAGGTGCGCCAGGTAGCGCTGCATCGCCGGGTAGTGGGCGCGCATCGTCTCGGTGTCGCCGTAGGCGCGGTACAGCTGCCACGGCACGACGACGAACGCGCCGCCCCAGTTGGCGTCGTCGCGGTACGAGCCCGACAGGGTGACGTAGTCGGGCACGGTGGACGGGATCAGCCCGGTGTCGGTCTGGCCGTCGGCCATGTCCCGCACCACCTTGCGCAGCAGGCTGTGCACGTCGTAGTTGGCGGCGAGGGTGTCGCCGACCAGGTGCGTCTGCTCCAGCCAGCCGAGCTTCTCGCGGCTCGGGCAGTCGGTGAAGACGCTCATCATGTTGCCCTCGATGGCGCGGCGGATCAGCCCGTGGATGCCGTTGATGAGGGCGTTGGAGGACGTGAACGACCCGGCCGAGGCGTTGTCGGTGTGCAGGACGTGGCCCCGCACGGAGATGGTGGCGTCCTCCGGCAGGCCGCGCACCTCCAGGTAGCGGAAGCCGTGGTAGCTGAAACGCGGGTGCCAGGTCTCCTCGGCCGCGCTTCCCGTCGTGTACTGGTCCCAGATGGGGGCGCCGACGTTGCTCTTGAGCTGGTAGACGCGGCCGTCCTTGAGCGATTCGGCCGGGAGGACGCGCACGCTGGTGCCCTTGGGGGCCCTGACGGTGATCTCGGGCCAGCCGGCGATGTTGCGTCCCACGTCGAACACCTTGTAGCCGTCGCCCTCGCCGACGAGCCTGCCCGGCAGGGTCTCGATGATCCGGACGGGTTCGGCGACGCGTCCGCTGAGCGCCCTGGTGGGCGAGTCGACGGTGACGGCGGGACGCCAGCCGGGACGGGCCGCGCCGGGACGGTCCCAGTTCGGCGTCCGGCGGCGGGCGTCGTAGTCCTCTCCCCCGTACCAGTTGGAGAAGGTGGTGGGGCCGAGGGTGGTCCGCCAGTCCGCGCCGCTGGTGACGCGGACCTCGCGGCCGTCGTCCAGGGTGACCTCCAGCTGCGCGGTGAGCTTGGGGTCGCTGGTGGTGCGGGCGAACTTGCGGTAGCGGTCGGCGGTGGAGATGACGTTGGCGGCGCCGTTGCCGAGTTCCACGCTGATCGCGTTGGCGCCCCGGCGCAGCATCTTCGTCACGTCGTAGGTCGCGTACTGGACGCGGTCCTCGAAGTCGGTGTTGGCCGGTTCCAGGACGGCGTCGCCGACCCGCTTGCCGTTCAGCCCGACCTCGTAGACGCCCAGGCCGCTGATGTAGAGGCGGGCGCTGCGCGCGTTGCGCGGCAGGGTGAAGTCCTTGGCGAACTGCGGCATCGCCACGGGCACGGGCGACTGCGGCGGCTTCTGCCCGGTGACCGCGGCCAGGCGCGTGTACGGGCCGTCGGCGGCGTCGGACGCCGAGACGGTGAAGTCGACCGGCGCGTAGGGCACCTCGCCGGTGTCGGCGGGCTGGTCGGTGCGCGGGTACAGCAGGATCTGGTCGAAGGCGCGCGCCGACTTCAGGTCGACGGTGAGGGTGATCGGCTTCCCGGACACGTCGGCCGTGGTGTGGGCGGAGCTGGACCAGCCCGCGAACTCCTGGTTGCTGGTCTGGGTGCCGTCGGTGAGGTACCGGGGCAGCCACTGCCGGTTGACCTGCCCGCCGGTGTCGGACGAGGTGACGGTCGTCCCGGCGGCCAGGTTGGTGTCCGGGGCGGCCGAGTCGCGCACCTCGATCTCGGCGAGCTGCAGGCGCCACGTCCTGTCCGGCAGGTTCTCCACCAGGGGCAGGCCCAGCTTGGTGACGTCGACGCGGACGTAGCGGGCGGTCGTCCTGGGCAGCTTGACCGCGATGGGCGTGGGCCGCTTCTCCTTGAAGCGCCAGTCCGGGTGGGTGATCCAGGACGCCGACCAGTCGGCGGGCGCCAGGCCCGTCTCGAACCAGGACGGCGACGACCAGGCCGAGGCGCGTCCGCCGGTCCACACGCGCACCCGCCAGTGCACCCGGGTGCGGCCGGCGACCGTCTTGCCGGCGTAGTCGACGCGCTGGGCGGCGGAGCCCACCTTTCCGGTGTCCCACAGGTCGGGGCGGCCGCGGCGCAGCAGGTCGGGGCTGGTGGCGGCCTGGATCTGGTAGGCCGTCTGGGTGACGTCGCGGCCGGCGGCGCGCAGCCGCCAGGTGAGCGGCGGGGTGGCGTCGTCGATGCCGAGGGCGGTGGTCAGGTCGGCGGCGCGCAGGCCGGTGGCGCCGGCGGCCGTCACGGCGGAGTCGGCGAGCGAGGACGGGGCCGGTCCCCAGGTCACCAGGCTCAGCGCCACGGCGGCGGCGACGGGACGGGCCATGAGGGGAATGCGCACGTCAGGCTCCCTGGGTCTCGGAGTGCAGCGCGGCGACGGCCGCCGCGGTCAGGGCGTGGTCGTAGACGCGGAAGTCGCGCACCCGGCCCCGCAGGAACGGGTGGCGGGTGTCCTGCGACCGGCCGAGGAAGTTCTGGGACGTGGCGCCGAGCGCGAGGGGGCTCATGACCGGGCCGTCCTTGCGTCCGGTCTCGGCGCCGTCCAGGTACAGGACGGCCGCGTCGCGGTTCACGGTCACCGCGACGTGGACCCAGCGTCCGGCGGGAAGCGCGCCGGCCGCGTCGACGTAGTCCTCGCCGTCCATGCCGTACGTCTTCATGGAGAAGCGGGCGCGGCCCGATCCGGTGCGCGAGTTGACGTAGAAGAACGTGCGACGATTGAAGCCGAGGTCGAAGACCCGGGCGTTGTTGGTGATCGCGTCGGCGTGCACCCACAGGGCGACGGTGAGTTCGGCCAGTCCCGTGATGAGGCCGCGGGGCAGGACGACGTGCCCGCCCGTGCCGTCGAGGACCACCGCCGAGCCGTCGTCGGCCCAGGTGGCGCCCTGGGCGAGGGCGGCGTCGGGCCGGCGTCCCGTGGCCTCCCCGGCCGTGCCGTCGAGCGGGTAGTGCGCCACCAGCCGCCGGCGGCCGCGCGGGGCCGGGGTGAGCCAGTAGACGTTGTAGCGCTGGTGGTGGATCTCGGAGAACGGGCTGAGCTTCACCTCGGCGCCGTCGGCGCGCACCGTGTACCGCAGCGGGGCGCCGTCGCGGCGGAGGGAACGCGGGTCGATGGCGGGGAAGGTGTTGAGCTCCGTGTCGCCGTAGCCTCCCGCCAGCACGACGGGCCCGTGGGTGACGGCCTGGATGTAGGGGTTGTCGGGCGCCTTGCGCCAGACGGGCGTCATCGGCGTCGTCAGCTCGACCACGTCGCCCTTGCGCCAGCGCCGCTCGATGGTGGCGTACGTGCCGGGACGCGCGGTCACCGGCACGGCCCTCCCGTTCACCCTGATCCTCGCCCGGCCGCCGCCCCGCGCGTCCAGCCAGCCGGGCACGCGGATCCTGAGGGCGAAGCGCGCGTCGCCGTCGGTGACGGTGAGCCGGGTGGTCTCCTCGTGCGGATAGCGGGTCTGCTGGCGCAGCACGATCCCGCGTTCCCGCCATCTGACCTCGGACGGGATGAACAGGTTGACGTACAGCTCGTCGTCGCCGTGGAAGTAGATGCTGTCGGCGAACTTGGTGTGCGTCTCCATGCCCGTGCCGTGGTCGCACGAGAAGTTGTCGTAGTCGCCGCTGTAGCTGCCGGGCGCCGCGCCCAGGCCGCCCTTCGGCTTGCGGGACGAGCCGGGCCACAGGCCCGTGTAGTAGGTGCAGTAGCCGTGCGCCGAGTCGGGGTCCTGCTCGCCCAGCATCTGGTTGAGCAGCGTCCACTCGTAGTAGTCCATGTACGGCGTCCTGGCGGGGTCGTGCAGGAACAGCGACCGCGTCAGCTTGAGCATGTTGTAGGAGTTGCAGTTCTCGCAGGTGACGTCGCTGAGGCGGCTCACCAGCTCGCCGGGCGGGCCGAAGAACTCCTCGTTGCTGTTCCCGCCGATGACGTAGGTGTGGTCGTTGACCACGGTGTCCCAGAAGAACGCGGCGATGGCGCGGTAGCGGGGCTCGCCGGTCGCCTCGTACTCGCGCACCGCACCGACGATCTTGGGGATCTGGGTGTTGGCGTGGTAGCCGTTCAGCGTGTCGCGGCGGTCGGCGAGCGGGCCGAAGATCTCCTCGTGGTCGAAGCGGCGGGCCGCGCGCAGGTGCTCGGGGTCACCGGTGACCAGGTACAGCTCGGCGAGCACGTCGTTCATCCCGCCGAACTCCACCCGCAGCAGCGCCTGCATCCGGTCGGTGCCGAGCTTGGCCGTGCGGGCGGCGACCCACGACGCCATGCCGGTCACCACGTCCAGGGCCTGCCGGTTGCCGCTCAGCCGGTACTGGTCGAGCAGCCCCGCCATGATCTTGTGGATGGTGTAGTACGGCGCCCACGGCTTCTCCCCCGCCTCCAGGCGGTCGAAGACCTGCTCCTCGAACGCCGACAGGTAGCCGCGCGAGTATCCCGCCGCCGGCGACGCCGCCTGGCACTTGGCCAGTTCGGCGACCAGGTGACGGGCCTTGGCGGCGTAGGCGTCGTCGCCGGTGTTAGCGTGCGCCTGCGCCAGCGCCGACAGCAGGTGGCCGGTGGAGTGGCCGCGCAGCTGGATGTCGGGCGCCTCCCAGCCGCCGCACGGTTCGGCCGACGACGGCAGGCCCACGTTCAGGCGGAACGTGTGCAGCAGCCGGTCGACGTCGATGAACTTCAGGTAGGCGCAGGTGCGCTCCATGTTGTCGCGGAACGGGCCGTCCAGCAGCGTGACCGCCGACAGGGGGAACGGCGACAGGACGGGCGCGCGGCGGGCGTGGCCCGTGGCGGCGGTGGTCTCGGCGGTGGTCTCCGCGGCGGCGGACGCGGGACGCGCGACGACCGCCGCGGTGGCGGTCGCGCCGGCCGTGCCCAGGAAGGCGCGGCGGCTCACCCCTGCGTTCACGCCCGCTCACCCCGGATCGTGTGGGTGCCGTGCAGGTTCTTGACGTAGACGTACTCGCCGTCGCTGTAGGCCTGGTTTCCTCTGGCCTTGTGGCCGTCCCAGACCAGGCGGCCGTCCAGGTAGACCTTCATGCGGGTGCCGAACGTCGGCACGCCCGCGCGGCCCGCCGCTCCGGGGGGCGCGGTCAGGCGCGCGGTGTAGGTGCCGTTGGCGACCTTCCAGGACGCGTCCACCGCGCCGCGCGTGGTGGTCAGGCGGCCCTGGGCGAACCGCAGGTCGGCCGTGTGCGGGACGAAGTCGAACGACCGTCCCCCGGGTGAGGTGGGGCGCAGGCCCAGCACGTAGTTGGTGAGGGCGGGCGTGGGGCCGGTGGCCCAGGCGTGGGCGAGGCTGACGTAGGAGCTGCAGAAGACGCAGCCGTCCTCCAGGTTGCGGAACGACTCCCAGAACGTGCTGCGCGTGCCCTGGGGGTGGTTGAGCATGTAGCCCCACTGGCGGCGGATGATGTCCACCCCGGCCTGGTCGGCGGCCCGTCCGCCGGCGGCGAAGTGGGCGTTGACCTCCATCGACCCGGAGAACACGCCGGGGTTGCCCTTGTTCTCGGGGGCGGTGCTGGTGATGGAGTTCCAGTTGCCGGTCAGGTCGGTGCTGATGCGGCGGGCCTTGGCGGTGTCGGCCATGCCGTACCAGACGGCCAGGGAGTTGCCGTCCTGGGGGTGGACCGTGGAGGCGGGGTACTGCTTGTAGGCCCCGGCGGTCTCGTCCCACAGGTGGGTGTTGATGGCGGTGCGCAGCGCCTCGGCCCGCTGGGTGTAGGACGCGGCCAGGGCCGTGTCCTTCTGCACCTGGGCGAGCTGCGCCCCCGTGGTGAGCACCCGCCACAGCAGCACGTTGGCGGTCAGGTTCTCGCCCTTGGGCAGGATCCGCACCGAGTCGGACGTCCCGGTGATCGACACCAGGCCGCGCTCGCTGAGCTTGGCGCCGGTGTAGTCGACGGCCTTGCGGTAGGCGTCCCAGACGGTGGCCAGCCAGGCGCGGTCGCCGGTGTAGAGGTAGTAGTCCCACGTGGCCGCGAGCGTCCACAGGTGGTAGGTGTCCGAGCCGTACTTGTTCAGCTCCGGCCCGGCGTAGGGCAGCTCACCGGTGTCGCGCTGGTGCTGGTAAACGGTCGTTAGGGCATTGCGGGCCGACTCGGTGTCGTTGAACGCCGCGTACGCCGCCGGCACCTCGATGCCCAGGTCTCCGGGCCACACCGTACGGTCGCGCTTGGCGCCGTCCACCAGGATCGTGTCGCCGACCCCGATGTCCCCGGTGTTGTCCCACAGCGCGGCCGGGGCCTCCCAGATGCGGCCGGTCTTGGGCGAGATGGTGTTGAGCTGGATGGTGTAGGCGCCCGCGTACCAGATCCTGTTGAGCAGGTCGTCGCTGGAGTAGAAGTAGTTGGCGTAGCCGGCGGGGTTCTTCATCTTGGGCGCGGCCGTGTAGTGCACGGACACGCCGTCCAGGTCGACGCTTCCGGCGGACTCCAGGAACACCGTCAGGTAGCGGAAGCCGCCGCGCAGGTACTTGGCCGGGGTCGTGTAGGTGGTCTCGCCGTTGACGTCGACGCTGAGGGCCCCGTCGCGGCTGCGCGGGCCTCCGGTCGAGGCGTCGCTGGTGATACCGACGTACTCCGACGACTCGGAGAACGCCAGCCCGACCCGTTGCGCCCCCTGGGAGGAGGCGAAGCTCACGGTGGTCAGGCCCGTGACGTCCTTGCCGAAGTCGAGGGTGACGTAGGAGCCCGCCCCGGTGAGCGTGGTGCGGCGCCCCGACAGCACGTTCTGCGCGTTGGCGACCGTGCCGTTGGTGGTGTGGACGGCGACCGGACGCAGGGTGCGGGACGTGGGCGACAGGTTGTAGGCGTCCCACGGCCGCGCCCCCTGCCCGTTCTGGGCGGCGGCTGTGGCGGGCGGGGCGGTGAGGGTGAGCGGCACCGTCACGGCGGCCACGGCGAGGGCGGCCGTGGTTCTGGCATGGCGTCGCCTGACTACGCTGTGCAGCATGAATTCCTCGCAATCAGAGGGTTGAGGGGGTTCACCGTGCGGGAGGGCGGGGGCATCGCCCTCCCGCACTTGATTTCAGGGGGTCAGCTGATCCCCGGGGTCAGCGGACCGGCGCCTCGCCGTACGGGACGAGCCGCACCGGCCCGATCAGCCCGTAGGCCTGCCGGGACGCCTTGCCGTAGACGTCCGGGTCGGACACCCGCAGCCGGTTGTTGAGCGTCGTCGCGACCTCCACCTCGATGGTGTTGGCGCCCTGCCGCAGGTAGGGGCCGACGTCCACGACGGGGTTCATCAGGTCGACCGGCGGCAGGACCCGCCCGTTGACGATCACGCGGCTGGTGTCGAAGACCTTGCCGAGCTCCAGGTAGGCCCCGGCGCAGGCGCCGCCGGACCACTTCCCGTCGAGCTGGACGGTGGTGCGGTACCGGCCGACGCCGGACACGTCCGCCAGCTCGGGGATGTCCGGCCACGCCTTGAGGCCGTCCAGGTCGACCTCCCGCCGGGTCACGGCGGTCTCCGTCGCCGTCCTGCCCGGGCCCCAGTCCTCCACCTGGAGTTTCCAGGAGGTGAGGGTGAGGGCCGCCGGCAGCTCTCCGACCGTGGTGGAGACGGTGCGGCCGGTGGACAGCGTGGTGGTGTAGGCGCCGGGCTCGGTGGAGCGGACGACGAGACGGCCGCCGTCGTAGCGCACCTCCCCCGCGTCGGTGCGCGTGGCGTGCGGAACGCCGGTGCCGGGGCGGCCCAGGGCGATGACGGTGGTCTCGCTGGGCTGCAGGGCGACCCGCACGGTCACCTTGTCGCCCTCCTCGGTGTAGACGGCGATCCGCTCGGCCTCGCCCGTCCAGGGGTCGAGACGGAACGGCACGGCGCGCCGGTCGGCGCGCGTGAGCGTGACCTGGTGGTCGATGGCGGCCACCGGGGGCTTGACCGTTTCGGCGTGCTTGCCGTTGCACAGGTAGTAGTAGTCGACGTCGCCGGCGACGCGGTGCCCGTTGAGCAGGGTGGAGCTCTGGGCGTACTTGACGTCCGGCTCGACGCCCAGCGCGGCCAGCGCGCCCGGCACCTCGGTGTCCGCGGCGACGACGCGGACCTTGGGCTGGGCGAACAGCTCCTTGAGGACGGCGCGCAGCCGCTCGTTCTCCCCCGCCTTCGGCACGCCCGGGACGGTCGCGGCCGACCAGTCCCCCAGGAACACGATCGGCAGCCCCGCCTTGGTGAGGCGCAGCAGCTTCTCGGCCGACCTCACCGGGATCGTGCGGTCGCCCGAGGAGAAGCGGTCGGCCTCCACGAAGACCGCCTTGTAGGCGGGGCCCTTCGGGGCGAGCCTGCCGCCCGACACCGTGGCGCTGGGCAGTTCCAGGGTGGCGGCGCTGATGAACTGGTGCGTCCACCCCAGCGGCACGCCCGTGCCGGTGAACCAGCCCGCGCCGATACCGGTCTTGCTGTAGCCCTTCTGCCGGAACACGGCGATGTCGATGCGGTTCGTCCCGGACTGCATCACGTGGTGGACGCGGCCCAGGTAGGCGGCGATGTCCGGGGCGTGCCGCCAGGTCGGCTGGCGCGGCCCCCAGGACTCGGCGTACCCGATGCCCCCGTTGTAGGGGGTGAACCCGGCGAAGCCCGGCCACGCCACACCCGGAGCGGTCGCGTACGAGAAGCCGTGCAGGACCGTCTGGTTGAGCCCGGCCGCGTACGCCCCGCCCATGGTGCGCAGCAGCTTGTCCCAGGTGGTGTTGTAGGCGCCGCCCTGGTACGCCCCCGCCTCGCACGACAGGATCTTGCGGCCCGCCATGTCGCGGCCCCCGGCCAGGACGCGGTAGTCGTCCAGGTTCTTGAAGCCCAGCGACTCGCCCTCCGGCACGTCGATGATCGCGGCGGTCTCGATCGCGTCGGTCTGCAGCCCGTACGGCTGGGCGCGGAACTGCAGGCCGATCGAGTGCGCCCACTCGGTGAGCGCGGCGAAGTGGTGCTCGTTGAACAGGTCCGACACCGTGAGCCAGAAGTCGTGCCGGGCCTGCCGGGTGATCTGGGGTTCGTAGGAGTAGAGCGTCCGCTCCTTGTGCTGCACGATCACCGGCAGGTACGGCCACAGCGGGTAGCCGCGGCGGCGGGCGAACTCCTCGGGCAGGTCCGGCGTCCAGTTCAGCGCCTGGGTCTCCAGCTCGATGGAGTCCTCGAACAGCGTGCCGCCGGCCTGCCTGATCAGCTTGCGGATCCGCTTGGTCAGCAGCGTCGACTCCCAGAAGTCGATGACCGCCTTGGTCCCCGCGGGGCTGAAGTGGTCGACCACCGCGCAGTCGGGCGCCGAGTGCGGGCCGGACTCGGGACGCTGCCCGCTGCCGCGCCGCCAGTACGACAGCAGCACCCACGACCCGTCGCCGGGGGCCGTCCACTTGATCCGCCCGTCCCGGACCGTGGCGGTGAGGTCCGTGAACGAGTCGCGGGCCAGGCCCGTCTCGGTGCGGGTGGAGTTGGCGGTGTCGACGCGGGCGGCGTGCACGGCCACCAGATGCCGGACGTGCACGTCCTCCTCGGCTGCGGCGACGGGCTCGGGCACGGGGCCGCTGTAGGTCTGCCCGCCGGTCACGGTGGCGCTGCCGTGCGCCAGCTCCTGCACGGCGGCCGGGCTGTCGGGGGTGATCGTCGGGACGGCCGCGGGCCAGGCCGGGCCGATCGTCAGGTCGACGGTGATGCCGCGCCTGCGCGCCTGGTCGAGGGCGGCCTCGACGCCCGCGTTCCACGCCGGGGTGCCCCAGCCGTGGCCCTCGGGGTCCAGGACGGACTTGTCGCGGATGCTGTGGTGCACGGCGACGATCTCCGCGCCGCCGAACCCGGCGGCGGCGATCTGGTCGATCTCCCGCCGGATCTCCGCCGGGTCGACCAGCCCGTCCGGCCACCACCAGCGGAACCGCGGCCGGACCGCGGCGTCCGGCCGGGCGAACGCCGCGAACGACGGGGCGCCGGCGCCCGCCCGCGCGGTGCCCGCGCCGCCCAGCGGCGAGTTCAGCGCCACGGCCGCGCTCGCCCCCGTCACGGCCGTGTACTGGATGAAACGCCGGCGGCTGACGCCGGCGCCGTCGTGCTTGCTCAAACGAACTCCTGGTCATGCGGGGTAGGTGGAACCGAACGCGAAGGTCCCCGCGCCGGCCTCGTGGACGGCGTGGCCGTCCTCGTGGCGCAGGAACCGGGCACCGGCCGGGGCGCGGACGTTCCGTCCGGGCACCCAGACCTCGGCGGCCGTGCCGGCGGGCACACGGACGCGCAGGTCGAACCGGTCTCCGTCACGCGACCAGGCCGATTCGACCCTGCCGCGCACGGTGTCGAGGGAGGCGGCCGCCCGGTCGAGACCGGTGGGCACGCCCGGCCGGATCGTCACGGTGCGGTAGCCGGGCCGGCCGGGACGGATCCCCGCCAGCCCCTGGTAGAACCACGAGCTGACCGACCCCCAGTAGTGGTGGTCGTAGGAGCGGGACGTCAACGCCCAGCCCTCGAACATCGTCGAATGGCCGTTGACGATCCAGTGCCCCCAGCTCGGCTCCGTCGTCCGGGTGGCCACCTTGTAGGCGGTGTCGGTGTAGCCGTGGTCGCTGAGCAGCGTCATGAGGAAACGGCCCGCGAACACTCCCGCCGTGAGGTGGTGGCCCTGGGCGACGATGTCGTCGTTCAGGCTTCGCGCGACGGCCTTCTCCTGGCCGTCCGGCACCATGCCGAACGCCAGGGGCAGCGCGTTCTGCGTCTGCGCGTAGGCCTGGACCGTGCCGTCGGCGCCCACGGTGCGGTAGACGCGCCGGGACGCGTCCCAGTACCGCTTGTTGTAGGCGTCGCGGATCTGCCCGGCCAGCGTCCGGTACCTGGTGGCGGCGCCGTTGTCGCCGAGCAGCCGCGCGCTCTCCGACAGCCGGTCCGCCATGTAGAAGTAGTAGGCCGACGCGGTGGCGTCCACCGGGCCGACCGGGCCCTTGCCCGCGTACTCGCCCAGGAAGACGTTCTGCTTATTGGCGTAGACGTGGTCGTCGGTGAAGTACGTCCGCGTGTAGTCCACGAGCTTCTTGTGCGTGTCGTACATCTCGGCCAGGATCCGCGTGTCGCCGTAGGCCGTGTACATCTCCCACGGCAGCACGAACGTGGCCGCGTCCCACGACGGGACCGCGCCCCAGATCATGTTCCAGCCGGGCGTGTTCTCATAGCCGTACAGCGGGGTCGACGGGACGATCTCGGGGATCTCGCCCTTGGGAGACTGGGCGTCGCGGAAGTCGGCCAGCCACTTCGTCCACACGCGGGCCATGCCGAAGTTGCAGGCGGCCGCCAGCGCCGAGGCGTGGGCGTCGCCGGTCCAGCCGTTCTTCTCGTAGGTGGGCGTGTCGGTGACGAACCCGTGGGTGTTGTTGAGCAGGGTGTTGCGGGCCGCCTGCTGGATCTTGTTCAGCAGCTCGTCGGAGCTGGTGAACGTGCCGGTGGACGGCACCGACGAGTGCACGACGCGGCCGGTGAGCGTCGCCCGCGTGGGGCGGCCCGGGAAGCCGGTGACCTGGACGTACCGGAATCCCTTGTAGCCGAACGACGGCTCCCACGTCTCCCGGCCCCGCCCCGCCAGGGTGTAGCGGTCGTTCTGCAGCTGCGTGTCGATCAGGCGGTTCCCGGCGTCGGATCCGGTGCCGTCGGCGTTGAGCTTCTCGCAGTGGAACAGCGTGACGGTCTGCCCGGCGGGGCCGGAGACGTCCAGCCGCACCCAGCCGGCGAAGATCCGGCCGAAGTCGAACACCCACACGCCGGGCTTCGCCTCGGTGACCGAGACCGGCGCGACCTCCGCCACCGGCCTGATCGGTTCGAGCTGGGCGGCGACCAGGCGTCCGGACGGCCCGGCGACGGTCGCGGCCCGGCGCCACGTCCGGTCGTCGAAGCCGGGGCGGTCCCAGCCGGGCAGGGCGCGGCGGGCGTCGTGGTGCTC
The DNA here is from genome assembly GCF_039536785.1 of Actinomadura miaoliensis. Classification (NCBI taxonomy): domain Bacteria; kingdom Bacillati; phylum Actinomycetota; class Actinomycetes; order Streptosporangiales; family Thermomonosporaceae; genus Actinomadura; species Actinomadura miaoliensis. The sequence continues at coordinate 15,455 of NZ_BAAAZG010000036.1, forward strand.
GTCGCCGTAGATCGAGTCGTAGCGGGTGGGCCCGTCGGTGGCGCGCCACGACCCGTCCGTGGTGACCAGCTGGTGACGCCCGTCCGTGAAGGTGATCTCCAGTTGCGCCTTCAGGGCGGGCTGGGCGTGCCAGGGCGCCTGGTGCCAGTACCACTCGTTGGGGTCGGCCAGGCCGTACCAGCCGCGGCCGAGTTCGGCGCCGAGCACGTTGCCGCCCTGGCGCACCGCGTCCGTCACGTCGTAGGTGCGGTACAGGACGCGCTTGTCGTAGGCGGTGAACCCGTTCTCTATGGCGGCGTCGCCGACCTGCCGCCCGTTGAGGCTGAGCTTGGGGAAGCCGCCCGCCGCGACGTACAGCCGCGCGCGCTTGACGCGTCCCTTGGCGGTGAACTCCCGGCGCAGCAGCGGCGCGGGGGTGGCGATCGGCAGGACGATGTCCTTGCCGGTCGCCTGCCCGGGGACGGCCAGCCCGTCGCCGGTGACGTCGCCGCCGGTGAACGGGTTGGCGCCGCGCGCGAAATCGGTGTGGAAGACGCGTTCGCCGCCGGTCTCGACCGTCACCTCGTGCAGCATCCCGGCGGCGGCCGTCTCGGCCCGCACGCCGATCGTGCCGGACTTCTGGGCGCCGTCGGTGAGGGTGTCGACGCGTTCCCCGTCGATCCACGTCGTGATCGTGGTGCCGCGGGCCTCGACGGCGAGGGTGTGCCGGGTGTTCCTCAGCTCGCCCGGCGCGATGTTGGTGATCGGCACCCGCTTGAGCGTGGTCAGCGTCGTGTCGGAACTGCTGCCGCCCGGGTAGCGGCGGACCTGCGCGACCAGGGTCGGCACGCCGTCCACGGCGGTGACGCGCCAGGTGTAGGTCTCCCCGTAGGTCTTGCCGACGGGGCGTGCGCGGAACAGGAAGTCCAGCGCGTCGCCGGTGAGGGTGAAGACGAAGGTGGTCCTCTGGTCGGCCCAGTCGTGGTCGGGGTCCTGGCGGCCGCCGATCCAGCGGGCGCGCCAGTCCTCGGGACGCAGCAGGCCCATCTCCCACCACGACGGGCGGCTCCACGGGGAGGGGCGTCCGCGTTCGTCCCAGGTGCGGACCTGCCACCGGTAGCGGGTACGGGACACCAGGGTGGGGCCCGCGTACTCGACGTGGGCGGTGGCGTCGGACGCGACGCGGCCGCTGTCCCACACCGGGCGGTCGTCGTCGTGGCGCGTGACGCGGATCTGGTAGGCGGTCTGCCGCGTGGTGCCGGCGGGAGGCAGCCAGGCGAGGCGGGGCCGCGGCACGTCCAGCCCGAGCGGCTGCTCGGCGTACTCGACGGTGAGGCGCTCGGGCCGGTCGCCCGGGGCCGCCGCCGACGCGGGGTCGGTCAGCGACGGTCCCAGGGCGACGGCCGCGCCCGCCCCCACGGCACCGGCCTGCAGCACGTGCCTGCGCGTGGGCCGGCTGGGGGTGGTGTTCTCCATGCGGGTCCCCCGAGTCAGCGGGCCGAGGAGTGGAAGGTGAGGCGGCCGGAGCCGACCTGGTACACGGCGTAGCCGTCGCGCATGCCCGTGAACCGGGCGGTGGACGCGGCGGGGCCGGTGACGCGCAAGTCGGCGGCGGCGCGGGCCGGGACGTGCACCTCGGCGGTCACGTTGACCGGCACGTCCACCGACATCTGGAACACGGCGCCGCGCCGGGCCCAGTCGACGCCCACGTCGCCGCGCTGCACCGGCACGGTGCCCGACGCGCGGTCCAGTCCGGACAGCGGCGGGCGCACCCGCACCCGCGCGGAGCCGGGCGCGGTGACCGACACGCCCAGCAGGGACTCCTGGACGTCCACGAGCGCGACCGACCCCCACGGGTGGGAGTGGCTCTGCCCGGTCTCAGGCGCGTCCCACGACTCCCAGGTGAACGTGCCGCCGCGCGCCAGGATGTTGCCCCAGCCGGGGCCCTCGGTGTCGGTGAGGCGTTCGACGACCTGGTCGGGGCGGTCGGCGAGGGACTTCATCAGCCCGTGCGAGGTGAACGGCCCCATCCGCATGCCGAGCCCGGCGACGTAGGACACGACGCGGTCGCGGTCGGCCGCCGGGGTGACGCCGTAGGCGACGGCGTAGGCGTTGGCGATCTGCGAGGCGTGCGTGCTCTGCGTGCCGTCGCTTCTGAGGCCGTCGATGTAGACGCCGTCGGGGCGGCGCAGCTTGGCGTTGACGGCGGCGGCCAGGTTCTGGGCGTCGCGGCGCAGCGCGGCGGCGTCGCCGCCCCTGCCCAGGGCGTCGGCGGCGCGGGCGGTGGCGTTGAACACGTCGACGCCCAGCGCGTTGATGACCGTGCGGGCGGCGGTGTCCATGTCGTGGCCGTAGCGCATGGTCGCGGGCCAGTCGATGATGCCGTACTGGTACTGGCCCGAGCCGCCGGTCAGGCGGGTCACCAGGCCCGTGCCGGAGTCGATGTGGCGGCGCACGTAGTCGGCCACGGCGGTCATCACCGGGTACGCGGCGGCCAGGGTGCGCGCGTCACCGGACCGCAGGTAGTACTCCCACACCCAGCCGGGGAACATCTCGGTGTAGTCGGGGATGTCGCGCTTGCCGTCGCCGTTGGGGTACACGGCGTTGAGGCGGCCGTCGGGCCAGTAGCGGGCCTGCGACTCGATGAACTCGGTGATGGCCTGCCGGGTGAGGCGGCGCTCCCCGTAGGCGGACATGGTGGCCAGGGAGATGTCGACCGCGTCGCCGAGGAACTGGCCCTTCTCCCGGGTGGGGGTGTCCAGGAACTGCCACTGCGACCCGTACAGCGCCGAGCGCCGCATCAGGTCGTAGGCGGCGTCCACGCCCTCGTCGGACGTGCGGAGCTTCGCGGTGCGCGACAGGTCCACCTCGGTGTGCTGCACGACCGCGCTGATGTCCTCGGGGTCGACGCCCGCGCCGGGCTCGATCTCGAAGTAGCGGAAGCCCATGTAGGTGAACGACCGGAACGTCTGGTCGCCGTCGCGCTGGGTGTGCCCGTAGGTCAGGTCGGTGCTCTGGTTGTCGCTCTTGGAACGCGACACCGACCCGTCGGACGCCAGCACGTACCCGGCGTGCATGGCGACGTGGCGGCCCGCCTCGCCGTCGCGGAACCGCACGACGGGCATGCCCGGGATGATCTTTCCGAAGTCGGCGACCAGCGCGCCCGACTCCAGCCGCGTCACCTTCCGCGGGCGGATCACGGTGTAGGAGAGGTCGGTCTCCTGGCCGGTGAGGGTCTTGAACGGCCCGGCCGGGTGGGCGCCGACGACCTGCGGCGCCTGCCAGGACGAGTCGTCGAACCCGGGGCGGTCCCAGCCGAGCGGCTCGGCGGTGGCGTCGTACTCCTCCACGTAGTCGGCGCCGTCGCCGTTGCGGCGCGGGGCCGTCTTCCAGGGGCCGCGCGTCACCTTCCACGATCCGTCGGTGACGACGACCTGCCGGGTGCCGTCGGCGTGCTCGACCTCCAGCCGCACCAGCAGGCCGGGCTCGCCCTTGGGACGGCCCTGCCCGCCCCCGTGCCAGTGGTACTGCACGCCCAGCGCGGCCGGGCGGCCCTCCTTCAGCCGCGAGGTGACGTCCACGGTGCGGTAGTAGCCGCTGTCGGGGTACTCGTAGGCGGGGCCGTGGTCGACGACCTCGCCGTTGAGGTGGAGCGCGTACTGGTGGCTGGCGGAGATGTGCACCCGGGCCCGGACGACGCGGGATGTGCCGACGGTGAACTCCTTGCGGGCCAGGGTGTAGTCGTCGGCCTCGGCCGTGGTGCGCCGGATCCAGCTTGCCTGCCAGTCCTGGTCGCGCAGGCCGGTGTCGAACTCGGCCGGGCGGGACCAGGGGGAGACCTTGCCGGTGCGGTCCCACGTCCGCACCGTCCAGGTGTAGCCGGTGCCGGGGGTGAGGGCGGGCCCGCCGTACGGCACGTACTCCTGGCTGCCCGACGCGACCTTGCCGCTGTCCCACACGCGCGCGCCGCCGTCGGCGCGGACGACGACCTGGTAGGCGGTCTGCGTCTCGCCGGGGTCGACGTCGCGCGGCCGCCAGCCGAACAGCGGCGCGCCCTCCACGTTGAGGGGGCGGGCGCGGTCACCGACGGTCAGCTCGACGGGGGCCTTCGGCGCGTGACCCGCGGCCTTGACGGCGGCCGAGGCCATCGAGCCCGGCAGCGCGACGGAGACCAGGGTCAGCGCCCCCGCCGCGACGGCCAGGGAACGGTGCGAGATGGCACGCATGTAACTCCTCGGGGGTGATGCGAGCGAAATGGGGGTGGGCGCGCGCGGCGGGGGACGCGCGCCGGCTCGTCGTTACTGGGCGGGTGCGGAGAACCGGTACGTGCCAGAGCCGACGGTGAAGACCGCCGCGCCGTCCTCCATGCGGGTGAAGCGGGCCCCGTCCTGGGTCACCTCGGCTGCGGCGCGGGCGGGCACCCACACCTCGGCCGTGGTGTTGACGGGGACGGACACGTCGAGGGTGAAGCGGCCGTCACGCACGGTCCAGGACGTCTGGATCGGGCCGTAGGCCGAGTCGTAGCGTCCCGTGGCCCGGTGCACCTGGCCCCCGGGGCGGGGACGGATCACGGTGTGCCGGTAGCCGGGCTGTCCGGCGGCGATGCCCGTGATGTTCTGGTACATCCATTCGCCCACCGCTCCGTAGGCGTAGTGGTTGAAGGAGTTCATCGCCGCGTCCTGGAAGGACCCGTCGGGCTTGATGGAGTCCCAGCGCTCCCACATGGTGGTGGCTCCCTGGTCGATCTGGTAGCCCCAGGACGGGAACGTGCGCTGGTGCAGCAGCCTGTAGGCCACGTCGGTGTGCCCGGTCTGGGTGAGGACGGGCAGCAGCTGGGGCGTGCCCAGGAATCCCGTGGACAGGTGCCAGTCGCGTGCCTTGATGAGCTCGACGAGCCGGTCCGCCGCGGGCTTGCGGGCCGATCCGGGCAGCAGGTCCATGGACAGGGCGAGCACGTAGGCGGTCTGGGTGTCGCCCTTCACCCGGCCGTCCTCCGACACGTACGCCTTGACGAACGCGTCGCGGACGCGCCCGGCCAGCTCGTCGTAGCGCTCGGCGTCGTCCTCCTTGCCGAGGGCGCGGGCGACCTTGGCGACCAGCCCGGTGCTGTAGGCGAAGTAGGCGGTGCCGATGACGTCCTTGGGCGTCTCGTCGCCGACGTTCAGCCAGTCGCCGTAGCCGGAGGCGGGACGCAGCAGCCCGGTGCTGTTGGTCTCCAGGTAGGAGATCCACTTCTGCATGGCCGGGTAGTTGTCCTCCAGCACCTGCCGGTCGCCGTACGCCTGGTACAGGTTCCAGGGGACGGTGACCCCGGCGTCGCCCCAGCCGGCGCTGCCGCCGCCGATGAACCCGACCTTCGGGGCCACGTCGGGGAACGCCCCGTCGGCGGCCTGGGCGTCGCGCATGTCCCGCATCCACTTGGTCAGGAAGCGGGCGGAGTCCATGTTGTAGGTGGCGGTACGGGAGAACACATTGATGTCGCCCGTCCACCCCATGCGCTCGTCCCGGGCCGGGGTGTCGGTGGGGATGGACAGGAAGTTGCCTCGCTGCCCCCAGGTGATGTTGCTGTGCAGCTGGTTGAGCATCGGCACGTCCGTGGAGAACGACATCGTGAACGGCTCGGCCGTGTGCATGACGCGCCCCACGACGGCGTCGCGCGACGGGGTGCCGGGGTAGCCGGTCACCTCGACGTAGCGGAAGCCGTGGAAGGTGAAGCGCGGTTCGTAGGTCTGCGCGCCCCCGCCGTTGAGCGTGTAGGTGTCGGTGGCCTTGGCGGTGCGCAGGTTGCCGGTGTAGAGGGTGCCGTCCTTGTTGAGCACCTCCGCGTGCCGGATGGTGACGGTCTGCCCCGCCTTCCCGCCGGCGGGGATGCGCAGCCGCACCCGGCCGACCATGTTCTGGCCGAGGTCGAAGACGTGCACTCCCGGCTTGGGGCTGGTCACCTTCACCGGCGTGATGTCACGTTCCACCCGGGTGGGCGCGTCGAGCCGGCCGACGGGCCGGGCGGTGGCCTCGTCGTTGACGATGACCTGCTTCCAGGCCCCGTCGTCGAACCCGGGCCGCGTCCAGCCGGGGGTCTCCTCGCGGGCGTCGTACTGCTCGCCCATGAGCAGGTCCGAGGTCACCACGGGCCCGTCGGCGCTGCGCCAGGTGCGGTCGGTGACGATGCGCTGCGAGGTGCCGTCGGTGTAGTCGACGTCCAGTTCGGCCCGCAGCCACGGGCGCTCGCCGTACTGGTTCGGCCCGAAGATCGCGATGTGGCCGGAGTACCAGCCGGGCGCCACCGTCACGCCGATCGCGTTGCCGCCGCGCCGCAGCAGCCCGGTCACGTCGTACGCCTGGTACTGCACGCGCCTGCCGTAGTCGGTCCAGCCGGGCGCCAGCTCCTCGGTGCCGACGCGGCGGCCGTTGATCTCGGCCTGGTAGACGCCGAGCGCGGTCGAGTACAGCCGCGCCCGCCTGACCTTCTTGCCGAGGCTGAACTCCTTGCGCAGCTGCGGCGTGAACCCGTCGGGCCCGGTGGTCACCGTCGTGAACGTGAAGCGCCGGTCTCCCGCGACGGGCTTGCCGTCCCGGTACGCCTGCCCGTGCTCGTAGCCTCCGCCGGTGTGGCTCCACCAGCCGATCTGCCCGGACGGGTCGGACTGCTCGACGTAGTACGTCCCGGCGGGCGCGGGCTCGTCCAGCACGAGGGCGGCCTCGGCGTTGTCCGGGTGGTTCTCGACGCGGCTGCGCGCCAGCAGTTCGCCGCCGGGGCCGCCCCTGTAGAGGGAGACGGTGACGTCGGCGTCGGTGGTGTGCCAGGTGGGCATGGGGATGGACACCCGGCTGACGGGCCTGTCGGAGGTGAACGTCTGCCCCTGCGTGCTGCCCTGGGTGAGCTGCGACGGGTCGTTCTGCCCGGTGAACGATGTGGGCAGCGGGACCGGGGCGTCGTGGCCGATCCACTGGCCGCCCAGGGTCGCGCCGTCCAGCAGGCCGGTCTCCCACCACGTGGGCTTGCTCCACGGTGAGGGCCGTCCGTGCACGTCCCACACCCGCACCGTCCAGTGGTAGCGGGTCCTCGCCTTCAACGCCGGCCCGCCGTAGGGGACGAGCACCGACTGCGACGAGGACACCTTGCCGCTGTCCCACACGTCGGGCCTGCCGAGACGGCCCGGGTCGGTGGCCACGCGGATCTGGTAGGCGGTCTGGGCCTGACCGCGCGCGGCCGAGCCGAGCCGCCAGCTCAGCCGGGGACGCGGCGCGTCGATGCCGAGGGGACGATCGCCGTGCTCGGTGCGGGTCTGGTCGACGCGCACGCCGTCACCGCCGGGGGCGGACGCGGCGGCAGGGGCCGCCGCCAGGGATCCGGCGACGGTGACGGCCAGGACGGGGACGAGTAGTGGTCGGAACGGGAATCGCCGCATGGGCTCCTCCAGTTTTCGGGCGCGGTGAGGCGCCGCGTGCACGGATCCCCCGATCACGTTCACGTGGTGTCCGCGGCGTGAGCCGCGTCAGGAAGGCTCTAGGGCTTGACCACGACGAGTTCGACGTCCATCAGGTCGGCCAGGGCCCTCAGGTCGGGCACCAGGTGGCCGGTGGCCAGGGCCCAGTGGTGGGAGATGCCGGTGGCGCTCCACGCGTCGGTCCACTCCCCCGGGTCGCAGCCGAAGTCGACCCGCGAGGTGGTGTTGCCGATCTCCAGCAGCGGCCCGTCGACGACCTCGCCCTCGGACGCGACGAACGCGAACCGCCCGTCCCGCCGCTGGATGACGCCGAACGCCGTGACCGGCCCGTGCTTGACGTCGAACTCGACCGACACGCCGTAGCCGCGCTTGCCGTGGTAGACGCCGAGGCCGCGCAGCAGCGGGCGGCGGGCGCTGATCGCCAGGTGCGCGGGGCCGTCGTGGCCCATCTCGACATGCCCCCGCGTGAAGTCGAGCGCCTGGAGTTCGGTGAACGAGCCGCCCGCGCCGAGCCGGTCGGCGATCAGCATGGCCAGGGAGGTGCGCAGCTCGTACTCGCCCGCCGCGGGGACGCCGCGCGCGGTCAGCAGCGACGCGCCGAGGATCATCCCGGCGCCCAGCCGCTCGTGCACCTCGCCGTCCAGCCCGCGGTGGTAGTAGGCCAGCGAGTCCAGCGCGAAGTCCTCGACCAGCCGGTCCAGGCCCACAGACACGCGCGCCGCCCAGGTCAGGTCGGTGTCGTTGACCGACTCGGCGAACTCGAACACCTCCCGCGCCTGCTTCTTGCGGGCCTCGGTCTCGGCGTCGGTGACCTTGTCGACCCGCACCCGCAGGTCGTCGAACTCCAGCACCTCGACGTGCCCGCCGAAGTTGGCGGCCACCAGCGTCAGGTCGGTCGACACGTCCAGCATCCCCGGGTACAGGTGCCCCATCAGGCCGTGCCGCCCGCGCCGCAGCGCGGCCCGCACCCCGGCCGCGCGCACCCACCGGCCGATCTTCGCCCAGGCGCGCTCGTCCTCCAGGTAGCCCGACACCGACCGGAACGGCACGCCGCAGCGGGCGAACGCGTTGGCCATCTCCGGCAGCGGGCAGGCGCCGCAGTACGCCAGCCACTGCCCGGTGTCGAACGTGGCGTGGTCCATCGACTCGGTGGGCTGCAGGTTGATCAGCAGCACCGGGGCGCCGGACCGCTGCGCGACCGGCACCAGCATCGTCGCGGTCATGTAGGTGGTCAGGAATCCGACGATCAGGTCGCAGCCGGCCTCCCGCAGCCGCTCGGCGGCGGCCGCGCCCTCCCGCTCGTCGGAGATGAAGCCGACGTCGACGACCTCGGCGCCCAGGCCGCGCATGCGCTCCGACACGCGCTCGGCCGAGCGTTTCAGCTGGGGCAGCAGGTCCGGGAACTGCGGCCAGTACGCGCCGAGTCCGCCGGCGACGAGGCCGACCCGGACGGGCGGGACGGTGATGCGATCGGATGTCAGGTCCAGGTGTGCCGTCACGGTTAGGTCCTCCTCGGACGTGCGGCTGGGGTGGGACGACGGGGCCGGCGCGGCTCCTGCGCGACCGGCGCCGGCCCCGTCGGGTCTGGTGCGGGGGGCGCTACCGCAGGAACGCGGCGGCGACGCCCGCGTCCACGGGCACGTGCAGGCCCGTGGTGTGGGTCAGGTCCCCGCCGGTGAGGGCGAAGACGGCGGCGGCGACGTGCTCGGGCAGCACCTCGCGCTTGAGCAGCGTGCGCTGGGCGTAGTACTCGCCGAGCTTCTCCTCCTCCACGCCGTAGACGGCGGCGCGCTTGGCGCCCCAGCCCCCGGCGAAGATGCCCGACCCGCGCACCACGCCGTCGGGGTTGACGCCGTTGACGCGGATGCCGTGCCCGCCGAGCTCGGCCGCCAGCAGCCGCACCTGGTGCGCCTGGTCGGCCTTGGTGGCGCCGTAGGCGATGTTGTTGGGCCCGGCGAACACGCCGTTCTTGGACACGATGTAGACGATGTCGCCGCCCATGTCCTGCTCGACCATGACGCGGGCGGTCTCCCGCGACACCAGGAACGAGCCGCGCGCCATCACGTCGTGCTGCAGGTCCCAGTCGGCGGCCGTGGTCTCCAGCAGCGGCTTGGAGATCGACAGGCCCGCGTTGTTGACGACCAGGTCGACGCCGCCGAACGCCAGCACGGCCGCGCGGACGGCCGCGGCGATCTGCTCCTCGTCGGTGACGTCCACGGCGACGGCGGTGGCGACGTCGCCGGGCCGCAGCGCCCCGGCCGTGTCGGCGATCTCCGCGGCGACCTTCTCGGCCGCGGCCAGGTCGCGGTCGGCGACGACCACGCACGCGCCCTCGGCGGCCAGGCGCCGGGCGGTGGCCGCGCCGATGCCCGACCCGCCGCCGGTGACCAGCGCGACCCGCGTGGCCAGCGGCTTGGGCTTGGGCATGCGGCGGAGCTTGGCCTCCTCCAGCTCCCAGTACTCGATGCGGAACTTCTCCGACTCGGGGATCGGCTGGTAGGCGGACAGCGCCTCGGCCCCGCGCATCACGTTGATCGCGTTGACGTAGAACTCGCCGGCGACCCGCGCGGTCTGCTTGTTGGCGCCGAAGCTGAACATGCCCACGCCCGGGACGAGGACGATCGCCGGGTCGGCGCCGCGCATCGCCGGGGAGTCGGCGGTGGCGTGCCGCTGGTAGTAGGCGGCGTACTCCTCGCGGTAGGCGGCGTGCAGCTCGCGCAGCCGCGCCTTGACGTCCTCCAGCGGCGCCGACGGCGGCAGGTCCAGCACCATCGGCGCGACCTTGGTGCGCAGGAAGTGGTCCGGGCAGGACGTGCCGAGCGCGGCCAGCCGCGGGTGCTCGGCGCGGGAGACGAAGTCCAGCACCTCGGGGCTGTCGGTGTAGTGCCCCACCTGCGGCCGGTCCGTGGACGCCAGGCCCCGGACCAGCGGGAACAGCTCGGCGGCGCGGGCGTGCCGCTCGGCCTCGGGCAGGGGCTCGTAGCCCTCGACCACCGGGCCGAACGGCTCGGCCTTGCCGTTGCGGGCGATGAACTCCTCGGCGGTGCGGATGATCTCCAGCGAGTTGGCCTGGCACTCCTCGCTGGTGGCGCCCCAGGCGGTGATGCCGTGGCCGCCGAGGATCACGCCGATGGCCTGCGGGTTGTCCTTCTTGATCTGGGCGATGTCCAGGCCGAGCTGGAAGCCGGGCCGCCGCCACGGCACCCACACCACCCGGTCGCCGAAGATGCGCCGGGTCAGCTCCTCGCCGTCGGCGGCCGTGGCGATCGCGATGCCGGAGTCGGGGTGCAGGTGGTCGACGTGCGCGGCGTCCACCAGCCCGTGCATGGCCGTGTCGATGGACGGGGCCGCGCCGCCCTTGCCGTGCAGGCAGAAGTCGAACGCGGCGACCATCTCGTCCTCGCGCTCGACGCCCGGGTAGACGTCGACGAGTGCGCGCATGCGGTCCAGGCGCAGCACCGCCAGGCCCGCCTCGGTGAGGGTGCCCAGGTCGCCGCCCGAGCCCTTCACCCACATCAGCTCGACGTCCTGCGCGGTCACCGGGTCGGTGACGGTGCCCTTGGCGGAGGCGTTGCCGCCCGCGTAGTTGGTGTTGCGCGGGTCCGAGCCCAGGGTGTGGGCGCGTTCCAGCAACTGCTCCACTTCGCGTGGAGTGGAGGTCATTATTCGCTTCCCCTCGTCGTTACTTGCCGGTCAACTTGCTCGTCGTGAACGTGTAGGTGCCCGAGCCGGTCTCGACCCGGACGGTTCCGTCGCCGCCCGCACCCAGGACGCGGACGCCGCGCGCGGCGGTCAGTGCGGCGCCGCTCTCGGTGACGGCCGCCGCGGATGCCGCCGGGATGCGGATCTCGGCGGTGGCGCCCACCGGGACGTCCACGTCCAGCCGCAGGCGGCCGTCCTCGCGCCGCCACCGCACCGCGACCTTCCCGTGCGGCGTGGCGGTGGAGCCCTCGGCGAACGTCAGGTCGCCCAGGACCTGGGGCGCGACCAGGATCCGGTCGAAGCCGGGCGCGGCGGGGCGGATGCCCGCCAGGTCCTCGAAGAACCACTCGCCGATGGCGCCGCCGAGGAAGACGTGGTCGCGGGACCGGGCGTCCAGGTCCCACCGCTCCCACAGCGTGGTGGCGCCGTTGTCGATCCAGTAGCCCCAGCTCGGGTAGGTGCGCTGCGTGGCGACCTTGTAGGCCAGCTCGCCGTGGCCGCGCGCGGTCAGCTCGGTGAGCAGGTACTTGGTGCCGAGCGCGCCGGTGTTGAGGTGGCCGCCGCGTTCGTTGATGTCGCGGACGAGCCGGTCGGTGACCGCCTTCTGCGACTCCTCGGGCGCCAGGCCGAGCGCCAGCGCGATCAGCGCGGAGGTCTGCCGGTAGCCCGGGTCGGAGCGGGTGACGTAGGCGTCGCCGCGCAGGAACTCCCGGTTGAAGGCGGCCTTCATCTTGGCGGCCTCGGCCCGGTAGCGGGCGGCGTCCTCGGCGTGGCCGAGGGTCTGCGCGATGTCGGCCAGGGTGACCGCGTTGGAGTAGGTGTAGGCGGTCCCGGCCAGGCGCATGTCCTCGGGGGTGTTACCGCCGTAGCCGGGCGCCAGGTAGTCGTTCAGCGTGCTCGGGTACAGGCCGTCCTGGCCCCGCTTGAGCCAGTTGTCCAGGTAGTGGCGCATGGCCTGGTAGTTCTCGGCGAGCACGTCGCGGTCACCGTAGCGCAGGTACATCTGCCACGGGATGGTGAAGAACGAGGCGTGCCACGGCGGGGCGTGCCAGCCCGAGCCCAGCCCCCAGCCGTTGTCGGGCACGATCACCGGCAGCAGCCCGTCGGACTGCCGCTGGCTGTCGCGGTGGTCGGTCATCCACTTGGTGAACAGCCGCCGCAGGTCGTACTCGGACATCTCCATCTCGGCCATGAGCTGGGCGTCGCCGGTCCAGCCGTTCTTCTCGTACATCGGCGTGTCGGTGGGGATGCCGTGCCAGTTGTTGACCACCGTCTGCCGCGTCGCCGTGCGGATCGTGTCGAACAGCGCGTTGGAGCTGCGGAACGAGCCGACGGACCGCAGGTCGGTGCGCACCTCGCGGCCGTCGAGGTCGGCGGCGGCGGGCGCCTCGCCCGGCCAGCCCGTCACCTCGACGTACTGGAAGCCCTTGTAGGTGTAGCGGGCCTCCCACGTCTCGCCGCCCGCGCGTCCGGCGAGGGTGTACTCGTCGGTCTGGAAGCGGCCGGTGACGTGCCCGCTGACGGCCTGGACGGTGCCGTCGGAGTTGAGCCGCTCGCCGTACTTGAGCCGCACTGTGGCGCCAGCCGGGCCGTCGACGCGGATGCGCGCCCAGCCCGCGATGTTGCGCGGCAGCTTGAACACGTACGTGCCCTGCTTGGGGTTGGTGACCTGCACCGGGCGCAGGGTGTCGGTGACCCGGATCGGCTCGTGCTCCTCCGGGACGACGGTGTCGGACGGGGCCTGCACGGTGGCGGCCCGCTGCCAGGACGAGTCGTCGTATCCGGGCCTGTCCCAGCCCGGACGTTCGGTGCGGGCGTCGTAGGACTCGCCGCCGTAGAGGGAGTCGAAGCGCACGGGGCCTTCGGCGTAGCGCCACTGCCCGTCGGTGGCGACGGTCTGGGTGCTGCCGTCGGTGTAGGTGATGACGAGCTGGGCCAGCAGGCGCGGCTCGGCCGTCCAGGACGTCTTGTGCCAGTTCCAGACGTTCTGCTGGGTCATGCCGTAGAAGCCGCGTCCGAGCCGCGCGCCGATCGCGTTGCCGCCGCGCCGCAGCAGGCCGGTGACGTCGTGCGTGACGTACTCGACGCGCTTGTCGTACCGGGTGAACCCCGGCTGCAGCACCTCGTCCCCGACCTTCCTGCCGTTCAGCGTCAGGTCGACGTAGCCGCCGGCGGCGGCGTACAGCCGGGCCTTCGCCACCCGCTTGCCGGGGACGGTGAAGTCGCGGCGCAGCAGCGGCTCGGGCCGGGTCGGGCGTTCGGGCTGGACCTGGCCCCAGGGCCCGCTCCCCCAGGCCGCCAGCACCTTGGCCGCCGGCCAGGACGAGTCGTCGTACCCGGTGGCCTTCCAGTCACCGCTGGGCGCCGAGTTCAGGGAGCGCCAGGTGCCGCCGGTGTCGAACTCGCCGGGGTTCTGGCCGGGCAGCTCCAGGCGGGCCAGCAGGCCGGCGGGGCCCTCCTTGCCGTTGGCGGCCTGCACGGCGATGACGTTGCGGCCCTGCCGGAGCTGCGCGGTCACGTCCACCGTGATGGGACGGCGCCAGTTCTCCTGCTCGGGTACCGGGTCGCGGCCGCCGACCTCGGTGCCGTTGACCCAGGCGGTGAAGCCGTCGTCGGCGGTCATCACCAGCCGGGCGCCGGACGGCACGGCGGACAGGTCGAACGCGCCCCGGAAGTAGCGGGTCGCGGCTGGGGCACTGGTGGCCGGGTCGCCCTCGGGATACCAGATCCAGTCGGTGCCGGTCAGGTCCGGCAGGGCGGCGTCGGCGGCGGGCGCCCCGATCCACTGGCCGCGCCAGCCGTCGCGGGCCAGCGCGGTCTCGAACGAGGTGGTCCTGCTCCATCCCGTCCACGTGCCGCGCGCGTCGGCGACCTTGACGCGCCAGGTGTAGCGGGTGGCGGGCCGGAGCGCGGGCCCGCCGTAGCGGATCCCGTGGCCCGCGGACCCTCTGATCTCTCCGGAGTCCCAGACCTTGCGGCCGCCGTCCAGCGCGACGGCGATGCGGTAGGCGGTCTGGCGCTGGCCCCGCTCGGCGGACGCGAGCGTCCAGCCGAGGCGGGGCCTGGGGTCGACGACGGACAGGGGGTCGGCGGCGTTCTCGGTTTCCAGGGCGGTGACGCGCAGCCCGGCGGCGGCGTGCGCGGGCGTGACAGGGGTGAGCAGGAGCACGAACGTCGTCGTCACCGCCGCTGCGCGGCGGGATCTGGACCAGGACCGGGGGGTGGGGGACAAGTCCGTCGCCTTCCGTCCGTCAGGAGAGCCTGAAGTCGATCACGCGGATGGATGAGGGGGTGGTTCCGGAGGACTTGCGCTGGTACATCACCGACAGCACGCCGTCGGTGGCGATCCGTGAGTCGTCGACGAGGACCTCGCCGAACGCGTTGAGGGTGCGGCCGCCGTCGTAGAAGGTGCCGTCGAACAGCAGCTTCCAGTCCGTCCAGCCGCTCGCCTTGCTCGCGGCGACGATCCGGCCGAACGGCATGACGACGTAGGCGTTGTCGTTCTTGTCGAACACGATGCGGGAGCGGCCGAACGCCTCGTTCGGCACGGGGATCTCCACCTTGCGCCACTTGCCGGACGCGTCGCGGGTCACGTGGAACGCCCGCGAGTACGCCTTGCGCTGGGCGGTGAAGTCGGTGACGCACTGGGTGAAGCGGCCCGGCACGTAGCTGATGATCACGTGCGGGGCGCCGGTCGAGTCGACGGCCTGGCTCTCCTGGTTCATCAGCGCGTGGTTGGGGTCGATCGGGTCGACCACCAGGCCCGGGTCGTCGAGCGCCACCAGGTCGGCGGTGCCGGTGGCGGCGACGGTCCGGCCCGCGTCGTTGCGCCAGGTGCGGCCCCGGTCGTCGGAGTAGACGTAGCCGGTGTCGTGGTTGGACAGGCCGCCCGGGTGGCACAGCACGCCGAAGTTCTGCTCCCGCCAGGTGAACGCGGCGTGCAGCCTGCCGTCCTTGCCGTAGGTGATGCCGTGGACGTACATGTTGCGGGCGTTGCTGGTCGTGCCGTTGCCCGAGTACGTCCCGGCGGCGCTGGACCACTTGCCGAGCTTGGTCCACGTGCCGCCGTCGTACTCGGCGATCTCGTTGGTGCCGTTGCCCGAGCCGCCCGTCCGGTACACCAGCTGCAGCTTCTTCTCGGGCGTGACGGCGAACTGCGGGTAGGTGATGTCGCCGAGGTCGGCGCCGTCCAGGTCGCGCCGCACCTCGCCGAACCGGGACGCGTCCCACCGGCTCGGCGACGGCCTGGACGCCAGGCCCGGCTCGGACTTGGTGTAGTACACCCGGTTGTTGTGGGTGTCCATCGCCACGTGCAGGCGGCCGTCCTGCGGCGACACCCCCAGCGAGATGACGTTGTGGGAGTCGTCGACCGACAGCCGGTGCGGCAGCACCACCGTCTTCCACGCGCCGTCCGGCAGGTGACGGCGCGCGATCACCGCGCTGCGGTCGGCGGTGTACCACGCGGCGTACTGGTATCCCGCGTAGGTGAGGACGCCGCTCTGCTGGAACGACCCGTTGTTGACCAGCCCGTCGTAGGACACGAAGTACAGCGCCCGCGGGTCGAGCTCGGTGTCGCGCAGCCGCTTGAGCGACGGCGCCTCGCCCGCCTTCACGGCCGCCCGCGCACCGGCCGTCGCGGCCGAGGACGCGGCGGCCGCGGGCACGACGGCGAGGGCGAGCAGGGCGGCGGCGCCGAGCGTTGCCGCTCGCGCCCGGCGGCCGCGCGCCCTGCCCAGGGTGGTCACGCTCCCCACCCCGCCTGGGTGCCGCCGACCCGCTCGGCGACGATCCGTTCGAAGTAGCCGGACGCCTTGTAGGCGGCGACCGGGTCCGGGTGCAGGCCCATCTCCTCGCGCAGCTCGGCGAGCAGCGGCCGCACGTCGGTGTTGAACGCGTCCATGAACACCGCGTTCGCGGCGAGCACGTCGCCGGACCGCTGCGCCTCACGCAGCGCGTCGGCGTCCACCAGCAGCGCCTTGGCGGTGGCCTCCTGCACGTTCATCACCGAGCGGATCTGCCCCTGGATCTTCGGCTCGATGTTGTGGCACTGGTCGAGCATGAACGCGATCCCGGCCGCCGGCTCGTAGCCGCCGCCCCGCACCACCTCGTACATGATCCGGTACAGCTGGAACGGGTCGGCCGCGCCCACCATCAGGTCGTCGTCGGCGTAGAAGCGGGAGTTGAAGTCGAACCCGCCGAGCTTGCCCTCGCGCAGCAGGAACGCCACGATGAACTCGATGTTGGTGCCGGGCGCGTGGTGCCCGGTGTCCACCACGACCTGCGCCTTGGGGCCCAGCTTGAGGCAGTGCGCGTAGGAGGTGCCCCAGTCCGGCACGTCGGTGGTGTAGAACGCCGGCTCGAACAGCTTGTACTCCAGCAGCATCCGCTGGTCGTCGCCGAGCCGCTCGTACACCGCCTGCAGGGCCTCGAACAGGCGGTCCTGGCGTTCGCGGATGTCGTCCTGGCCCGGGTAGTTGGTGCCGTCGGAGAACCACAGCTTCAGGTCGCGCGAGCCGGTGGCGTCCATGATGTCGACGCACTCCAGCAGGTGGTTCAGCGCCTTCTTGCGGACGGCCGGGTCGGGGTTGGTGACGCTGCCCAGCTTGTAGTCGTCGTCCTGGAAGACGTTGGAGTTGATCGCCCCGACCCGCACGCCGCGCTCCTCGGCGTAGTCGGCGAGGGCGGCGTAGTCGTCGACCGTGTCCCACGGGATGTGCAGCGCCACGCTCGGCGCCACCCCCGTGAAGCGGTGCACCTGCGCCGCGTCGTCGATCTTCTCCTGGGGGGTGCGCGGCACGCCCGGCTGGGGGAACACCTTGAAACGCGTCCCGGAGTTGCCGTAGGCCCAGGACGGAGTCTCGATGTGCTGGCGGCGCAGGGCGTCCTTCACCGCGCTGATGTCAGTCATGTGTTCCTTTCCCCGGTCCCCGGTCTCCCGGTGGCCGGTCTGCGGGCCGTCCCGGGTGCTCCGGGACGGCCCGATCGTCCTAGTCCAGGTGGAAGACCTCGGTGAGTGGCAGCATCCCCTGGTCGGGGGCGCGGCCGTCCAGATCCTCGAAGAACGGCGCCATCTCGGCCTGCCAGCGGGCGTTGACCTCGGTGCGGGCCATGCCCTCCAGCGCCTTGTCGAAGTCGTCGGTCTCCAGGTAGCCGACCAGCAGCCCGTCGTCGCGCAGGAAGAGCGAGTAGTTGCGCCAGCCGGTGTCGCGCAGGGCGGCCTGCATCTCCGGCCAGACGGCGGCGTGCCGCTCCCGGTACTCCTCGATCCGGTCCTGCCTGACCTTCAGGAGGAAACACACGCGTCGCATGGGCGCCCTCTCCCGCGGCTCAGAAGTCGTACTGGTCGATGTTGCTCTTGTCGAAGACGGTGGGCGGGCCGAGGATGACCTCGCCGTCCTTGCCGATGGTGCGCGAACCGAGCTTGCCGGCCTTGAACGACTGGCCCTCGGCGCCGCTGATCTGCCCGGACGCCAGCGCGGCGGCCGCGTAGGAGGCCAGGTAGCCCAGGTTCTTGGGGTCCCACAGGGCGAACTTCTCGACGGTGCCGTCCTTGATGAACTTGCGCATCTGGTTCGGCGTGCCGAGGCCGGTCAGCACGACCTTGCCCTTGTACTCCGACCCGGAGATGTAGCGGGCGGCCGCGGCGATGCCCACGGTGGTCGGCGAGATGATGCCCTTGAGGTTCGGGTAGGCCTGCAGCAGGCCCTGGGTCTGCTGGAACGACTTCTGGTCGTCGTCGTCACCGTAGGCGATCTTGACGAGCTTCATTCCGGAGTACTCCGGCTTCTTCAGCTCGTCCTGCATGAACTTGATCCAGGTGTTCTGGTTGGTGGCGTTGGCCGTGGCGGACAGGATCGCGATCTCGCCCTTGCCGCCGATCTGGTCGGCCAGCAGCTTGACCTGGCTGCGGCCGATCTCCTCGGAGCTGGCCTGGTTGATGAACAGGTTGCGGCAGTCCTTGGAAGTGTCGGAGTCGTAGGCGACGACCTTGATGCCGCGGGACATGGCCTGCTTGAGCGGGCCGCACACCGCGTTGGGGTCGTTGGCGGCGATGAGGATGGCGTCCTGCCGCTGCTGCACCAGCGTGTTGATGTAGGACACCTGCGAGGACGCCGCCGCGTCGGACGGGCCGACCTCCTTGGCCTCGCCGGCGTACTCCTTGGCCGCGGCGATCCCGGCCTCGTCGACGATCTTCTCGTACGGGTTGTTGATCTGCTTGGGCAGGAAGGCGATCTTCAAGCCCTTCTTGATCTCCGCGTTGGGGTTGGCGGAGGCCGAGGCCGCCGCGCCCCCGCCCGCGGCGGGTTCGGCGGAGTCCTTGGTGGTGCCGCCGCACGCGGCCAGGCCGAGCGCGAGCACGCCGGCGCTCGCGATGGCGCTCACCGAACGCCAGGAGAGGACGGAACGGACGGTCATCTGTCGTGCCTTTCGCAAAGTCGCATCGGCGATGCGACGGGGTGGGTGTTGTGCAGCGGGGAGAGGGGTCGAGCCGTCAGGACGCGGCCTTCGCCGCGACGGGGGCCGCGGCACCGCCGCCCCGGGATCTGGCCTCGCGGACGATGGCGATCACCCGCGGGGTGAGGACCGACACCACCAGCAGCAGCCCGGTCACGATCGACTGGATCTCGTTGGCGACGTCGTTGAGCATCAGCAGGTTGCGCATCATGCCGATCAGCAGGACCCCGGCGAGCACGCCGCCCAGGGTGCCCTTGCCGCCGTCGAAGTCCACGCCGCCCAGCAGCACCGCCGCGATGACGGTCAGCTCCAGGCCCAGGCCGTTGTCGGCGCGGGCGCTGCCGTAGCGCAGGGTGTAGACGATCCCGGCGAACGAGGCGACCAGCCCGGACAGCACGAACAGGATCAGCTTCAGGCGCTTGACGCGGATTCCGGCGAAGTACGCGGCCTCCTCCTGCGCGCCGATGGCGAACAGCGAGCGGCCCACGCCGGTGGCGTGCAGGACGACGGCGGTCGCCAGCGCCAGCACGGCGAACAGCGCGATCGGGTACGGGATCGGGGTGCCCGGCACGTTCTTGACGGCCAGGTCGGCGTACTGCTGTGGGAACTGCGAGACGGCCTCGGTGCCCAGCACCACGTACGCCAGCCCGCGGTAGAGCGTCATCGTGCCGATGGTGACGGCCAGCGACGGCAGCCCGAGCCGGGTCACCAGCACGCCGTTGACCAGCCCGCACACCACGCCGACCAGCAGCACCAGCGGGATGATCGTCTCGATGGGCATGCCGCCGTCCCACAGCTTGCCGACCAGCGCGCTGGACAGGCCGAGCACGGAGGCGACCGAGAGGTCCACCTGCCCGCACACCACCAGCAGCGTCATCGGCAGCGCGATCAGCGCGATCTCGCTGAGGTCGCCGAGGGCGAAGGAGATGTTGTCGGAGTTGCCGAAGTCGGGCGACAGCCCGGCGCCGCCGAAGAACACCACGATGAGCAGCGCGGCGACGACCACGTCCCAGCGCACCAGGCGGCCGGGTTCGAACCCGCCCCGCTTGCGGACGGCCGTGTCAGCCATGGCGGCGGCTCCTCTTCTTCAAGGCCTGGGTGACGCGCAGGGCCAGCACCCGGTCCACGCTGATCGCCAGCAGGAGCAGCAGGCCGGTGATGGCGTCCTGCCAGAAGGAGTTGATCTTCAGGACCACCAGGGCGCTGCCGATGGTGGTGATGAGCAGGGCGCCGAGCGCGGCTCCGTAGACGGTGCCGACCCCGCCGGTGATCGCCACGCCGCCGACCACGACGGCGCTGACGACCTGCAGCTCCCAGCCGTTGGCGTTGTCGGCGACGACGGTGCCGAAGCGGGCCAGCCACAGCACCCCGGCCAGCCCGGCCAGGACTCCGCTGACCAGGTAGGCGGTGAAGATCCGGCGGCGCATCGGCACGCCGGCCAGGCGCGCGGCCTCCGGGTTGGACCCGATGGCGTAGAACTCGCGGCCCGAGGAGTAGGAGCGCAGGTAGTACCCGACCGCCAGCATGATCACGATGGTGATCAGCGGCAGGTAGGGCACGCCCAGCAGGCTGCCGTTGCCGAGGTCGAGGATGCTCTCCGGCACGTTGGCGGCGTTGATCTGGTCGCCGTGCGCGATGTAGTAGTCGATGCCCTGGATCACGTACAGCATCCCGAGCGTGACCACCAGGGCGGGCACCCGCAGGAAGCTGATCAGCAGGCCGTTGACGAGCCCGCACAGCGCGCCGATCCCGATGCCGACGGCCAGCGCCGGCAGCAGCCCGCGGTCGGTGCCGGAGACGAAGTCGCCGACGACGAACGCCACCAGGCCGACCACCGAGCCGACCGACAGGTCGATGTTGCGGGTGACGACCACCAGCGTCTGCCCGACGGCCAGCAGCGCCAGGATGGAGGCGTTGAGGAAGATGTCCTTGATGCCCTGCTCGGACAGGAAGCGCGGGTTGGCGATCGTGGTGCCGAGCACCAGCACCACCAGCGCCGCGGCGATGCTCAGCTCGCGGGCGCGCAGCACCAGGTCGACCAGCCGCCCGTTGCGCTTGCCGTTCTCCGCCGCCGACGGCGCCCCCGGCGACGTGGTGAGAGTGGCGCTCACGCCGCCTCCCCCAGGGTGCCGGCGCGGCCGGTGGCGGCGGCCATGACCGTCTCCTCGGTGGCCTCGGCGCGCGGGATCTCGGCGGTGAGCCGTCCCTCGTGCATGACCAGGACGCGGTCGGCCATGCCGAGCACCTCCGGCAGGTCGGACGAGATCATCAGGATGGCCAGGTTCTGCGCGGCCAGCTCCGACAGCAGCCGGTGCACCTCGGCTTTGGTGCCGACGTCGATGCCGCGGGTGGGCTCGTCGACGATCAGCACGGCCGGGTCGGTGGCCAGCCACTTGGCCAGCACGACCTTCTGCTGGTTGCCGCCCGACAGCACGCCGACCACGTCGCTCAGCCGGGCGTACTTGAGCTGCAGGCGCAGCGCCCAGTCGGCGGCGCGGTCGCGCTCCACCTTCCGGGAGATCAGCGGGCCGCGGCCGGTGGCGCGGCGCAGCGAGCGCAGCTGGGTCAGGCCCATGTTGCGCTCGATCGACATGTCCATGACCAGGCCCTGCTGGCGGCGGTCCTCGGGGACCAGCGCGATCCCGGCGGCCATGGCCGCGGTGGGGCTGGCCGGGGGCAGCGCCGTGCCGTTCACCTCGACCGCGCCGGCGTCCCAGCGGTCCACGCCGAAGATCGCGCGGGCGACCTCGCTGCGGCCCGCGCCGACCAGCCCGGCCAGCGCGACGATCTCGCCGCGGCGCACCTCGAACGACACGTCGGTGAACACGCCCTCGCGGGTCAGCCGGGACACCTTCAGCGCCACCTCGCCCGGCGTCACGTCCTGCTTGGGGTACAGCGCCTCGACCTCGCGGCCGACCATGCGCTGGACCAGGTCGTCGGGGGTGAGGTCGGCGACGGCCTCGGTGCCGATGTAGGTGCCGTCGCGCAGGGTGGTGACCCGCTGGCAGATCTCGAAGATCTCCTCCAGCCGGTGCGAGATGAACAGCACCGCGCAGCCCTGGTCGCGCAGCGTCCGGGTGACGGTGAACAGCCGGGCGACCTCCTGGCCGGTCAGCGCGGCGGTCGGCTCGTCCATGATCAGCACCCGGGCCTCGCGGGAGATGGCCTTGGCGATCTCGACGACCTGCTGATCGGCGATGGACAGGCCGCGCGCGGGCTGCTGCGGGTCCAGGGCCACGCCGAGCCGCTCGAACAGCTTGGCGGTCTCGGCGTGCATGGCGCGGCGGTCGATGCGGCCGAGGGCGGTGCGGGGCTGGCGGCCCATGAAGATGTTCTCGGCGACCGACAGGTCGGGGAACAGCGTGGGCTCCTGGTAGATGACCGCGACGCCGGCGGCCTGCGCGTCGGCGGGGCCGTGGAAGGTCACCGGACGGCCCTCGACCCGCACCTCCCCGGTGTCGGGGCGGTGCACGCCTGCGAACGTTTTTACGACGGTCGACTTGCCGGCTCCGTTCTCGCCCGCCAGCGCGTGCACCTCGCCCGCGTGGAGCTCGATGGTCACGCCCTGCAGGGCTCGCACGGCGCCGAACGACTTGCTCACGTTGACCAGCGCCAGTGTCGGCGGAGCCGACCGAGCGGGTGCGCTCACGGCCGCCCTCCTCGGATGGGGGTTCGATGTCTCGTAGATGAAAAACGTTTTAAGGTGATGTTGCGGAGGACGGTAGATGTGACTCAACGCACTCGTCAAGAGGGCACTTACCCCGAACCCGCTGGATCCCCGGTGGGACAAGGGCTGAAGAGTTCTTGCGACGGATGTGGCGCATGGGGCGGTCGACCGCACCGCGTGCCGCAAGATCGCCACTGCGGGGTTGACACGTTTTAACGGCATGTCCCAAAGTGAGCGGGCACACACAACAGACGGAAACCGACCCGGGGGCGGCAGATGAGCACAGACGGCACCGGCGAGGTACCCGCGCCGCGCCGGTCCGCGAGCAGGCGTCCGGCCACGCGCAACGGCGCCGGAGGCCCGGCGACCGTGGGCATCAAGCAGGTGGCGCGGCACGCGGGGGTGTCTCCCGGCACCGTCTCCAACGTGCTCAACCGTCCCGAACGGGTGGCCCCCGCCACCCGCGCCCGGGTCGAGCAGGCCATCCGCGAGCTGGGGTTCGTCCGGCACGGTTCGGCGTCGACGCTGCGCGCCGGGCACAGCCGCACGGTCGGGCTGATGGTGCTCGACCTGTCGAACCCGTTCTTCACCGAGGTCGCCCGCGGCGTCGAGGACGCGGCCAGCGAGCACGGCTACGCGGTGCTGCTGTCGTCGTCCGCCGAGTCCGACGAGCGCGAGCAGCGCAACCTGCGGGTGTTCGCCGAGCAGCGGGTCCGCGGCGTGCTGGTCACGCCCGTGGACGACGGGCGGCAGGCCGACCGGCTGCGCGAGCGCGACATCCCGGTCGTCCTGCTGGACCACCCCACGCCCCGCGCCAACCAGTGCTCGGTGGCGGTGGACGACGTGGCGGGCGGCGAGCTGGCGGTCGGCCGGCTGCTGGAGGACGGCGCCCGGTCGCTGGGGTTCGTCACCGGCCCGTCCGCGCTGCGGCAGTGCGCCGACCGCCGCAAGGGCGCGCTGCGGGCGCTGCGCGCGGCCGGGCTGCCGCGCGAGACGATGCGGGAGCTGACCGTCCCGGCGATGAACGCGCGCGCCGGCCAGGAGGCGGCGCGGCGGCTGCTGGCCGAAGGCTCCCTGCCCGACGCCATCTTCTGCGCCAACGACCTGCTCGCCCTGGGGGTGATGCGGGTACTGCTGCAGTCGGGGGTGAAGGTGCCCACCGACGTGGCGCTCATCGGCTACGACGACATCGAGTTCTCCGCGGCGGCCGCGGTGCCGCTCAGCTCGGTCCGCCAGCCCACCTACCAGCTGGGCCGGATCGCCACCGAACTGCTGCTGGAGGAGTGCGACGACCCCGAGGGGCACGCCCACCAGCAGGTGATGTTCCAGCCGGAGCTGGTGGTGCGCGAGTCCAGCCGCCGCGTCGGCGCGGAGGGCTCCGGCATCGCGGAGATCTCCGTCGGCGCGGGCGGCTCCGAGGAGGAGCGATGAAGGTCGCGCTGTTCATCACGTGCCTGAACGACACGATGTACCCCGGCACGGGCAAGGCGGTCGTGCGGCTGCTGACCCGGCTCGGGCACGAGGTCGAGTTCCCGCAGGCGCAGACGTGCTGCGGGCAGATGCACTTCAACACCGGCTACCGCAGGCAGGCCCTGCCGATGGTGCGCGGTTTCGCCGAGGCGTTCGCCGGATACGACGCGATCGTGACCCCGTCGGCGTCGTGCGGCGCGATGGTCCGCGACTGGCACCCCAAGCTGGCGGCCGACTCCGGCGACCGCGCCCTGGCCGCGCGCGTGGAGGCGCTGACGCCCAAGGTGTACGAGCTGTCGGAGTTCCTGGTCGACGTGCTCGGCGTGACCGACGTGGGCGCCTACTTCCCGTACCGCGTCACCTACCACCCCACCTGCCACTCGCTGCGCATGCTGCACGTGGCCGACCGGCCGCTGCGGCTGCTGCGCGCCGTGCGCGGCATCGACCTGGTGGAACTGCCCGAGGCGACCGAGTGCTGCGGCTTCGGCGGCACGTTCGCCCTCAAGAACTCCGAGGTGTCGGCCGCCATGTGCGCCGACAAGGTGACCAACGTGCGCCGCACCGGCGCCGAGGCGCTGTGCTCGGCCGACAACTCCTGCCTGATGCACATCGGCGGGGCGCTGTCGCGTACCCGGTCCGGCGTGCGCACGGTGCACCTGGCCGAGATCCTCGCCTCCACAGAGGAGGACCGAACATGAGCACCGGCACGAGCGGCACCGCCGGCCGCATGCCGACGTACCTGGGGATGCCGGCGTTCCCGGACGCGGCGCGGCGCGCGGTGGGCGACACCCGGCTGCGCCGCAACCTGGCGCACGCCACGTCCACGATCCGCGGGCGCCGCGCGGCGGCCGTCGCCGAGCTGGACGACTGGGCCGCGCTGCGCGAGGCGGGCAAGCAGATCAAGGACCACGTCCTGGCGAACCTCGGCCACTACCTGCGCCTGCTGGAGGAGAAGGTCACCGAGGCCGGGGGCACGGTGCACTGGGCGCGCGACGCCGCCGAGGCCAACCGGATCGTGACCGACCTGGTCCGGGCGACCGGCGAGACCGAGGTGGTCAAGGTCAAGTCGATGGCCACCCAGGAGATCGGGCTGAACGAGGCGCTGGCCGAGGCGGGCATCGCCGCCTACGAGACCGACCTGGCCGAGCTGATCGTGCAGCTCGGCGACGACCGCCCGTCGCACATCCTGGTCCCGGCCATCCACCGCAACCGCGCCGACATCCGCGACATCTTCCGCCGCACGATGCCGGACGCGCCGGCCGGGATGTCCGACTCGCCCGCCGAGCTGGCCGAGGCGGCGCGCCGGCACCTGCGCGCCAAGTTCCTGTCGGCGAAGGTGGCGGTGTCCGGGGTCAACTTCGCCGTCGCCGACACCGGCACCCTGGTGGTGCTGGAGTCGGAGGGCAACGGGCGGATGTGCCTGACGCTGCCCGAGACGCTGATCTCGGTGATGGGCATCGAGAAGATCGTGCCGAGCTGGCGCGACCTGGAGGTGTTCCTGCAGCTGCTCCCCCGCTCCTCGACGGCGGAGCGGATGAACCCCTACACCTCCACGTGGACCGGCAGCACCCCCGGCGACGGGCCGTCGGACTTCCATCTCGTCCTGCTGGACAACGGCCGCACCGCGACGCTGGCCGACGAGGTCGGGCGGCAGGCGCTGCGCTGCATCCGCTGCTCGGCCTGCCTGAACGTCTGCCCCGTCTACTCGCGCGCCGGCGGGCACGCCTACGGCTCGCCCTACCCGGGGCCGATCGGCGCGATCCTGTCGCCGCAGATCCGCGGCATCGGCTCGGACGTGGACGCCTCGCTGCCCTACGCGTCGACGCTGTGCGGGGCGTGCTTCGAGGCGTGCCCGGTGGCGATCGACATCCCCGAGGTGCTGGTGCACCTGCGCGCCCGCGCGGTGGAGAAGGGGCACAAGCATCCGCTGGAACGCGCGGTGATGGACGTCGCGGGGTGGACGCTGCGTTCGCCCGCCCGGCTGGCCCTGGCGCAGCGCGCCGCGTCCGCCGGCCGCCACGTGGTGGGCCGGCGCGGCCGCATCCGGCGCCTGCCCGGGCCGCTGAGCGCCTGGACCGACACCCGGGACGCGCCGGCGCCGCCCAGGGAGTCGTTCCGCGCCTGGTGGAACCGCACCGGAGGGAAGGGCGAATGAGCGGGCGGGCAGGCGCGAACGCGCGCGAGGAGATCCTCGGCCGGATCGAGCGGGTGACGGGCAGGCGCTCCGCCGCCGACGCCGCCGAGTCCTACGGCAGGATCGACCGCGGTTACCTGCGGCGTCACCACGGCGAGAAGATCCTGGAACTGTTCGCCGAACGGGTCGCCGACTACCGCGCCGCGGTGCGGCTGGTGTCCGCCGGCGAGCTGCCCGGCGCGGTGGCCGAGTCGCTGGCCGCGCGCGGTGGCGGGGCGTTCGCGGTGCCGTCCGGGCTGCCGGACGAGTGGCTGGCGCGGGTCCCGCCGGAGCGGATCTCGCGTGAGCCGTCCGTGGCCGACCTGGACGAGCTGGCGGGCGCGGTCACCGGCTGCGCCGCCGCGATCGCCGAGACCGGCACCATCGTGCTGGACCACGGGCCCGGCCAGGGGCCGCGCGCGCTGTCCCTGGTGCCCGACTACCACCTGATCGTGGTCACCGCCGACCAGGTCGCGGCCGACGTGCCCGAGGCGCTGGAGCGGCTCGACCCGTCCCGTCCCCTCACCTTCGTGTCCGGCCCCTCGGCGACCAGCGACATCGAACTGTCGCGCGTCGAGGGCGTGCACGGCCCCCGCACCCTGGAGGTACTGCTCGTCCCATGAACGCTTCATCCGCGGTGTTCGCCGCCGTCGACTTTGGGGCGTCCAGCGGGCGGGTGATGGCCGCGCGCGTCGGACCGGGAACCCTGGAGCTCGAGGAGCTGCGGCGTTTCCCCAACCGTCCCGTGCGGGTCGCGGGCACGTTGCACTGGGACATCCTGGGCCTGTACGGCAACGTGCTCGACGGGCTGCGCGCGGCGCCCGCCGGCCTGGTGTCGGTGGGCATCGACTCGTGGGCCGTCGACTACGGGCTGCTGGACGAGCGCGGCGCGCTGCTCGGCAACCCCGTGCACTACCGCGACGCGCGCACCGACGGCGTCATGGAACGGGTGCGCGCCGAACTCGGCGACGACCACCTGTACCAGGTGTCGGGGCTGCAGTTCCTGCCGTTCAACACCGTCTACCAGCTCGCGGCCGAGTCCGCGGACGTCCTCAAGCGGGCGCGGACGCTGCTGCTGATCCCTGACCTGGTGGGGTACTGGCTGACCGGGCGGGTCGGCGCCGAACGCACCAACGCGTCCACGACGGGGCTGCTCGACGCACGCGGGGGCGTGTGGTCGCGAGCCCTGCTGGACCGCCTGGGACTGCCCGCGGAACTGCTGCCCGACCTGCGCGAGCCGGGCGATGTGGTGGGGACGCTGCGCCCGGACGTGGCGGAGGAGACCGGCCTGCGCACGGACCTGCCGGTGACGGCCGTCGCGTCCCACGACACCGCCTCGGCCGTGGCCGCCGTACCCGCCTCCGGTGACCGTTTCGGCTACATCTCCTGCGGCACCTGGTCCCTGGTCGGTGTGGAGCTGCCCGCGCCCGTGCTGACGGAGGCCAGCCGCAAGGCCAACTTCACCAACGAGGGCGGGGTGGACGGCACCGTCCGCTACCTGCGCAACGTGATGGGGCTGTGGCTGGTGCAGGAGTGCCTGCGCGCCTGGGACTCCCCCGACCTTCCCTCGCTGCTGGCGGAGGCGGCACGGGTTCCGGCGTTGCGTTCGCTGATCGACCCGGACGACCCCGAGTTCCTGCCGCCGGGCGGCATGCCCGCGCGCATCGCCGCGCACTGCCGCCGCCGGGGCATGCCCGAGCCGAGCACCCGCGCCGAGATCGTGCGCTGCGTGCTCGACAGCCTGGCGCTGGCGCACCGCGCGGCCATCCGGCAGGCGGCGGAGCTGTCCGGCCGTGAGGTGGAGGCGGTGCACCTGGTCGGCGGCGGTTCCCGCAACGAGCTGCTGTGCCAGCTGACCGCGGACGCGTGCGGGCTGCCCGTCGTCGCCGGGCCGGTGGAGGCCACCGCGCTGGGCAACGTCCTGGTGCAGGCGCGCGCGCACGGGGTCGTGGGCGACCTGGCGGAGATGCGCGCGCTCGTCGCCGAGACGCAGCCCCTGCGCCGGTACGAGCCGCGCGGCGACGAGTCCGCCTGGTCGGACGCGGCCGCCCGCATCGGCCTGGCCTGAGCCGTCCTCGCCCTGCTGGGGGGCAGCCCCTGACAGCCGCCAATATCGGTGTTTACCACGATGTGAGGGGCACCTGCGAACGAAGATCATCAAAGTGATCTCCGGTGCGGGTCCGGCCGGAGTGGCGCGGCGGCCGCCTCACCCCGCCGCGCGTCGGTGACCGCCGTCTCGAGGGATCACCTCTCCGGAGATCCCGTGCAGGAGTCTCGATGCCCGCTCCCCCCGGTCTGCGCCTGCCTCCGCCGCTGCAGGTCGCCTGGCTCGTCGCCGACCCCATGCGGTTCTTCGCCGCCGGGCGCCGCCACGGGCCCGTCTTCCAGATCCGGCTCCCCGGCATGCCGCCGGAGGTGTGCGTGGCGACCGCCGACCTGGCCGAGCAGGTGCTGGCCGCCGACGGCGCGGGGGGCCGCGCGGGGGCGGTGCGGCGCGGGTTCCTCGGCCCGCTGGTCGGCGAGGCGTCGCTGCTGACGCTGGACGAGGACCCGTGGTGGCGGCACCGGCGGCTGCTCGGCCCGCCGCTGCACGGCCGGGCGGTGGCGCGCTGGGCCGAGCGGGTGGCCGAGATCGCCGCCGCCGACGTCGACCGCTGGCCGCTCGGCGAGCCGTTCGCGCTGCGCACCCGGATGGAGCGGATCACCCTCGAAGTGATCATGCGGGTGGTGTTCGGCATCCGCGACGCCGGACGGCTGCGCCGCCTGCGCGTCCTGCTGCCGCGGCTGGTGGCGCTCGGCGGGAACGCCGCCGTGGTGCGCCTGCCGCCCGGGCCGCGCGAATGGCTGCTGACCTCGCCGCTGCCGCAGCGCGCCGGGTTCCTGCCCACCACCCGGTTCGCGCGGGTCCGCGCCCAGGTCGACGCGATCCTCTACGACGAGATGGCCCGGCGCCGCCGCGACCCCGACCCGGACGCGGGCGACGTGCTGTCGCAGCTGCTCGCGGCGCGGGACGAGGCGGGCGAGCCGCTGACCGACCGGGAGGTGCGCGACGAGCTGATCACCCTGCTGGTCGCCGGGCACGAGACCACGGCCACCGCCCTGGCCTGGACGTTCGAGCGCCTGGTGCGCACCCCCCGGGTGCTGGAACGGCTGCGCGACGAACTGGCGGCGGGCGACGGCCGCGCCTACCTGGACGCGGTGATCAAGGAGTCGCTGCGGGTCCGCCCAGTGGTGCTGGCCACGCCCCGGGCGCTGGCCGAGCCGATGACGGTCGGCGGCCACCAGGTGCCCGCCGGGTGGTGCGTGGCGGCGATCATCCCGCTGGTGCACTCCGATCCGGAGGTGTTCCCCGAGCCCGGGGAGTTCCGGCCCGAGCGGTTCCTCGGACCGGACGCGGCGAAGGCCAACCGGGCATGGCTGCCGTTCGGCGGCGGCCGCCGCTACTGCGCGGGCGCCCAGCTGGCGCTGCTGCAGATGCGGGTGATCGTCACCGAGGTGCTGCGCCGGGTGGAGCTGCGTCCCGCCGACCCCGCGCCCGAGCGCGCCCGGCTCAAGTCGGTCACGCTCGTTCCGGCCAGGTCGACGCGCGTCGTCGCCACCCCGGCGGGGTCCCGCAGCGGCTCGGCCGTGACCGAGGTGGGCGAGGAGGCCGGCGAGTAGAAGGGTGACGGGTAGGCAACGCCTAACTGAAGACTGTTGACATCCCCCTGGTTAAGACGGTTGATAGCAGAGGGCAACCGCCGGGGACGCGACCGCAGCGGTCCGGACGGCGGTGGGCCGGAGCGCTTGACCGGCCACGCCGTCGGCCGAATCGGTAAAGTGTCCCCTGCGACTGCCCGAAGATCGAGGCAAGACAGCAGCTGAACGTCTTCATCGCGGCGTATCGACCGCCTTGTCACTACTGGTGGGGTGTGGACATGGAGGGTCGTACGGACCAGCATCCCGACGTCCTTCCGGCGGCCCTGCCGCTGGTCGGACGCCAGGGCGTGCTGCGTGCCCTGGAAGAGGCTCTGGACGCCACGGCCGAGGGCGCGTTCCGGTTCGTCGCCCTCGTCGGCGAGCCGGGAGCGGGCAAGACCCGCCTGCTGAGCGAGCTGTCGGGGGCCGCCGCGGCGCGCAAGCTGCCCACCCGCGCGGGCCGCGCCGCCGAGTTCGAACAGGAGATGCCGTTCGGCGCCGTCGTCGACGCCCTCGACGACCACCTGGAGGAGCATCTGCCCGACCTCGGGCCGGGGGCGACCCGGCTGCTGTCGGCGGTGTTCCCGGCGCTGGCCGCCGCGCCCGCCGCGCCCGCGACCACCGGCCCGGCCGCCGAGACCGCCGACGGGCGGCGGGTCGCCCGCTACCAGCTGTACCGGACCGTGCGGCGGCTGCTGGAGGAGCTGGCCGCCGCGTCCGGCCTGGTGCTGATACTGGACGACCTGCACTGGGCCGACGAGGCCACCATCGAGCTGCTGGACCACCTGGTGCGGCACCCGCCGCGCGCCCGCGTGACGCTCGCCGTGGCGTACCGGCCCGCGCAGGCGTCGCCGCGGCTGGCCGCGCTGGTCGAGGACGCGGTGCAGAACGCGCGCGCCCTGCGGGTCCCGGTCGACCCGCTCAGCGAGGAGCAGGTCGCGCAGCTGCTCGGCCTGCGGGAGCCCGACGCGCGCTGCCGCGAGCTGTACCGTGCCAGCGGCGGCAACCCCTTCTACCTGGAGGCGCTGGCGCGCAGCCCGCAGCGGCCCGTCACCGGCCCGGGCGACGGCGACCTGCCGCCCGCGGTGCAGGCCGCCCTGGTGCTGGAGCTGAGCGGCCTGTCGCGGACCGCGCTGCTGGTGGCGCAGGGCGCGGCGGTCGCCGCCGACGAGTTCGACCCGGCGCTGGCCGCGGTGGCCGCCGAGGTGTCCGAGGACGCCACGTTGTCGGCGCTGGACGAGCTGGTCGCCCGCGACATCGTGCGGCCGATGGCCGAGCGGTTCCGGTTCCGTCACCCACTGGTGCGGCACGCCGCCTACGGGTCGGCCGCGGCCGGGTGGCGGCTGGCCGCGCACGGCCGCATCGCCGCCTACCTGGCGAGGATCGGCGCGCCCGCCGCGATGCGCGCCCGGCACGTGGAACGGTCGGGGCGGGTCGGCGACCCGGCGGCGATCGCCACGCTGGTGGAGGCGGCCCGCACGTTCACCGCGCAGGCCCCGGTCACCGCGGCGCACTGGCTGCGGGCCGCGCTGCGGCTGATGCCGGAGAACATGCCCGAGCCTCCCGAGCCGACCGAGGGCCGCGAGCCGCTGCCGTCCCGGCTGGGCCTGCTGATGGAGCTGGCGCAGGTGGAGTCGCTCGGCGGGCGGCTGGCCGAGGGGCGCGAGACGGCCCGCACGCTGCTGCGGCTGCTGCCGCCCGACGACTACGACCGCCGCGTCACGGCGGCGCGGCTGTGCGCGCTGATGGAACGGCTGCTGGGCCGTCCGCACGAGGCGCGGGCGCTGCTGCTGGACGAGCTGCGCCGCATCCCCGACCCGGCGTCGCCGACCGGCGTGCCGCTGCGGCTGCGGCTGGTGGCCGAGAGCCTGTTCCGCGGCGACTTCCGCGCGGCCCACGCCGTTCTGGAGAACATGCCCGAGAACGGCGGGGACGGCTGGCCGTCCGCCGTGCGGATGGCGGTCACGGCGCTGCGGCCGATGTCGTCGTTCCTGTCGGGCGACCTGGCCGGCGCGGTCCGGCACGCCGAGACCGCCGACCGGCTGGTGGCCGAGGCGACCGACGACGAGCTGGCCGAATGGCTGGACGCGGTGGCCTGGCTGTGCTGGGCCGAGCACATGATGGGCCGCTACGCCGCGTCCCGGCGGCACTTCGAGCGCGCGGTGTCGGTCGCCCGCGCCACCGGCCAGACCTACATCCTGGCCACCCTGCTGACCGGGCAGGCCCGCGCCTCCACCATGGAGGGCCGGCTCACCGAGGCCATGATGATCGCCGAAGAGGCCGCCGAGACGGCCCGGCTCCTGGGCGCGGCGCCCCAGCTGGCGGGGGCGCTGACCCAGCAGTCCCTGACCGTCGGCCTGGCCGGGGACGCCAAGGAGGCGCTGCGGCTGGCCGACGAGGCGATGCGCGCCGGCGCCGACGGCGGCGAGTGGTACGGCGCGCAGGCCCAGTACGCGCGGGCGCGGGCGCTGCTCGGCCTGTCGCGGGTCGACGAGGGCGTCGAGGCCATGATGGAGGCCTGCAACGGCTTCGGCGAGGTGATCCTGCTCGACCCCGACGCCCGCCTGGCCTGCTGCGAGATCATGGCCGAGGTCGCCGCGCAGCAGGGCCGCGACGAGGACGCCGCGCTGTGGGCCGGGCGCGCCGAGCAGGTCGCCAACCCGCAGCTGGACAGCGACCGCGCGCGGGCCATGCTGGCGCGCTCGTACGCCGGCATGGCCGCCGACCCGAAGACGGCCGCGCGCCTGGCCCGTGAGGCCGCCGCGCTGTTCGAGGCGTGCTACGCCCGCGTGGACGCGGGACGGGCGCGGCTGGCCGCCGGGGTCGCCGCGGCCCGGGCCAAGGACCGCGCCGCGGCCCGGGACGACCTGCGCGCCGCCGCCGATGTCTTCGCCGCGTGCGGCGCCCGCCTGCTGCACTCCAGGACCACGTTCGAGCAGCGGCGCGTCGGCATCCGCACGCCCAGCCCGGCCGGGCGGGGCGCGTCGGGACGCCGGGGCGGCGACGAGCAGTTCGGCCTGTCCCAGCGGGAGTTCGAGGTCGCCATGCTCGTCTCCGACGGCCTGACCAACCAGCAGATCGCCGAGCGCCTGTTCATCAGCGTCCGCACCGTCGAGACGCACCTGTCGCACATCTTCTCCAAGCTCGACATCACCTCGCGGGTGAACCTGGTTAAGGCGCTGGCCCGGCTGCAGGCCGACACGCAGGAGGAGTAGCGCGTCCTCGCGGCGGCGCGCGCGGCGGGAGCGCACGCGGCCGGGCGGTGCCGCGCGCGGCGTCGCGCTCGTGGACGGGGTCGGCGCACCGTTGAAACGGGCGCGGTCTCCGGTGCGTCACATGACGCTGAAGGGCCCTCCGGAGAATCACGCACGACACGTCCTCCGGAACGGCACCGTGGAAGTCAGGGTTTACCACGATGTCCCCGCACCCGGGGGGACGCCATGGTTGTTCCCGAGCTGGGGAGGTCGATGGACATGGAGCGACCCGTCGCGCGCTACACGCACGAAGGCGTGGAGAAGGCCGAGATCTCGGTGCACCCGTTCTCCACCGAGGACGGTCTCGGGCTGAGCCTGACGCGTTTCCACCGCGCCGACTGCGACGACGTCGTGCTGCTCCTGCACGGGCTGCCGGCGTCCAGCGACATGTTCATCATGCCCGAGCACTACAACATGACGAACTTCCTGCTGGACAACGGGTACACCGACGTCTGGGCGCTGGACTTCCGGATGAGCAACCGGTTCCCCTACAACGCCGAGACCAACCGGTTCAGCCTCGACGACATCGCGCTGTACGACCACCCCGCCGCCCTGCGGGAGCTGCGCCGCCACATCGGCGACCGGCGGGTGCACGTCGTCGCGCAGTGCCTGGGCGCGGTGTCGTTCTTCATGAGCATGGCCGCGGGCCTGGTCACCGACGTCACCAGCGCGGTGTCCAACAGCGTCTCGCTGGTCACGCGGGTGCCCGCCTGGTCGCGGCTGAAGCTGAACTTCGGCCCCGGCATCGTCGAGTACGGGTTCGGGGTGTCGGTGCTGGACGCCTACTCGGCCTCGGCGGCCCGCTTCACCCGCAACCGGATGATCTCCCGGCTGGTCTCGGCGGTGCACCGCGAGTGCGACAACCCCGACTGCCACATGGTGAGCTTCATGTGGGGCAGCGGGCGTCCGGCGATGTTCTACGACCACGACAACCTGGCGCCCGAGACGCACCAGCGGTGGGCCGACCTGTTCCCGGTGACGGGGCTGAGCTACTACCGGCACATCCGCAAGATGGTCAAGGCCGGGTACGCGGTGAAGAACCTGCCGGGCGACCCGCGCTACGCCGCGCTGCCCGACAACTACCTGCGCGACGCCCCCGAGAACCTGCCGCCCAGCCTGTTCCTGACCGGCTCGGACAACCGCGTGTTCACCGACTCCAACATCGTCTGCCACCGGATCCTGTCGCGCAGGGCGCCCGGCCGGCACTCGCTGAAGATCCTGCCCCGGTACTCCCACGTGGACCCGATCGTCGGCCGCAACGCGCACATCGACGTGTTCCCGGCCATCCTGGCGCACATCCAGGAGCACAGCCACGCCCGGCAGGTGGCCTGATGGAGCACGTCGACACGGTGGTCGTCGGGTCCGGGTTCGGCGGCTCGGTGGCCGCGTACCGGATGGCCGAGGCCGGGCGGTCGGTCGTGCTGCTGGAGCGCGGCCGCCCGTACCCGCCCGGCACCTTCCCCCGCTCCCCCGCCGAGATCGGCCGGGCGTTCTGGGACCCCGAGGCCGGGCTGTACGGGATGTTCGACGTCTGGAGCTTCAAGGGCTTCGACTCGGTGGTGTCGTCCGGCCTGGGCGGCGGGTCG
Organism: Actinomadura miaoliensis; assembly: GCF_039536785.1. Taxonomy (NCBI): domain Bacteria; kingdom Bacillati; phylum Actinomycetota; class Actinomycetes; order Streptosporangiales; family Thermomonosporaceae; genus Actinomadura; species Actinomadura miaoliensis. Next base: position 49,867 of record NZ_BAAAZG010000036.1, read on the forward strand.
CTCATCTACGCCAACGTGCTGCTGCGCAAGGACGAGCGGTGGTTCGTCACCGACCTTCCCGGCGGCGGGCACGAGGTGTGGCCGGTGAGCCGTGACGACCTCGACCCGCACTACGACGCGGTCGAGAAGATGATCGGCACCGACGTCTACCCGCTCGACCGGCCGCCCTACGACCACACGCCCAAGGCGCACGCGATGCAGGACGCCGCCGCCGAGCTGGGGCTGCACTACAGCCTGCCCCCGCTGGGGATCAGCTTCGCCCCGTCGCGCGGTGCCGAGCCGGGCGTGGGCCTGCCGCTCGCCGAGCCGTCCTACGGCAACGTGCACGGCGTGCAGCGGCGCACGTGCCGGTTGTGCGGCGAGTGCGACATCGGCTGCAACGACGGCGCCAAGAACAGCCTCGACCACACCTACCTGTCGGCGGCCGCGTTCCACGGCGCCGACCTGCGCACCGAGCACGAGGTCAAGGGGTTCCGGCCGCGGCCCGGCGGCGGTTACGAGGTCGACTACGTCCACCACGACGTGAACGTCAGGAAGGACAGGCGGCCGGTCCGGACGATCGCGTGCGAGCGGCTGATCCTGGCGGCGGGCACGTACGGCACGACGTTCCTGCTGCTGAAGTCGCGGGCGGCGCTGCCGAAGCTGAGCAGGGCGCTCGGCACCCGGTTCAGCGGCAACGGCGACCTGCTGACGTTCCTGCTCAAGGCCAAGGACCGCGACCGGGTCCGGCCGCTGGACGCCAGCCGCGGCCCGGTCATCACCAGCGCGATCCGGCTGCCCGACAGCCTGGACGGCACGCCGGGCGCCGGGCCCGGCGCCTACATCCAGGACGGCGGCTACCCCGCCTTCGTCGACTGGATGGTGCCGGGGCTGGAGCCCGACGAGCAGGTCGTGCGGGTCGTCAAGTTCCTGTGGCAGCGGTTCGTGGAGTTCTTCAAGGACGCGCCCGACACCAACGTGTCCCAGGAACTGTCGGACCTGATCGGCGACGGGGCGCTGTCGGTCAGCTCGCTGCCGCTGCTGGGCATGGGCCGCGACACCGCCGACGGGCGGCTGGAGCTCAAGGGCGGGCGGCTGAACGCGTCGTGGAGCACCGAGTCCAGCCAGGCGCACTACGCGCGGCTGCGCAAGACCATGCGGGGCATGGCCGACGTGCTCGGCGCGGAGTACGCCGACAACCCGATGTGGTTCCGCAAGCGGGTCATCACCGTGCATCCGCTGGGCGGCGCGCCGATGGGACGGCATGAGGGCGAGGGCGTCTGCGACGCCTTCGGCGAGGTGTTCGGGTATCCCGGTCTGTTCATCGCCGACGGGGCGGCGATGCCGGGGCCGGTGGGCCCGAACCCCTCGCTGACGATCGCGGCGATGGCCGACCGCCTGAGCTGCCGGGCACTGGAGAGCACCGCGAGCCGGGGCCTGGGGATGTGCCCTCCGCCGCGCGAGGGCACCGGCGCACAGGAGACGGGGGACACGCGGGACACGGGGGCCGGGCCGGCCTCGGGGGAGGCCGGCCCGCCTGGAGGGGCGGGGAACGACACGGCGTACGGGGCGGATTCGGGGCGCCCCGAGCGGGACCGGGGGACGTCCCCCGGGGCGGCCGCCCGTACGTCGCTGTCGTTCACCGAAGTGATGAAGGGGTTCGTGACGTTCGGCGAGGGCGACCCGCGCGCGGGCGAGCTCGCCGAGGCGCGCGAGCGCATCACGTTCCGCCTCACCATCACCGCCGACGACGTCGACCGTTTCCTGGACGCGCCCGAGCACACCGCGCGGGCCGACGGGTGGGTGGAGTCCGCCGGCTGCGGGGGCCGGCGGTCCGTCCTGCGGGGCTGGTTCAACTGCTTCGCGCCTGCGGGCGCGGACGACCGCCGCCTGATGAAGTACCGGCTGTACTTCACCGACGGCGAGGGCCGGCCCCGCACCCTGACCGGGCAGAAGAACGTGCTGCACGGCCCGCCCACGCGGATCTGGCCGGACACCTCGACCCTGTACGTGCGGATCCTGGAGGGGCACGTGCCCGAGGGCGAGGACGCCGAGGCGGTGGCCGCCGGGGTGATGCACATCCGGCTGCCCGACTTCGCCCGCCAGCTGACGACCTTCCGCACGTCCGGTGAGGACGGCGCGGCGGCGCTGGTGCGGTTCGGCCGGTTCTTCGCCGGCGAGTTGTGGGAGGTGTACGGCCCCGACGCGGCGTGACGGGGATCGCGTCAGGGCCGGACAAACGCGCGGCGCGAGGGAACTGCGGGGTGCCCTCGCGCCGCGCCTTTACTTCACGTGGCGGGGCCGCCGTGCCGCGCGCGGACGCGACGGGTCAGGACGCGGGTGCCTGCCCGTAGAGGCGTTCGACGTGCAGCCTCACCACCAGCCGCTGGTCGTCGACCATGGCGCGGCGGTAGTCGTCCCAGTCGGGGTGCTCGCCGCGCACGGCCCGGTAGAGGTCGACCAGTTCACCTACGGCGTCGTCGTGCGGGTCGGCGGCGACCGCCGACAGCTCGGCGGTGCCCTCGGCGACCGCGTACGCCCAGCCGTCGGAGGTCGTGACGTGCAGGCTGGCGCGCGGGTCGCGGCGCAGGTTGCGGGTCTTGGCGCGGGTGTCGGTGACCGACACGCGGATCAGCCGCCGGTCGGGGTCGAAGTGGTAGGTCACGTTGGACAGCTGCGGCCGCCCGTCCTTCTTGATCGTGACCAGCACGCCCAGGTGCCGGTCGGCCACCAGCTTCGCCAGGGCCGCCTCGTCCGCCATCGTGTGCCTCCCGTGGAACGCGTCGGATGTCTGTCTGGTCAACCTCCGCGGCGCGGCGCGGCTTCCCGCATCCCGCGCCCGGACCGTTGAACCCTTCCCGCTCGGCGCACCGTACTGCCTTCCGACGCGGCACCACGCCACAGCGGAGGAAGCACATGAACGTCCGGGGACGGGTCGTCCTCATGGGGACCGCGGTCGCGGCCTGCACGACGCTTGCGGGCTGCGGTCTGTTCGGCGGCGCCCCGCAGGGCGCGGCGCCGGCCGGTCCGCCCTCGGGCGCCGCCGCCGTGGGGGCCGCCGGTGACCAGCCGTCGTCGGGCGGGTGGCCCTGGCGGGGGACGCCCCCCATCGAACCCCGGGGCGCCGCCACCCCGACCGGGCTGCGCGCGATGCAGGACAACCAGCTCGGCACGATCCTGGTCGACAACCGGGGACGCGCCGTCTACCGGTACGACCGCGACAGCCCCCGCCCGTCGCTGTCCCGGTGCGTGGGGCCGTGCGCGCAGACGTGGCCGCCCGTGCTGTGGACGCCTGCCTTGAATGTCTCCGGCGTGGAGCGGGCCAGGATCGGCCGGATCAGGCGGGCCGACGGCGCCCTGCAGGTCACCGTGGGCGGCTGGCCGCTCTACCACTACTCCCGGGACACCTCCCCCGGCGACCAGAACGGCCAGGGCGTGAACAACCTCTGGTTCGTCGTCAGGCCCAACGGCACCAGGTCCCAGGCGGGCACCGGCACGGCCGACGCCGGGGCGGGTGACGCCGGGGCGGGCAACGGCCTCGGCACGGGCGCGGGCGCGGGCCTCGGCACCGGGGCGGGCGCGGGTGCCGGGACCGGGGCGGGCGCGGGCGGCGGCTCCGGTGGTGGTGTCGGCGGCGCGCCCGGTGCGGGGGCCGTCCCCGGTAGCTGACCCGCGTCCCTTCCCGACCTTCCGTTCCCCCCATCAGCGGAGATCCCCGAATGGCCCACAGATCCTCGACCACCGTGGCGGCACGCCGCCGCCCGCGCGGCGGTGACGGCGGCACCGGACCGTGGAGCTGGTTCCGCGGTCCCCGCCCCGCCGACGCCGTGGACGACCAGGTGATCGTCACCGAGCTGTACCGCGTGTACGGCCGTCCGCTGCTGTCGTTCGTGCTGCGGCTGACCGGCGGCGACCGGCACTGGGCCGAGGACGTCGTCCAGGAGACGATGATCCGGGCCTGGCGCAGCGCGCACCAGCTCGACGCCAACGCGACGTCGCTGCTGCCGTGGCTGGCCACCGTCGCGCGGCGGATCGTCATCGACGACCAGCGCCGCAAGAACGCCCGGCCGCAGGAGGCGGGCGAGGGCCCGCTGGAGAACATGCGCGCCCCCGACGGGTTGGAGGACCTCCTGCGATCAGTCGTCGTGTCCGAGGCCCTCCAGTCGCTGTCCCCCGCCCACCGCGAGATCCTCAACGAGACCTTCTTCCGGGACCGTTCGGTCAACGAGGCCGCCAAGCAGCTGGGCATCCCCGTCGGCACGGTCAAGTCCCGGGTCTACTACGCGCTCCGGGCGCTGCGCGTGGCCCTGGAGGAAAGGGGCGTCACGCCGTGACCACCGGCACATCGCACATCGACGTCGGCGCCTACGCCCTCGGCCTGCTGGAGGAGCCGGACCGGCGCGCGTTCGAGGCCCACCTGTCGGCCTGCATGCCCTGCCACGAGGAGCTGGCCGTGCTGCGCGGGGTCGCGGCGCAGCTGCACGGCATGCCGCCCATCGAGGACCCGCGCGACGTCACGCCGGTCCCTCCGCCGCCCGAGGTGGTGTCCGACCTGCTGCGGCACCGGGCGCGCAAGGTCCGGCGCGGCCGGGCCGGGCGCGCGCTGGCCGGCGTCGCGGCCGGGGTGGTGCTGCTGGCGGGCGCGTTCGGCACCGGGCTCACCATGGCCGGGGACCGGACCGGCGACGGCGGCGGCACCGGTGACGGGGGCGCCGCGGCCGTCGGCGCCGGCCCGTCGGTGCGGGTCGTGGACGGCAGCGTCGAGACGCTCATGCGGGACGGGCATCGCCTCACCGCCTCCGATCCCGGCACCGGCGTGACGGGCACGGTCGCGATGGAGTCCAAGCTGTGGGGCAGCCGGGTGGGGCTGCGCCTGTCCAAGGTGCGCGGCCCGCTGCAGTGCGAGCTGGTCGCCGTCGACCGGGCGGGCCGCGCGCACACGGTGGCGGGCTGGTCGGTGCCGGCCAAGGGCTACGGGCTGCCGGGCTCCCCCGCCCCGCTGACGCTGCAGGGCGGCACCGCGCTGACGCCCGCCGAGATCGCCCGCTTCGAGGTGCGGACGATAGGCCAGGGCGGGGGCCGCACCCTGCTCACCGTGCCCACCTGAGCCCGCGGGGAGGCGCCGCGTGTCGCCCGCCCTGCGGCGGTGCCTCCCCGCTTCCGCACCCGGGCCCGGAGCGCTGCCTGGGCCGGTGTCCGACCTATCCCCCGCCTTGGCTCGGACGCCGCCCTTTCCGGGCCGATGGGTGGACGGCTGCACGGCCACGATCCGTCCTCGTGGCCGTGCAGTCCGTTCATTGGGCCGGGGACGTCTCCCCGGGGAGCAGGGCGGCGCGGTGACGGGCGAGGGCCAGGGCGGGATAGCACTCCTGGGGAAGCGGCTGGTCGGCGTTGTCGAGAGCGGCGCGCAGCCGGGGCCCGACGGCCGCCGGGTCGTAGGGCTGCACGACGCACAGTTCGGCCTGCATCGCCTGGCGGGCGGCGGCCATGAGCGCGGGCACGTCCCCCACGATGACGACCTCGCTCGGGACGTCGCCGTGTCCGAGCCGTACGGCGAGCGCGTGCAGAGCGGATCCGTCGGGGGTGTAGCGGAATTCGCAGATGAGCCTGTCGCCGTCCAGGGGCCCCTCTTGGACGAGCCACACCTGCCCTGGGGTGACCTGGCCGAGCCGCCGCGCCCAGGGCGGTTCGTCGTCGGGGGTGCGGGTCGCGCTTCGGGCGGCGCGGGCGGCCGCCGGACGGGCCTCGGCCGGCCCGATCGCGGCGAGCGCGCGCAGGAACAGGCGCGCGGCGGGCGTTCCGGCGGACCGCAGCATGGTGATCAGGTCCGCGAGGGCGGCGCGGCGCGCGGCGGGGTTCGGGGCCGCCGCCTCCAGCGTGCCGAGCTGCGCGGACGTCCACACCTCGGCCCGCAGCGCGTCGGGCAGCCCGGGCAGCTCGCCGGCGGCCCGCACGTACGCCTCGTAGACCTCGCGCAGGGCGGGCAGCATGAGCCGGGGGCGGCCGCCGGGCGGGGCGTCCGGTCGGGTGGTGCTCATCGGTTCAGGTTAGGCGACCCCGGCGGGCGCCCGAGCCCCGGCGGGTGCCTGGGTCCCGCCCGGCGCGGGTGCCGTGCGCGCGCCGGGCGGGACGGGTTCGTCAGCGGCTCAGCCTCCGGTGCCGGCGCGCCGCCAGCGGCAGGAACACCGCCGTGATCAGCAGCGGCCAGGCCACGGCCAGCGCCAGGCTGTGCTCGGCGGCCCAGGAGCCGTCCGTCGCCGGGCCCGGGTTGCCGAACAGCTCGCGCGCGGCGGTGACCGTGGCCGACATGGGGTTCCACTCGGCGATCGCGCCGAGCCAGCCGGGCATCGTGCTCGGCGCGATCATCGCGCTGGACAGGAAGCTGACCGGCCAGACCAGGATCTGCACCGCCACCAGCGACTCCGGCCCCTTGGCGGCCAGGCCGAGGTAGAGGCCGACCCACAGCAGCGACCACCGCAGCAGCAACAGCAGCCCGAAGGCGGCCAGGGCACGGCCCGCGCCCTCGTTCCAGCCCCAGCCGATCAGCATGCCGGTGCCGGCCGTGACCAGCAGGTTCAGTGTCGACTGGAGCATGTCGGCGACGGCCCGTCCGGCCACCATCGCCGTGGCGGACACGGGCATGGCGCGGAACCGGTCGGTGACGCCCTTTGCGGCGTCCCCGGAGACCGCGGCGAACGTGGCCTCCACCCCGAAGATCATGATCATGGCGAACATCCCGGGCATGATGAACTCCCGGTAGTTCCCGCCGCCCGGGACGTGCATCTGGCCGCCGAACACATAGCCCATGATCAGCACGACCATCACCGCGAACATCAGGTCCCCGGCCAGCTTGCCCGGCTGCCGCGACCAGTGCGCCAGGGACCGGCCGGTGATCGTCCAGGTGTCGGCCAGCGCCCAGCGCAGCCTGCCGAGCGCGCCCGCCGGGGGCTCGGGGACCCGCCCGTCGAAGGTGAGCGCGCTCATGCCGCCACCTCCGCGGCGGGACGCTCCCCGGTGAGCCGCAGGAACACCTCGTCCAGTGTCGGCCGGCGCAGCCCGATGTCGGCGACGGCGACGCCCGCGTCGTCCAGGGCGCGCACCGCCTCGGTCAGCGCGGCCACCCGGTCGGCGACGGGCGCGCCGACGCGGCCGGTGTCGGCGTCGACGTCGGGCGCGGTGCCGCTGACCCTCTCGACGACGGCCGCCGCGGCGGGCACCGCGGCCGGGTCGGCCACCACCACGTCGAGGCGGTCGCCGCCGACGCGCTCCTTGAGCCGGTCCGGGCTGCCCTCGGCGATGACGCGGCCGTGGTCGATCAGCGAGATGGTGTCGGCGAGCCGGTCGGCCTCCTCCAGGTACTGGGTGGTCAGCAGGACGGTGGTGCCCCCGGCGACCAGGCCGCGCACCGCCTCCCACACCTCGATGCGGCTGCGCGGGTCCAGGCCGGTGGTCGGCTCGTCCAGGAACAGCACGGGCGGCGCCAGGATCATGCTGGCGGCCAGGTCGAGCCGGCGCCGCATGCCGCCGGAGTACTTCCCGGCGGGCCGGTCGGCGGCGTCGCCGAGCCGGAACCGGTCGAGCAGCTCGTCGGCCCGGCGCCGGGCCGCGGCCGCCCCGAGGTGATAGAGCCGCCCGAACATCACCAGGTTCTGGCGGCCGCTGAGGATCTCGTCGACCGCGGCGTGCTGCCCCACCAGCCCGATGCGCGCCCGGACGCGGGCGGCCTGCCGCGTCACGTCGTACCCGGCGACCTCGGCGCGGCCCCCGTCGGGCCGCACGAGCGTGGTGAGGACGCGGACCGTCGTCGTCTTCCCCGCCCCGTTGGGCCCGAGCAGCCCGTGCACGGTTCCGGCGGGAACGGCCAGGTCGACCCCGGCCAGGGCCTCGGTGTCGCCGTACCGCTTGCGCAGCCCCTCGGCGACGACCGCGTGCTGGGTCGTGCTCATCCGCCCACTCCTTCTCTGTATGCCGTACGGAGTTAATGCCCGGCGAGTATAACGTACGCCGTACAGAGTTTTGTTCCGCAGCATGCCTCCGGGCGCGGGCGGGTCCTAACGCGCGCCGGTCCTTTGCGAGGATGGGCGGGTGACCACCGAGTACAGCGGGACCGGAGACCCCCGGCGCAGTCTGGAACTGCTGTGGGGCGGGCAGGAGCGACGACCCCGGCGCGGCCCGCGTCCCCGCCTGACCGTGGAGCGGATCGCCACCGTCGCGATCGGCATCGCCGACGCCGAGGGCCTGGAGGCGCTGTCCATGCGGCGCATCGCCGAGGAGCTCGGCGTGTCCACGATGTCGATCTACACCTACGTGCCGGGCAAGGCCGAGCTGATCGACGTCATGCTGGACCGCGCCTACGGCGAGCCCGCCCCGTCCGACGAGGTGCCCGGCGGCTGGCGGGCGCGGCTGGAGCACATGGCGCGCGAGCACTGGGCGCTGTACCACCGCCATCCCTGGATGCTGCAGGTGTCCACCGGGCGCCCGCCGCTCGGCCCGAACCTGCTGGACAAGTACGAGTCCGAGCTGCGCGCCGTGGACGGCCTGGGCCTGACCGACGTGGAGATGGACTCGGTGGTCGCCCTGGTGACCGGGTTCGCCCAGAGCGCGGCGCGCACGTCGGTCGAGCTGGCGCAGGCCGAGCGGCGCACCGGCTTGACCGACGAGCAGTGGTGGGAGGCGACCGCCCCCGTCCTGGACAAGTACGTCGACGCCGGCCGCTACCCGCTCGGCAGCCGGATCGGCACCTCCGCGGCCAAGGAGTACGGCGGCACCATCGGGCCCGAGCACGCCTTCGAGTTCGGCCTGGGCCGCGTGCTGGACGGCATCGAGGTCCTGATCCGCTCCCGCACCGGCGACGCCTGACCCGCCTCGCGCCCGGCCGCCGCCGCGGCGGGTGCGGCGGCGGGGTCAGCGGGCGCGGCGGGCCTTGGCGTGCCGGGTCGGTTCGGCCGTCGCGGGGTCCTCCGGCCAGGGGTGACGCGGGTAGCGGCCGCGCAGTTCCGCCCGTACGGCCCGGTAGCCGTCCCGCCAGAAGGAGGCGAGGTCGGCGGTGACGGCGGCGGGACGCCCGGCCGGTGACAGCAGGTGCACCACCAGCGGGACGCGCCCGCCGGCCAGCCGGGGCGCGGCGTCCCAGCCGAACAGCTCCTGCAGCTTGACCGCCAGCACGGGACGCTCCCCGGAGTAGTCGACGCGGACCCGGGACCCGGACGGCACCTCGACGCGCTCGGGCGCCAGCTCGTCCAGCCGTGCCGCGCACTCCCAGGGCGGCAGGGCGCGCAGCGCGGCGGCCACGTCGAGGCGGGCGAGGTCGGCGCGGCGGCGGGCCCCGGCCGCCGTGATCCAGTCGGCGGCGTGCTCGATCAGGGACGCGTCGTCCACCATCGGCCACGGGTCCCCGAGCGCGCGGCGGCAGAACGCCAGCCGCTCGCGCAGCGCGACGGCGGCGGGCGTCCAGGTCAGCAGGCCCAGCCCCTCGGCGCGCAGGCCGTCCAGCAGCGCCGCCCGCACCCGCTCCGGATCGGGGCCGGGCAGCGGACGCACCGTCAGCTCGATCGCGCCGAGCCGCTCGACGCGCCGGGCGGCCACGTCGCCGTCCCGCCAGGCGACCTCCTCGTCCTCCTCCAGCAGCGGCGCGGCGGCGAGCCGGGCGATGTCCTCGTCGATGACGACGGCCTGCCGGACCCGCGCGGAGGCGGCCCCGGCGGGACGATCGGCCACCGCGACGGCCAGCCATTCGGCGCGGGCGGCGGCCAACGCCGACCCGTCGGCCAGGGCGGCGCCGGTGCCCGAGGCCATCAGGTAGCCGCCGTCGGGCCGAATCCGCGCCACACGCTCCGGAAACGCCAACGCGACGACAGTGCCCGCCACCGCGTCGTCATGCCCCGCGGCCCGCGGCGGGCCGTCCGGCAGGGCGTTCTGCAGGCGTCTGGCCTCGTCGCGCCAGCGGGCGGCGTGGGCGTCGGCGGGCGGCCCGGGGCCGCGCAGCGTGCGCCACACCGCGGTGAGGTCGTCGCCCGCGCCGCGCGGCGGCGGCTCCGACAGCAACGCGACCACCTGCGCGGCGGCACGGGCCCCGACCCGCGCGGCGCCGTCCACCAGCGCCCGCGCCAGGCGTGGATGGACGCCGACGCGCGCGAGCGCACGTCCGCGTTCGGTCACCTTGCCGTCGCCGTCCACCGCGCCGATGGCGCGCAGCGTGCCGTGCGCGGCGCGCATCGCCGCCTGCGGAGGGGCGTCCAGCAGCGCCAGCCCGGCCGCGTCCGGGTCGCCCCAGCAGGCGGCGTGCAGCGCGAAGGCGGTCAGGTCGGCCAGCTCGATCTCGGGGCGGGGACGGGCGGGCAGCCGTTCGTGCTCGGCCTGGCTCCAGCAGCGGTAGACCGCGCCGGGGGCCTCGCGTCCGGCGCGTCCGGCGCGCTGCTCGGCCGCGGCGCGCGAGACCCGCACGGTGGTCAGGGCGCCGAGGCCGCGGGCGTGGTCGGTGCGGGGTTCGCGCGCCAGCCCCGAGTCGACCACGACGCGCACACCCGGCACGGTGAGGCTGGACTCGGCCACCGAGGTCGCCAGCACCACCCGCCGCCGCTCCCCCAGCGCCAGCACGGCGTCCTGCACGGCGGCCGGCGCCTGGCCGTGCACCTGCAGCACGTCCACGCCCGCGCCGGACAGCAGCCCGGCCACCCGGGCGATCTCCCCCGCGCCCGGCAGGAAGCACAGCACGTCGCCGTCGCGTTCGGCGAGGGCCCGGCGCACGGTCGCGGCGACATGGCCCAGCAGCGCCGGGTCGACGCGCATGCCGTGCGGCGGCGCGGGCGGCCGCTCCGGCGCCGCCCAGATCACCTCGACCGGATGCAGCGCCGCCTCGGTCTCCACGACGGGCGCGGGCACGACGGGCGCGCCGTCCGCGCCGTCGGCGCCGCCCAGCAGGCGCGCCCACGGCGCGGTGTCGGCGGTGGCGGACGCGGCGACCAGGCGCAGTTCGGGACGCAGCGCGGCGCGCACGTCGAGGAGGAAGGCCATCGCGGTGTCGGCGTCCAGGTGCCGCTCGTGGCACTCGTCGAGGACGACCGTGGCGACGCCGGCCAGTTCCGGCTCGTCCTGCAGCCGCCGCAGCAGCACCCCCGTGGTCACCACCTCGATCCGCGTGCCGGGACGGTGCTCGCCGCGCACGCTGACGCCGACCCGTCCGCCGACCCGCTCGCCCAGCAGCCAGGCCATGCGGCGCGCGGCGGCCCGCGCGGCCAGGCGCCGCGGCTCCACCACGATCACCTTGCCGCCCGGGTCGGCGGGCCCGTCCGGCGGCAGCAGCCCCGCCAGCGCCGGCGGGACGAGCGTCGTCTTGCCCGTGCCCGGAGGCGCCGCCAGCACGGCGACGCCGCGTTCGTCCAACGCCGCGCGCAGCCCGGGCAGCGCTCGGCGCACGGGCAGCGCGGTCAGGGCCGCTCGGAGACGTTCGTCAGGCACCGCTCCAGTGTGCCGGGCGTCCGGTGGCGGTCATGCCGCCGCGTCGTCCATGATGTGAGAAACACCACGCGCGAAAAGGGCTCCCGACCCTTGCGGTGATAGTTGCACCGCGTATTTCAGCAGTGCGCGTAGAACGTTCTAAAGCAGCCGCCGAGAACACGCGACAGATGCTTCGCCGCGTCCCGGTGACCAGCGATATCTCTTCCACCGCAGTTGCTTTCCGGACGGAAGCTCCTCACCGGGGGACGACAGCGGGCCGGAGCTCAGGTATCCCGATAATCGAGTCGTCATCGCAGGCGCAGGGAAGGATTCGGGATGTTCGGCAGCTCCATCTACCTCCGCGACAGGGAGGCCTTCACCGGCGGATCCCCGCAGGCGGTGTACGAGGAACTGTGGCAGCGCGACCGAAAGGGCAGGCTGCGCACCCGCGCCATTCTCGCCGGTGTGACGCTTGTGCTCTGCGCGGTACTGGTGAACGGTGTTTTCGCTGTCGCCATGGCCTTGCTGGTCGCGGGGGCCGACGCGACGGTGCAGTGGTGGCTGTACCACCGCTCCCATGTGTGGCGGCGTGGGCTGCGCGGCGACCAGCGCATGGCCCGGCTGCTGCGCTTCACGCTGGAGCGGCGCGGGCACCGGGTCCTGCACGCCCGCACCATTCCCGGCCACGGCACCGCCGACCAGGTGCTCGTCGGCCCCGGCGGGGTGTGGCTGATCCGCAACGACGCCTGGCACCCCGAGACCGAGATCAGCAGGTTCGGCGGACGGCTGTTCATCGACGGGCGCACCCGCACCGCCATGACGCGCGAGCTGAAGGAGGCCGCCGCCACCGCCGGGCGGCTCATCTCCGAACGCGCCGACATGGAGCTGAAGGTGGTGCCCGTCCACGCGGTGCACGGCGGCAAGCTGCTCAAGAGCCCGTTCACCGCCGACGGCATCCTGTTCGCCCGGCCGCTGCGGCTGCTGCTGTGGATCCGCCGCCACCCGCACGCCGTCCTGTCCCCCGAGGACGTCGAGACGGTCGCCCGCGCGGCCGTGCACGCGCTCCCCATCGGCGGCCGCACCATGACGTCCGAAGCCGCCTGAACAGCCTCCGCACCAGCCGTACACCACCCGAAGACGCCGAGACGGTCACCGGGGCCGCCGCGCCCCGCACCAATGCCCGCCGTCTGTCGCTGGCGCGCCGCCCCCCGCGGTCGGCGACGCGCCAGCCAACGCCCCCAGCTCCTCCTCGGCACGTCCGCCGGTCATGGGCGCTGAGGATGAGCGGTGGATCGGGTAGGGGTTCGTTCAGCTCGTGCGACGGCCGGTGCGCCACAGCCAGTACAGGCCGATAACGGGCAGCACCAGGGGGATGAACCCGTAGCCCTGGCCGTACACCGACCACACCGTCTCGTCGGGGAACGCCGCCTTGTCGGCGAGACTCAGCGTCCCGACGGCGAGCACGCCCACCAGCTCGATCGAGCAGGACGCCAGCGCCACCCGCCGTGACGTGCGTCCGCCCAGGGCGAGCGCCACGGTGGCCAGCACGTACACGGCCGCGGCGAACGCCGACAGCGAGTAGGCGACGGGCGCGTCGGAGAAGCGGGTCGCCATCTGCACCGCGGCGCGCGCCCCGGCCGCCAGCGCGAAGATCCCGTACACGGCGACCAGGATCCGCCCGGGGCCGCTGCCCGTCCCGGCCTCCTCGGCCGTCCCGGCGGTCTTCTCGCGCACGTCCTCAGACAACGGTGCCCTCCCACAGCTGCCCGAGACGCACCACCATCACCGACACGGCCAGGCACGCCACCACGATGACGCCCGGACCCCAGCGGGTTCGTTCGAGCAGCCCCCAGCCCGCGCTGACGACGGGGATGAGCACGACGCCGATGAGGTAGCCGACGAAGGTGGCGGTGTCGGCGGGCCCCTCGTCGCCGGACAGCTTGACGAAGCCCACCACCATCTGGGCGATCAGCAGCGCCTCCAGGACGCCCAGGGCGGCCAGGTGGTCCCAGCCCATCGCCCGGTCGCGCAGGGTCGTCACCAGGCTGTAGGCGGCTGCCAGCAACGACGCGATGATGATCACGGTGGAGAGGGCGCTCGACATAGCAGTCCCGAGACTACTACCGCTTGTAGAGCACCGGCCGTCCGGTCCCGTGGAATCATGAACGGCGTGAACGCGCTCGACGGCCTCATCCTGACCCGGCACGGGGAGAGCACCGGCAACCTCGCCTACCGCGCGGTGCAGGGCACCGACGCCGAGGAGACCGAGATCCCCGAACGCGACGCCGACATCCCCCTCACCGACACCGGACGGCTCCAGGCCGCCGCCTTCGGCCGCTGGCTGGCGGAACTGCCCGACGACGAGCGTCCCACCAGGGTCGTCACGTCCCCCTACCTGCGCGCCCGGGACACCGCCCGCATCGCCCTCGCGCAGACCCCGTTCGGGCCGGACGAGCCGGGCGGGCTGCGCATCGAGATGGACGAACGGCTGCGCGACCGCGAGCAGGGCATCCTGGAGGGCCTCACCCCTCTCGGCGTGCGCCGCCGCCATCCGCAGGAGGCCGCGCGCATGCGGCGCCTGGGCAAGTTCTACTACCGGCCCCCGGGCGGCGAGTCCTGGACGGACCTGGCCCTGCGGCTGCGCAGCTTCTACCGCGACCTGGACCTGTCGTCGCCGGGCGCCCGGGTCCTGGTGGTCGCGCACGACGCGATCGTGGTGATGACCCGGTACATCGTCGAGGACCTGTCCGAGCAGGAGATCATGGAGATCGAGAAGGATCCCATCGGCAACTGCTCGGTGACCCGCTGGCAGCGCCACGGAGGCACGCTGCGCCCCGCCGCCTTCAACGACTGCACCCACCTGCTCGACGCCGATCCCGCCACCCCGTGACCCCCGGGCGGGCCCGGCACGGTGACGCCCCGGGCTTTTCGGAGTCGAACTCACAGAACGCGTCCGAATCACGTCGGACGGCAAGCGGAATTGACCGGCCCCGGCATTTGCACGGTGGGTGCGTAAACGGTCGCAACGTGCTCGCGACCGTCGAACCGCTAAAGGCGCGGACGCGGATCGCGGCCGGCGCGTAAGGCACCGGGCGACGCGGCCGTCCGTCCTGGGCGACGAAGACACGACGCGCCTGGCATTGGCAGCACCATGCCGCACCTGACCTGGCAACACGTGCGCCCGCCCCTGAACCGGCTCCCTTTGCGCGCGCCCGACTGATCTTGAGTGCGGACTGTGCGTCCACGCACGTTCACTGAAACAACGTCAACCGTTATGCGGGAGTTCGCCTAAAGTTTAAAGACCGTCTCCGCCGCGTTCCGAGGAGCCTCTATGACCGTGGTCTCAGGTCTCGTCCGATACGTCGCCGCGGAGGCGGAGCGCCGCCTGCGAGAGGGACTCGATCTGATGTCCCGGCTCGGACTGGACCGGACCCGGCTGGACGCCTACGACGAACGCCTGCGCCGCATGGAGCAGACCCTCGACGGTCAGCAGGCCGAACTGCGCTCCCTGCGCGCCGACCTCGACTCGCTGGTCACCCAGCTCAACGACCGCGTCCTGCCCCGCCTCGACGAACGCATGGACGACACCGAACGCGACCTCGCCACCGTCGCCACCGGCGTGCTCCGCCAGAGCCGCGACAACGCGGCCAACGGCACCCGCCTGGAGTCCGTCGAACAACGCGTCGGCGACCTGCGCTCCCGCCTGTCCCGCGTGGAACAGCGGGCCGGCCTGTGGCGCGACCTCCAGGCCAATCTCGCCCGCCTCGGCGAGGACCTCGACGCCCTGCGCACCCGCCTCACCGCCACCGACAACCCGCTGGGCACCGAGGCCCGTCCCTGACCCGCCACACATCGGAAGGGCTGCTTCCTGGTGGCGTCGCCGTCCGATCGCCATCGGCCGCAAGCCCCGCGCCATGTGGGTGATGACCTTCCACTCGGCGTGCGCGCGGATCCTGCGCCGCGGGCCGAGCCGCTCGGCTTCCGCTCCAGCCTCTCGATCGACGACCAGGCCGACGCGCAGCGGCCGATGGCCGTGATCCCGGTGGCGGCCGGCCTCCCGCCGCCGGGCAGAATATGCGCATGGCCCAGTCTTCGACCGTGAGCGGTCGCGTGATCGTGGTGGCGGGCGCGGGCGGTCCCGCAGGTCAGGCCGTGGTGCGCCGGCTGGCGGCGGACGGCGCGCGGGTGGTGGCGGCCGACGTGCGCCCGCAGCGGTGGGAGGAGCACAACGTGTTCCCCGCGGTCGTCGACCTGCTCGACGCCGACGGCACCCGCGCCTGGGCGGGCGAGGTCGCCGCCGAGCACGGTGCCGTGGACGGGCTGATCCACCTGGTGGGCGGCTGGCGCGGCGCCAAGTCCTTCGCCGACACCGACCTGGCCGACTGGTCGCTGCTGCACGACCTGCTGATCCGCACTCTGCAGCACACCACGCTGGCGTTCCACCAGCAGCTGCGCCGCTCCACCGCCGGACGGGTCGCGATCGTGTCACAGCCCGGCGCGCGGCGTCCCACCCAGGGCAACGCCGTGTACGCCACCGCCAAGGCGGCGGCCGAGACGTGGACGCTGGCGCTGGCCGACGCGCTGTCCGGCAGCTCCGCGGCGGCGACGATCCTCGTCGTCAAGGCCCTGCTGACCGACGCCATGAGGCAGGACGCCCCGGACGCCGACTACTCCGGGCACACCCACGTCGACGACCTCGCCAAGGCCGTGACCGCACTCTGGGACCGCCCCGCCGACGAGCTGAACGGACGACGTCTTGACCTCACCGGCTCCTGACGGAACCCGCGCACCGGACGCCGGCTTCGCGAGCGACAACTGCGCAGGGGCGCACCCGGAGATCCTCGCCGCCCTGACCGCGGCGAATGAGGGCTACCAGGGCGCCTACGGAGACGACGCGTACACCGCACGGTTGCGCGAGGTCGTCCGGCGGCACTTCGGCGACCAGGCCGAGGTGTTCCCCGTCTTCAACGGCACCGGCGCCAACGTCGTCGCCCTCCAGGCGATGTCGGAACGGTGGAGCTCGGTGATCTGCGCCGAGGGCTCCCACATCAACGTGGACGAGTGCGGCGCCGCCGAGAAGGTCGCCGGGCTCAAGCTGGTCCCGGTGCCCGCACCGGACGGCAGGCTGACACCCGAACTGGTCGACCGGTACGCCTGGGGCTGGGGCGACGTGCACCACGCACAGCCCAGCGTCGTGTCCCTGACGCAGAGCACGGAACTGGGCACCGTCTACACCGCCGAGCAGCTCGCGGCACTCACCGCCTGCGCCCACGAGCGCGGCATGCGCGTTCACATGGACGGCGCCCGTCTCGCCAACGCCGCGGCCTCGCTCGACGTCCCCCTCCGCGCCCTCACCACCGACGTCGGGGTGGACGTGCTGTCGTTCGGCGGCACCAAGAACGGCCTGCTGCTGGGCGAGGCCGTCGTCGTGCTCGACCCCGCGGCGGTACGCGGCCTGCCCTTCCTGCGCAAGGCGGGCATGCAACTGGCGTCCAAGATGCGCTTCATCTCCGCCCAACTCGTCGCGCTCCTCGACGGGGACCTGTGGCTGCGCAACGCCCGGCACGCGAACGCAATGGCCCAGCGCCTGGCCGAGGCCGTCCGCCCCCTCCCCGGAGTGCGCATCACCCGCCCCGTCGAATCGAACGCGGTGTTCGCCATCCTCCCCAGCGAGGCCGTCGCCCGCCTGCGCGAGCACTACACCTTCTCGACCTGGGACGAGCAGACCGGCGAGGTCCGCTGGATGTGCTCATTCGCCACGACGGAACACGAGGTCCAAGCCTTCACCTCCGCCCTCTCCAAAGCCCTCACCGCCTGACACCCCACGGCGAACGCCCCCGGCTCACGACACAAAGACGCCCTTCAACAACAGGCCACCTGGGGAGAAGCCCCCGGCAACAACGCGAAATCCGCACGGCGCACATCGCGGCGGTGAAATGCAGGGCGGGTCCGTTGCAGGCAGGCGTCTTCTGCCCTCGAGAGACCGAGGCGGGGCGCTGGGTGAACAGGCGCTTGGTCGGCGGGTTATCGTGTCACCGAACACGATTCGGTACAGGAGGCGAGCCGGATGGCCAACCGCACGTTCGTCGTCGGCGTCGGCATGACCAAGTTCGAGAAGCCGGGCTCCCGCGACTGGGAGTACCCGGACATGGCCAAGGAGGCGGTCGGCAAGGCTCTCGAGGACGCCGGGATCGCCTATGACCGGATCCAGCAGGCGTACGCCGGCTCCATGTACGGCGCGATGGGGCAGCGTGCGCTCTATGAGGTCGGCATGACCGGCATCCCGGTGATGACGGTCGCCAACGCGTGCGCCACCGGATCCAGCGCTCTGTTCCTGGCCCGCCAGGCGGTCAAGGGCGGCCTGGCCGACTGCGTCCTCGCTCTGGGGATGGAGAAGATGCAGAAGGGCTCGCTCGGCGCGGGCGTCGGCAAGTCCAGGGTCACGATCATCGACCACCATCTGACGTCGATGACGGCGGGACGCCCATGGGAGATGGACAAGGCCCCCATGCCGCAGATGTTCGGCAACGCGGGGCGCGAGCACATGGAGAAGTACGGGTCGACGCCCGAGCACTACGCCTGGATCGGCTGGAAGAACCACAAGCACTCGGTCAACAACCCGTACGCCCAGTTCCAGGACGAGTACACGCTCGAAGACATCCGGAACGCGCCGATGATCTACGAGCCGCTCACCAAGCTGCAGTGCTCCCCCACCTCCGACGGCGCCGCCGCCGCGATCGTGGTCAGCGAGCGGTTCCTGGAGGAGCACGACCTCGCCGACCGGGCCGTGGAGATCGCCGGGCACCACATCGCCACCGACACCCCCGACAGCTTCGCCGACCACTCCTCCATCCAGGTCGTGGGCTTCGGCTGCTCCCGGCGCGCCGCCCGCGCCGCCATGGACGAGGCCGAGGTGTCGATCGACGACGTCGACGTCATCGAGCTGCACGACTGCTTCAGCGCCAACGAACTGATCACGTACGAGGCGCTGGGCATGGCAGCCGAGGGCGAGGGCCACAAACTCGTCGACGACCAGGCCACCACGTACGGCGGCCGGTGGGTCGTCAACCCGTCCGGCGGCCTGATCTCCAAGGGCCACCCGCTGGGCGCCACCGGCCTCGCCCAGTGCGCCGAACTCACCTGGCAGTTGCGCGGCGAGGCGGACGCGCGCCAGGTGGAAGGCGCCCGGGTCGCCCTCCAGCACAACATCGGCCTGGGAAGCGCCTGCGCCGTAGCCGTCTACAAGCCCGCAACGTAAGGGCACCATCCACTACGGGAGGCGCCACCCTGGCCCACCCGCAATCGACCGCACAAAACTCGCCCCAGCGGCCGATACAGCACAGACATTGACAATCCAGATCCCCGCAGCCAACACCGCAGCCCTCCTGGCGCCGGACCACTGGCCCATCGCTTCTGCCGCAAGCCCCACCGCGACCTGGCCTCGCTCGGGGGCGTGCAGACGCCTCCGGCGGCCAGGCGCAGAACGCCGAGCTGACCGGCCAGGCAGAACCGGCGAACCCGCCCCCTGCCGCCATGGCGGCAGGGGCGGCATCGCCCACCGACGTGCGACCGACGGCGCGACGCCGCCCGAACGACGCGGGCACCCCCGCCAATCACCGCCCACGCCGCACCACCCGAACCCCGCAGTGCCCCACCACCAATCACCACCACCGCAGAAAAGCCGCACGCATTACCCAAGCGCCCCCCACAGCGATCGAGCGGACTGGACTTTGGCGGGGGCGCGGTTGATTTCGTCGGCGAGGACGAAGTTGACGAAGACGGAGCCGGGGTTCAGAGCCTCGGCCCGGCGGCTGGGGCGTCGGAAAGGAACGATGCGGAGCCCGCATCTGACACCGGGGTGCCCCGCAGCCCGTGAGACAAATATTGACTTTCGTCTCACGGCCTCTACTCTGGGGGCACCCGTCAGGGAGGTGCGATGTCCGCCTCGTCCACCCGCCCGGCGGCCGGGGCGCCGCTGGGGCCGGGGTCGCTGCTCTGGAAGTACGCCTCCGACCTGCGCTCTCTGTTGCCCGGCGCCGCCGCGGGGCTGATGCAGCTGATGCATCCGGGCATCGGCGCGGGGGTGGCCGAGCACTCGGCGTTCTTCGACGCGCCGTTCGACCGGATCTACCGGTCCGTTCCGCAGATCTGGGCGACCATCCTGACCCCGGACGGCGAGCGGCGCGGCCACGCGATCCGTGACCTGCACCGCGGCGTCGGCGGGGTCGACGAGCACGACCGCCGCTACCACGCGCTGGAGCCGGAGACGTTCTGGTGGGCGCACGCCACGTTCACCTGGGAGATCTTCAAGGCCGCCGAGATGTTCCACCCGGAGACGCTCAAGGCCGAGGACCGCCGGCGTCTATACGACGAGACCGTCACCTGGTACTCCCGCTATGGGGTCAGCATGCGCCCGGTGCCTGCCGACTACGCGGCCTTCCAGTCGAAGTTCTGGCACATCTGCGCCAAGGTTCTGGAACTCACCCCGGCGGCGGCGCGCGCCCTGGACATCGCCAGATACGGATCCGACACCATCTCCCTCATGCCGGTGGGCGGGCCGCGGCTGGAGCGGGCCGGACGCCTGTTCGCCGAACGGCCCTTGCGCCTGGTGACGTTCGGATGCCTGCCGCCGATCGTCCGGGAACGCTTCGACATCCCGTGGAGCGCCACCGACCAACTCCGTTTCGCAGCCTTCGCCGTCGCCAGCCGCCAGGGCTACCGCATACTCCCAACGCGTCTCAATCACTGGACGATGCGCAACACCCTGCGCTACATCGGCTCCCAAACCCGTGCCCAGCGCTACCAACCCGCCGCCTAAACCACTCCCCCACCCAAAAAACAACCCCGCGCACTCGCCAACCGCCACATCCATCCCCAAACCCCTAACCAGCGCAACCAACCCGCCGCCTAACCACCAGCGCTCAAAAATCGACCCCGCGGACTTGTCAGCCGCTGCAACAGCACGCATCAAGCAGCCGCACCAACCAGTGGAGGACGTGGAGCTCCGGCTTCGTGGCCGGTCTTCCCAACATCCGATGAGCGTTAGCCTCGGGTGAATCGGATGGTCGCATAACCTTCAGCCAGGAAGCCGACAACTAGAGGTGTGGAGACCATAGGCGCCGGCGCCGACCCGACGGTTTCCGCCAGGTGCGCGGCACCCGAGCACGCGGACCCCGGCGGTGCCGCCGCGACTCCAGACGCAGTTCCCGCCCTGGTGCGAGCGGTCCGCCGGAGGCGCCGTGGCCTCGTCGGCCTGCTGGTCCTCGTCATCGTGATCGTCCTCGCGGTCGTGTACGGCACCGCCCCGCTTCGCGCGGCGGCGGCCGCGTTCCACGACGTGCGCTGGGAACTGGTACCGGCGTTGGCGCTCCTTTCAGTGCTGCACTACGTGTTCGCGGCGGTGGCGCTGCGCGGGGCGGCCGGGTGGCGGCTGCCGCTGCTCGAGACGACGCTTGCCCAGTTCACGGCCGCCGCGGCCAACCGCGTCACACCCGGTGGCCTCGGTGCCGTCGCCGTCAACACCCGCTACCTGGTCTGCCACGGAATGCCCTTGGCGCGCGCGGCCGTCGCCGTGGCGGTGCTGCAGGTGGCGGGTGTTCCCGCGGACCTGCTCATGATGAGCGCGCTGCTCGCCCTGGGCGGAGGGGACAGCCGCATGCTGGACGCGATGGGCAGCCACGCCGCCGCCGTCGTCGAGTTGCTGCCGTCCTGGCCGTTGGTCGCCGCGACGGGGCTCCTGCTGCCCGCCGCGGTCCTGTGGGGGCGTCGCGCCGTCCGTTCGGCCGTGGTGGGACGGGCACTGGAGGGAGTGACCGGCCTTTGCCGCCGCCCCGGCGATCTCGTGCTCACCCTGGTGGCCTCCGCCTCCACCACGTTCGTGCTCGGCCTGGCGTTCGGCATCAGCGTGCTGGCCGTCCCCGGCGCCACGGCCGGTGCCGGCGACATGATGGCGCTTGTCACGGCCTACCTGGTCGGCGCGGCGGCGGGCGCGGCCCTGCCCGCGCCAGGGGGCATGGGGTCCACCGAGGCCGCGCTGGTGGCCGCGCTCGCCGCCCTGGGCGTCGCCGCCGCTCCCGCGTTGCAGGCCGTGCTGCTGTTCCGGCTGGTCACGTACTGGGCGCCGGTTCCGGTGGGCCTGCTGACCTCCCGCACCCTGCGGATCAGTCGCGGATCAGCTCTTCCAGACAGTCCTGGAACTCCTGCGTGATGTGAACGGCCAGCGAGTCGTCCGGTGATTGCTCGACCGTGCCCGCCAGCGACAGCACGCCCTCGTGCCACCGGTAGATGTGCGGCTGCACCGAACGCGGCCCTTGCTGGTACTCCTCCCACGCGAGCTCGATGAGCCTGTTGATGGCGCCGGGGATCGCCGCCTGCTCCAGCGGCGCCGCATGCACCACGCTCTGCGTGGGGATGGCGAGCAGCACCCCGTACGGTCCGGTCACCGGGTAGTCCCCCACCCACAGGGCGTGCCCGGTGACATAGGCGGTGTCGCCGTACAGGGACGCGAGCCGGGTGCCGTCGACAGGCTGGACGTGGGCGTCCAGTGGCCCGTCTGACCGGACGTTCTCCCGCGCCACACGGAACAGCTCGTCCTGGTCGACCGGCCATCCCTTCACCATCTCGGTGGTCAGCACCATCAGCGTCGTGGGCTTGTCGATCACCACGACCTCGCTGAGCCCGGGCGC
Organism: Actinomadura miaoliensis; assembly: GCF_039536785.1. Taxonomy (NCBI): domain Bacteria; kingdom Bacillati; phylum Actinomycetota; class Actinomycetes; order Streptosporangiales; family Thermomonosporaceae; genus Actinomadura; species Actinomadura miaoliensis. The sequence continues at coordinate 71,967 of NZ_BAAAZG010000036.1, forward strand.
CACGGGACGGCGCACGATGTCCAGTTCGTCGCCGATGTCCTCGGCGTACACGCGCATCCGCAGCAGCGACCGCACCGACGTGTAGTCGTCGAGGTCCAGGCCGCCGTCGTCCAGGTCGGCTTCGGTGGCGGCGATGAGGCTGCCGAGGAAGTCGGCCACCAGCGCGGGCCACTGGTCGCGCGGCTCGCGCGCGGTCCACTGCCGCAGGTTGGTGAGCCGGATGCGGTAGGGGGTGTCGTCGTCGCGGTCCGGCCGGGACACCTCGACCTCGTCCGCGCTGATCAGCGCGCAGGCATAGCCGTAGTGCTCCAGCACCGTCAGCACCAATGGGAGAAGCGGGTCGTCCCCGACGACGGACCCGGCGTCCCCGTCGTGGGACTCCATGTGACCCCTCAGAACGGACCATCCGATGTTGGGGACAGCCTACGTGATCTAGGTGCCCGCCATGATGCCGTAGGGCCTGCCGGACGGTTCGCCGTACGCAGGCGGCTCTCCGGGCTCCGGCCGAGCCCGCCCGGCTTCTGACGCGGTTGCGCGCTGTGGCATCGGGGCGGAGAGGACGAGCCTTGAGGCAGGCCGCCGGCCCAGCGAGCAGCGTTTTCAACGCGAGGGCCAGACGCTGTAGAAGTCCTGTGGCCACGTGCACCCCAGGGTGGGGGCGACGCGTCTTGTCGTGCGTCAGGTTTTGATGCGGCGGTTCAGGCGGGAGGCGATGCGGTTCAATGTGGCGTCGTCGGGGCTCCAGCCGCGTTGCAGGAGGGCCGTGAGCAAGGCCTCCAGGTAGGGAGCAGGCCGGGCGAGCAGGTCTTTGGTGACGGGGATGACTTCCCATTCCTTCTCCTTTCGCAGCCATCGGCGGCGGCGTTCGTCGTGTGCCCGGGCCTGGGCGCCGGTGTGGTGGCGTTCGCCGTCGTACTCCAGACCGACGCGTAACTGCTCGTAACCCAGGTCGACGAACAGCGGCTCCCCGTAGGGGCCGGCGACGCCGATTTGAGTACGAGGCCGGGGGAAGCCCGTGTCGACGACCATCACCCGCGTCCAGCTCTCGCCAGGAGACGCGGCGCCGCTGTCGCCCAGGCGCAGTACGTCGCGCAGCCGCCGGGCGTTGGGGCGTCCGGCGAGGTCGCGGGCCATGGCTGCCAGGGAGGCCGGATCGACGCCCCGCCGCAGGAACTGGTCGAGTGCCGCCACCGCCTCGCGGCGCGGCAGCCAGCGGGCGCAGTCGAGCGCCGTGCGCGCCATGGAGGTCACCCTGACGCCGGCCTCCTCCACGATGTCCTCGGCCGGTAATTCGTCCGGCGGCAGATCGTGGCCGGGCCGCACCAGTTCCACGTCCCACTGCCACTGGTTCACCCCGGGAGGCAGCACGTCCAGCCCCCAGATCCAGGCGGCGGTCCTGCGGGCGATGACCGCGTGCGGCGCCAGCAGGCGGCTGATCATCGACGCCCTGACGGCCAGGGAGTCCGCCCGCTCGAATTCGAGGTCGGTATCGACGGTGACGGGGACGGCGAGTCCGTTCCGGATGCGCTTCCAGGTGAGGTTTCCGGCGCGCCCGCCGGCCGATGCGAACGTTTCCATGGCGACGATGATGCGCCTTCAGGAGGATCCAGCGGAAGGCACCTCGGAATCTGTGGATAACCTCGTGACGCACGCCAGAATGCCTGACTTAGCCGGTTATAGTGGCGATCGCGGGAATGGAGGAGATAAATATGCTTTTGGAGCACCGGGGGCAGCGGCCCGCCGTCCACGAATCCGCGTACATCGCGCCTACGGCGGTGTTGTGCGGAGCAGTGACGGTGGGCGAAAGAGCCCGCATCCTGCATGGCGCGGTACTGACCGCCGAGGACGGTCAGGTGCGCGTGGGCGAGAACGTGGTCGTGATGGAGAACGCGTTGGTGCGTGGCCGCAGGGAGCATCGACGAGGTATTCGTGGCGACGGGCGTATCAGTCTTCCCCGGCGCCGTGGCCGGTACCCGCTCGGAGCTGCGCATCAACAGCGTTCTGCACGTCAATTCACGGCTCGCCCCGGACACGGTCCTGCCGATCGGGTGGATAGCCGCAGGAGATCCGGCGGCGTTGTTCTCCCCCGACCGGCACGACCAGCTGTGGGAGGTACAACGGGACCTGGATTTTCCGGGCACCGTGTACGGCGTCCCACGGGGGACATCACTGCGAGAGATAATGGCCCGGCAGGTCGATTTCTATGGGACGCACAAGGGGGATCGTCGCGTCGGTTAGCGCGACCTGCAGGGCGCGCCGAACAGTCGCCGGCTCACCCGCGATCAGGCCGCTGCCGCGGCCCACTCCCCGATCTTCTTTATCAACGCAGGCGGCGCGGCGGCTTCCGCATGGCCGAACGAGGGCTCAATCCACAGTTCTCGTGGATCGCGCGCCGCCTCGTACAACTGGTGGGCGTGCTCAAGGGGGAAGAACGGATCGGCATCCCCGTGCACCACCAGCAGCGGTGTGGGGGCGATACGGCCTGCGACTTCGTAGGGCGCCTCGGGAACGGGATCCCATCCGCTGGCCGCGATCCGGGTACGGCGGGCGAGCCTGACCGCCAGGCGCCCCGTGCGCCGTTCGATCGCCCAGTGGACGCGTCGCATCGGCGTCGTCCCCCGGTAGTACCAGCGGGCGGGCGCGCTGATGGAAGCGACGCAGTCCACGCCTCCGTGCAGCGCCGCGTGCCTTACGGCGACCGCTCCTCCCATGGAGAACCCGGCCACGGCGACACGCTCGTACCCACGTCTACGCGCCGCCGCGACGGCCGCCTCCACGTCCAGAACCTCGCGGTCACCGACCGTCGACAGGCCGCCGGACCTGCCATGGCCCCGGAAGTCGAGGCCGATGACGCCGCCGTAGCGGTTGAGCACGCCGGCGATGCGGCGCAACGTCGGCTGCCGCCAGGAGCAGGTGAACCCGTGCGCCAGTACGAAGCACAAGCCCTTCTCTCCAGGCAGGTGGGCGGCGTCGATGCGTACGGCGTCACTGGTGTAGAGCGTCATAGGTTCCAGGGATTGCACACTGACAATGATCCGTCATCGTCTGGTCCGCCCCTGCACCCGACCTGGGCCGACCGTGTCTGACGGCCACTGCTGAGCAGCGCGCGTCGTCCACCATCCGCGCGGGCGGACCGGAAGACCGGCGCCGACCGCCCGCCTCCCGCAGCGCACTCACGAAGACACCGAGTGATCATTTGTGACGTTCACGCAGGTCAGCAGCGTTTTACGGCAAGGACCAGGAGTGGCTCGGCAATTTTTTCGTGCATGCCCGTCGGAGCAGACGGCCGCCGAGCGATGAAGGGGGTATGAGCCGACCAGCACGGGTGGAACCGGATCCGGGTGCGGCGCTGCTGGACTTGTACGACACGGCGCTGCCCCAGGTCTATGGGTATCTGCTGTCCCGGTGCGGTCGGCGGGCCCTGGCCGAGGACCTCACCGCCGAGACGTTCCTGGCCGCCGTCGAGGCGGTCCGCAAGGTCCCTCCAGCGGAGCTGTCCACGGCATGGCTGGTGACAGTGGCCCGGCACAAACTCATCGACCATTGGCGGCGAGCCGCGCGGGAGGAACGCGGGCTGCGCACGGTGGACGCCGAGCCGGACGAGCCGAACGACCCTTGGGAGGAACGCCTGGACGCGTTACTGGCGCATGAGGTGCTCGCCGCGCTCGGACCGCACCACCGCGCCGCCCTCACCCTGCGCTACCTCGACGGACTGCCGGTCCCCAAGGTCGCCGAGCACCTCGACCGCACCGTGCACGCCACCGAGGCGCTGCTGGTCCGGGCCAGGGCCGCGTTCCGCCGCGAGTACGCACGGCAGTGCCGGCCACCTGACAGGCCGCGGCCGCCGACCTGCCGTGGACGACAAGACGACCACCGCAAGCCCGGAGAGGAGGGCCGCGATGACTGATCCACTGGAGGCCCTCCGCGCCCCAATCGAACCCGTCGATCCCGATCCCGCCTTCGCGGCGCGACTGCGCGAACGCGTGCGGCGCGCGCTGCTCGAGCCGAAGGAAGCCGGCATGACCACCGATACCCGCGACGTCGTGTCCCCGGTCGAGGCCAGGCTGCACACGCTGACGCCATACCTGTGCGTTGACGACGGGCAGCGCGCCCTGGAGTGGTACAGCCGGGCGTTCGGCGCCCGCCTGCGCACCGAGCCGACGGTGATGGAGGACGGCCGGGTGGGGCACGCCGAGCTCGCCATCGGCGACTCGGTGCTGATGCTCGCCGACGAGTGGCCCGAGCTCGGGCTGGTCGGGCCGCGGAGGCGCGGCGGTCCGAGCCAGTCGATCTACCTGACCGTCCCGGACGTGGACACGGTCGTCGACCGCGCGGTGGAACTCGGCGCCGAGCTGTCCCGTCCGGTCGCCGACCACCCCTACGGACGCAACGGCGTGATCCACGATCCCTTCGGCCACCGCTGGATGATCACAACACCGCCGCCGTCGGCCCGCCCCACTCTCACGCTCCGGCACGGCGACATCGGATACATGGCGCTGTGGGTGCCCGACGTCCAGCGGGCCGCCGACTTCTACGGCCCGGTGCTGGGCTGGCGCTTCACCGCCGGCAGCGCGCCGCAGGGCCGCCAGGTCGAGGGTCCGTCAGGCCAGCGCGTCGGTCTGTGGGGCGACCAGGACCACGCCACCCTGTTCCCCTGCTTCATGGTCGACGACGTCCATACGGCGGTGCGCCGGGTGCGCCAAGCCGGCGGTGAGGCGGAGGAGCCCACGCGCGCGCCGTACGGGCTGGTCTCGAACTGCACCGACGACCAGGGCATGCCGTTCGCCCTGCTGCAGACCACCGAGGAGATGACGGCCCCGGCCCAGCCCGCGCCCGGTTCGGTGGCCTACCTGACCTTCGAGGTCCCCGACTCCGAGCGGTTCCGCGCCTTCTTCGGCGCCGTTCTGGGCTGGACGTTCAGTCCCGGCCGGGTCCCCGGCGGCTGGAACGTCCTCAACGGCGGCACCGAGGTCCGGCCGATGAGCGGACTGCACGGAGGGCACGACCGTTCCAGGGTGGTTCCCATGTACGCGGTCGACGACATCGAGGCGGCCATCGCCCGCGTCCGGGCCTCCGGCGGCGAGTGCAGTGCCCCCGAGCCGCAGCATTACGGCATCAGCTCCATGTGCACCGACAACCAAGGAAGCCGCTTCTACCTGGGCCAACTCCGGTAATCCCAGGTCGGCAAAGGAGGCCGACCCCTCGAACAAATCCTGGAGAGAACGCCTCGTGGATGTCGTCGCGGATCTCCCAGCGGATGCGCAGGCGGCGGAACCAGTGCAGCAGGCCGATGGTGCGTTCGACGACGTAGCGCTGCACGTCCAGGCCGAAGCCGTGCGGGGCGCCGCGGGGGGCGATGCCCGGCTTGATGCCCTTGCCCCACAGCAGGCGCCGGTACGTGTCGTGGTCGTAGCCGCCGTCGGCCAGCAGGCACTGCGGGCGGCGGCGAGGCCGTCCCACCCGGCCGCGGATCGGCGGCACCGCCTCCACCAGCGGCATCGGCTGAGCGACGTCATTGCGGTTGCCGCCGGTCAACGCCAAGGCGAGGGGGTGCCGTGGCTGTCGGTCAGCACGTGGTGTTCTGAGCCCGATCGGCCACAGTCGACCGGGCTCGGCCCGGTTTCAGTCCGCCCTCGAGCTACTCCCAGAGGTGGCATTTGTGGTCGGCGGCGAAGGTGGTGAATGGTGCGGTGCCTTCGGAGGTGAGGCGTTGGAGAAGTGAGGAGCTCGGGGTGAATGCGGGCCAGAACGGGTTGGCGGACGTGTTCGGGTCGCCGGTCCGAGCGAACGTCGTCCAGTAGGCGATCATCTGTCGGGAGAGCCGTTTCTGTTCGTCGCTCATCCCAAGTGGCGGCAGCATCTCGAGCGTCGCGAACAGGTAGAACAACTCCGAGGCGTGGTAGTCGCCCAGCGGCATCAAAGGGTCCAGCCAGGCGTAGGGCGGGTTCGGGTCGGAGAACTCGTAGGCGAACACCTTCTGCCCGGCGTTACCCGCCGCTGCTCGCGCGGTGAACAGCGCGGGGCAGGAGAAGGCCCCGTCGGTGGTCACCTGCGAGATGGCCAGGTCGGCGTTGTCGGGCGATTCGGGCGGGTAGGCGGCGCGGACCTGCGGGGCGGCCTCGCCCGCACGCAGATCGATCTCGGCCTTCAGGTCGTCGGCGTTGGCGCGGCGCAGTTTGGTCAGATGGAAGTTGAACGCGGTGAACAGGCGCCCCTCGTCCCTGTTGGTGCCGTTGAGCAGCGGCACCTTGTTGTATCGGCCGGCCTGCAGTGCGGACTTCGTCGGCTCCCTGATGACCTTGCCGTCGATGGTCGGCGTCCACCCGAGCTCCCCCAGCGGATTGCCCGACCCGGACAGCAGGTCGTCGACGGACTTGCCGCGCAGGCACGCCACCACGGTGTCCGGATCGGGGCAGCCGACCGACCTGGCGAAGTCCTGGCTGGACTTGTAGGAGTCCTCGGCTTCGCGCGGCCCGAGTTCGGTGTCGACGCATCCGCCGCTCTGCGAGATCGCTTTGCTGAACAGACCCGCCGCCGTCGGCGAGATCAGCTGCATGCAGACGCTGTGCCCGCCCGCCGACTCGCCGAAGATGGTGACGTTGCCGGCGTTCCCGCCGAACGCCGCGATGTTCTGCCGCACCCAGCGCAGCGCCGCCTGCTGGTCGAGCAGCGCGTAGTTCCCCGTCGTCCCCGACTCTCCGGCCAGGCCCGGCAACGCCATGAACCCGAACGGTCCGAGCCGGTAGTTCATCGACACGACGATGACGTCGCCGGTGGCGACGAGCGGGGCCGGATCGTATCCCGCGGCCGTTCCCAGGGCGTAGGCGCCGCCGTGGATCCACACCATCACCGGCAGGTTCTTCGAGCGGGCCGCGGGCGGGGTGTAGACGTTGACCAGCAGGCAGTCCTCGCTGACGTTGCCGAGCGGAAACGTCTGGGGGCAGATGCTGCCCCGTCGTGTGGCGTCACGGACGCCCGACCAGGCAGCGGCGGGTTGCGGAGGCCTGAACCGCCGCTCCCCGGTGGGTGGTGCCGCGTAGGGGATTCCCAGGAAGTCCCGGCCGTCGGCGTCGACCTTGCCACGCACCGTACCGCCCGAAACCGTCACCAACGCACCGTCATCACGCGCGGACGCCGGGGTCAGCATCGCAGCGGCCATGAGCACGGCGAGCACAAGACCGAGAACCGCTCGCCGACGTACCACCCGGACGAATCCCATGACACTCCATTCAGCAAGCGAGCGTCCACCCCCTCCTTGTGGCGGACCTCCCGGCGCGCTGCCAGATCGCCAGCCGAGCGGGTGTCCTGGAGGGCTTTGACGGGCTTGGCGAAGTCGGGGCACCGGACGCTACGCGAGGCGTTCGCTGTCGGCTTCACCTTGACCGCTAATTTCCGCAGCGGGTTTTGTGCGGCCACCACGAAGACAGCCTCACCACCTGCGTGCACGGTGCTCACCGGCTACTGCGTGGTCATGGTGCGTCCGGCGCTCGCGTTGGGCGAAGTTGTCAAGGACGGACCCCGTGACGCAAGCGTCCCGTGTCCGACAGGACGCGGGCCGGTTGCATCACGGGGGCTCGCCGCTGGCGCGGCTGATGCGGTGCGGTCCTCGTGGGTCAGGCCGGGGCCGGTTTCGCGGGGTGAGGGGACAGCACGGCGAAGGCTTCGGCGATGAGGGCCGAGCGGTCGGCGGTGCCGTCGGAGCGGAGCCATTCGCGGGCGGCCGCGTCGAGGGCGGCTCCGGCGGCCGCGGTGAGCAGGTCGGCGGTGAAGGCGTCCAGGGTGGATCCGGGACGTTCCCGCAGGGCCGTCGCGATGCGGGCACGCAGTTCGTCGCGTTTCTGGTGGAGGCGGGCGCGCAGCGCCGGGGTCGTCTCGATCAGGCGCAGGCCGGTCAGTTCGCGCTGCGCGGCGTGGATGCGGCCCTCCCAGTCGCGCAGCACCAGGTGCAGGCACGTCCACGGGTCCTCGCCGGCGGGCCGTTCCCGGATGGCGTCGGCGATCTGGTCGGCGAGTTCGTCGACGTCGCCGAACAGCACGTCCTCCTTGGTCGGGAAGTAGCGGAAGAAGCTGCGCTTGGACAGGCCCGCGGCGGCGGCGATGTCCTCCACGGTGGTGCGTTCGTAGCCGTGCTCGACGAACAACCCCAGTGCCAGCTCCGCCAGTTCGGCGCGTACCGCCCGCCGCGTGCGTTCCCGCAGCCCGGTCGTCTCCGCTCGTGTCATGCACCGAGGATAAGTTATGGCACTAAACGTCATAGATGTCACTGAGTGTCATAGCATAGCGAGCCGGCGAGCCGTGAGGAGACGACGATGCATGGAAAGACCGCCCTGGTCACCGGAAGCACAGCGGGGATCGGCCGCGAGACCGCGCGCGGCCTGGCCCGGCTCGGGGCGCGCGCGTGGTCAATCTCACCGGCGGCATGCCGGGCGGGCCGATCGACCCGGACAACCTGCAGGCCGAGAAGACCTTCCTCGGCTGGACGTTCGCTCACTACAACCACGCCAAGACGGCGCTGATGGCGATGAGCCACCGGTTCGCCGGGCGGTTGCGGGACGACGGGGTGACCGTGAACGTCGCCTACCCCGGCCACGCCTACACGCCCGGCAACCGCGCCACGCCCATGCGCGCGTTCCCCTATGCCTACCGGCCCGTCGCGCCGCTCATCAGGCTGGTGGGGCCGTTGCTGCTGTCGGATCTGGCCAAGGCATCGCGGTCCAGCGTCCATCTGGCGTCCAGCCCGGAGGTGGAAGGGGTCACGGGCGCGTACTTCGACGCCAAGGCCCGGCGGACGTCCTGGCCTTCGGGCGCACTGGACGAGCGCGGCCAGGAGGCCGTCTGGTCCCTGTGCGAACGGCTCACAGGTCTCACCCCGTCGTGAGGGAGAGCGCCTCCATGCCGCGATCGGACGCCGACAGGATGCGGGCCCTCGCCGGCGCCCGGCGAGTACACAGCGGCCGGCGAACGAGCCGGAGCATGCGCCGGACGCCGTCACGTACTGAGCCCTTGCCTTGGGGCGGCCCCCTCGTTTTATCCTCGTGTGGCGAGTAAATATCGGGAGGGACCTATGCGAGACCTGGCGGAGGTGGCGGCGGTCCTGTTCGACATGGACGGCACGCTGGTCGACTCCGACGCGGCGGTGGAGCGCGCGTGGCGCGCGTGGGCCGCCGAGCACGGCGTGCCGGTCGCGGACGTGCTGGCGATCATGCACGGCAGTCCGGGCGAGCGCACCGTGCGGCGCCTGCTGCCCCACCTGGCCGACGACGCGGTCGCGGCGTCGGCGGCGCGGCAGATCGCGCTGGAGTACGACGACCTGGACGACATCGTGCCCATCGCGGGCGCGGCCGACCTGCTGGCTCTGCTCGCCCGGTGGGACGTGCCGTGGGCGGTGGTGACCAGCGCCGACGTGCGGCTGGCCAAGGCGCGGCTGGGCGCGGCGGGCCTGCCCGAGCCGCCGTTGCTGATCACCATCGAGGACGTCCGGCGGGGCAAGCCCGACCCGGAGGGGTACCTGCGGGCGGCCGAGCTGCTGGGGGTCGATCCGGCGCGCTGCCTGGTCGTCGAGGACAGCGTGCCGGGCATCGAGGCGGGCCGGGCGGCGGGCGCCACCGTGGCGGCGTTGCGCGGCCTGCCCGGCGATCTGCGGATCGGCGACCTCGGCGGGCTCGCGCACCTGATGGCGCGGGCGCGGCGGCGGCCGTGGTGGCGGGACGCGGTCGGCTACCAGGTGTACCTGCCGTCGTTCGCCGACTCCGACGGCGACGGCTGGGGCGACCTGCCCGGCGTCACGGCCCGGCTCGACCATCTGGCCGGGTTCGGGGTGGACGTGCTGTGGCTGACGCCGTTCTTCCCGTCGCCGATGCGGGACCACGGCTACGACGTGGCCGACCTGAGGGGTGTGGACGAGCGCTACGGCGGCGAGGCGGCGCTGCGCGAGCTGCTGGACGCGGCGCACGCCCGTGGCATGCGCGTCATCGGTGACTTGGTGGTCAACCACACCAGCGACCGGCATCCGTGGTTCCAGGCCGCGGCGGCGACGCGCACCGGCCCGTACCGCGACTACTACATCTGGCGCGACCCGGCGCCGGACGGCGGCCCGCCCAACAACTGGCTGTCGCACTTCGGCGGTCCGGCGTGGACGTTCGGCCCGGAGACCGGCCAGTACTACCTGCATCTGTTCCGGCCCGAGCAGCCCGACCTGAACTGGCGCAACCCGGCCGTCGCCGACGAGGTCGACGCGGTGCTCGACCACTGGTTCGCCTTCGGCCTGGACGGGTTCCGCATCGACACGGCCGCCTACCTGGTCAAGCATCCCGAGCTGCCGGACAACCCGCCGCTGCCCGACGGCGCGGCGCCGTCGTTCGGGGGCGTGACGGCCGACTGGAACCGGCAGGACCACCGGTACGACATCCACCAGCCGGACGTGCACGCCGTCCACGAACGGTGGCGGCGCGTGGCCGACCGGCACGGCGCGTTCCTGGTCGGCGAGATCTACGAACTGGATCCGGTGCGGCTGGCCGCGTACGTGGAGGGTGAGCGGCTGCACTCGTCGTTCTGGTTCGGCCTGGTGGAGACGGGGTGGGAGCCCGCGCGCGTCCATGACGCCACCGTCGCCGCCGCCGCGGCGTCGCCACGCCTGTCGTGGGTGCAGGGCAACCACGACCGTTCGCGCGCCGCCACCAGGTACGGGGGCGGAACGCCGGGGCGGCGTCGCTCGCTGGCCCTGCACGTGCTCATGGCCGTGCTGCCCGGCACCATGTGGTTCTACCAGGGCGAGGAGCTCGGACTGGGCAACGGCGTCGTCCCGTCCGGGCAGGGGCAGGACCCGCTGGGCGCCGCCCAACCCGACCAGGGGCGCGACGTCGCCCGGACGCCGATGCCGTGGACGCCCGGCCCCGGTCTGGGATTCACCACGGGCCGCCCCTGGCTGCCGGAGGGCGGACGCTCCCCCGGCGACACGGTGTCGGCGCAGCTGGCACAGCCGTCGTCGCATCTGAACGCCGTCCGCAGGCTGCTGGCCGCGCGCCGGTGGGCCCATCTGCGCTTCGAGCATGACGAGGACGTCGCGCAGCTCATCGCCGAGTCACCGGACGACGGCTACCTCGTCTACCGCAGGGGCGCGCTGTGGGCGGTGCTGAACCTCGACGACGAGACGGGCCCCGAGTTCGATCTCCCGGCCCCGGCCGTGTTCGACACCGACGATCCCGCCGTCACCCCTGGCGCGCCCCGGTCCGGACGCGTGCGCCTGGCACCCCAGCAGGCCCTCCTGCTGGCCGACGTCGAACCGGCGCCATGAGCGAGGTCGTCCCCTTCCGGATCGAGACGTCCGAAGAGCAGCTCGCCGACCTGCGCTCCCGGCTGCGGCGCACCCGCTGGCCCGACGCGGAGACGGTCGACGACTGGTCGCAGGGCGTCCCCCTGCGCTACCTGAAGGAGCTGTGCGGTTACTGGGCGGACGGCTACGACTGGCGGGCCACCGAACGGCGGCTGAACGCCCTCCCCCAGTTCCGCACGGTCATCGACGGAGTCGGCGTCCACTTCCTGCATGTGCGCTCCCCACGCCCGGACGCGCTGCCGCTGCTGGTCACGCACGGCTGGCCGGGGTCGGTCGTGGAGTTCCTCAAGGTGATCGGGCCGCTCAGCGATCCGGCCGCGTACGGGGGCGACGCGTCCGACGCCTTCCATGTCGTCTGCCCGTCGCTCCCCGGCTACGGATACAGCGACAAGCCGGAACGGCCCGGCTGGGGCGTGCAGCGCATCGCCGACGCCTGGGCCGTGCTGATGGAGCGCCTCGGATACGAACGGTACGGCGCGCTCGGGCACGACTGGGGGACGAGCGTTTCCACGCTTCTCGCGCAGCGCGCCCCCGGCCACGTGGCGGGAATCCATCTCGTCCCGCCCCTGGCGGCCCCCGACCCGGCGACCTTCGACGATCTCACCGAGGCGGAACGGGCGGCCCTGGCCGACCTGGAGCGCGCGCGGGAACACGAGTCGGGTTACTCGGGTCAGATGGGCACCCGGCCGCAGACGCTCGGGTACGGGCTGGCGGACTCCCCCGCCGGGCTGTGCGCGTGGATCGTGGAGAAGTTCCGGGCGTGGAGCGACTGCGACGGCCATCCGGAGAACGTGTTCACCCGCGACGAGCTGCTCGACAACGTCATGCTCTACTGGCTGCCCGGCACGGCGGCGTCGGCCGCGCGGCTGTACTGGGAGAGCATCCGCGAGGTGTCGGAGTGGTTCACCGCGTCCACGACCGACACGGTGACGGTGCCGACCGGCTGCTCGGTCTTCCCCCGGGAGGTGCCCCGGCCGTCGCGCCGCTGGGCGGCGCGGCGCTTCACCGACATCAGGCACTGGAGCGAGCCGGACAGGGGCGGGCACTTCGCCGCGATGGAGCGACCGGACGTGCTGGTGGAGGAGGTCCGCCGTTTCTTCAGGCACGTCCGGTGAGCCCGGCGGGTCAGCCGGTGTCGGCGAGCCACGACTCCAGGCCCTCGTCGGTGAGCAGGGCGTCGAAGGCGGCCTCGGCGGCGCCGGTGACGGGGCTGAGCGGGCCGAGCGTCGACGACAGCAGCGGCGGCGGGTCGGCGCGGCGGAACCGCATCAGGCCCGCGCGGTATCCGGCGTTCAGGTCGTCCGGTGCCGTCGTGGCCAGTTCGATGGCCAGCCCGGACAGGCTCACCACGTCGGGGTCGAGGGCGTTGACGAGGCCGCCGACGCCGCGTCCCAGCGCGCGGGCGGCGGCGGCCACGGCGGCGCGGGCGGACGGGTCGCCGCCGGCGGCGGCCCGGAGGGTGCGTTCGGCGGTGGTGCGGGGGTCGCGCGGCGGGGGCTGGCCGAGCACCCGCGCCATGGCGCGGCCGTCGACCTCCAGGTCCCAGCAGCCGTGCGCGCCGCACGGGCATGCGCGCGCGGGGTCACCGAACGGCATGTGCCCGAACTCGCCGCCCGCGCCGGTCGCGCCGTCGACGGGCCGTCCGTCCACGACGAGGATGCCGCCGACGCCGACCTCGACGGTCAGGTGCAGCACCACGCGGGCGCCGACGCCGACGCCGCGCCGGGCCTCGGCCAGCCCGGACAGGGACGCGTCATTGCCGACCAGCAGGGGCGTGCCGGAGCCGGGCAGCAGCCGCCGCAGGTCCACCTCGCTCCAGCCCATCCCGGAGGCCTGCATGACCGTGCCGCCCCGTACCGTGCCCGCGACCGCGACCGACACGGCGCGCACGCGCGGGCCGTACCGCCGCCGCACGGCCGCGACCTTGCCGCGCAGGTGGTCGAGCACGGCGTCGGCGTCGCGGTCGGGATGCCGCCCGGACTCCAGGCCGGCGATGCGTCCGCCGAGTTCGACCGTCGCCACGCGCCAGTGCTCGTGGCCGATGTCGACGACGCAGACCAGCGGGCCGCGCGGGTGGGCCACCAGGGCGGGCGAGGGACGGCCCCGCTCGCCGGTGGGACGCGGGTCGGCCTCGGCGACCAGCCGTGCCGCCTTCAGCCGCGCGGTGATCTCGGTGGCCGAGCCGCTGCTGAGGCCGAGGGCGCGCGCCACGTCGGCCCGGGTGGCCGCGGGGTGCGCGTGGACGTGGCGGAGCACCGCCAGCGCCCCTTGCCGCCGCTGGCTGCGGGCCCGATGCGCGGTCTGCTGCATGGTGACATCCTCGCCCACGGCGATTATCCTCGTGGTACGAGCATATTCCGTCGCCGGGGAGGCCGTCAGGTGACCAGGACCGCCGGGACGCTGACCCGGTACGCGGCGCTCGGCTGCCTCGGCTACGTGCTGGCCGGGCTCGGCGCGATCCTGCCCGAGCTGCGCGCCGAGCGTGACCTGCCGCGCGGCGAGGCCGCCCTCTACCCGTCGGGCTTCGCGCTGGGCCTGGTCGTGGTGGGGCTGGTCGGGCCCCGCCTGGTGCGGCGGCTCGGCGCGGCGGCGCTGCCGGTGTGCCTGGCGGCGCTGGCGGGCGGGTGCGCGCTGCTGGCGTTCGGCGGCGGCCGCGTCGACAGCGGCGCGGGGGCCGTGCTGCTGGGGCTGGGCGGCGCGGGGCTGGTGCAGATCGTGCCCGCCGAGCTGCGCGCCGCGCACGCCGACGGCGGCACGGTCGCGATCGGCGAGGCCAACGCGGTGTCCAGCGCGGCCTCGGTGCTCGCGCCCCTGGTGATCGGGTTCGTGCTCGGCCAGGGCCTGGGCTGGCGGGCCGGGTTCCTCGTCCCGCCGGTGGCCGTGGCCGTCGTCCTGCTGGTCGTGCTGGTGCCCGGGCGCGCACCGGCCGTCGTCCCACCGGACGGCGACGCCGGCGCCGGACGCGCGCCGCGCGCCTTCCGCACTCTGTGGGTCGATCTGGTGCTGGCCGTGGCGGTCGAGTTCTGCGTGCTGTTCTGGGCGGCGGACTTCCTGCACACCGGCAAGGGCCTGCCGTCCGGGGGCGCGGCGGTCGCCTCCACGGGATTCGTGCTCGGCATGGCCGTGGGACGGGCGCTGGTCGCCCGCGCCATCCGGCTCGCGGGCGACGACCTGCGCCTGCTCTGCTCCGCCACCGCCCTGGCCACCGTGGGGTTCGCCGTGTTCTGGGCGGTTCCGGCGGCGTTCGCCGCCGTGGGCGGGCTGTTCGTCACCGGCCTCGGCGTGGCCCTGCTCTACCCGGTGACGCTGGGCCAGGCCCTGGCCGCCTGGCCCGAACGCCCCGTGCGCGCCGCCGCGCGCTGCGCGCTGGCCTCGGGTGTCGCGGTCGGCGCGGGCCCGCCGCTGCTGGGCTCGCTCGCCGACCTGTCCGGGATGCGCGCCGCGTTCCTGCTCGCGCCGACGCTGCTCCTGGTGCTGCTGGCCCGGTGCGTCCTGCGGCTGGCGTCACGGAATCAGGCGCGCCGTTCCGAGCCGGCGTGAGCGCCGTGCGGCGGGAATCTTCCCCGGATTTCACCGGGTTTTCCGTTGAGCGGAAAAGCGGGCTTCGTAGTCGTGGCCCTGAGCACAATGCTGGAGCAGCATGACCCTCACCCGACAGCTGCTGATCGCAGGCAAGGACGTGCCCGCCCGCTCGGGCCGCACGACGCGGGACGTCGCCCCCTACACGGGCGAGACGTACGCGACCGTGGCGGCCGCCGGGCCCGAGGACGTGACGCTCGCCGTCGACGCCGCGCAGGCCGCGTTCGAGGACTGGGCCGCGGTCACCCCCTTCGCCCGCCGGGCGATCTTCCTCAGGGCCGCCGACCTGCTGGAGGAGCGCGGCGAGCAGGCCGCCGACCTGATGGCCGGCGAGGTGGGCGGCACCCGGCCGTGGGCGCACTTCAACGTGGCGCTGGCCGCCGGCATCCTGCGCGAGGCCGCCGCCGCGATCACCGCGCCGCGCGGCGAGGTGCTGTCGGCGCAGGAGGAGGGCGCGCTCGGGCTGGCGGTGCGCGAGCCGGTCGGCGTGGTCGCCGCGTTCTCCCCGTGGAACGCCCCCATCATCCTGGGCGTGCGGGCGGTGGCGGCGGCGCTGGCGGCGGGCAACGCGGTGGTGCTCAAGCCCAGTGAGGACGCCCCGCTGGCCTGCGGATACTTCGTGGCCGACGTGCTGCGCGACGCCGGGCTGCCGGACGGGGCGCTCAACGTGGTCAGCAACGACCCGGCCGACGCCGCCGCGGTCGCCGACGCGCTCATCGCCGACCCGCGGGTGCGCGCGGTCAACTTCACCGGTTCGACGAACGTGGGCCGGATCATCGGCGAGAAGGCGGCCCGTCACCTCAAGCCCGCGGTGCTGGAGCTGGGCGGCAAGAACGCCATCATCGTGCTGGACGACGCCGACGTGGACTACGCCGTCGACGCCGCCGCGTTCGGGGTGTTCATGAACGCCGGGCAGATCTGCATGTCCGGCGACAGGGTGCTGGTGCACGAGTCGCTGGCCGAGGAGTTCACCGCCAGGTTCACCGCGAAGGTGGCGGGGCTGCCGTCCGGCACCCCCGCCGACCCCACCACCGTCATCGGCCCGCTGATCTCGGCGGACGCGGCGCGCCGCGTGGCGGCCCTGGTCCGCGACGCGGTCGGCAAGGGCGCCCGGGTGCTGACCGGCGGCGGCGAGCCGGACGGCGCGGTGCACCCGGCGACCGTGCTGACCGACGTGCCCAAGGACGCCGACCTGTACTACGCCGAGGCGTTCGGCCCGGTCTGCGTGGTCGACACCTTCGCCACCGACGACGAGGCCGTGGCGCTGGCCAACGACACCGACAACGGCCTCACCGCCGGCATCATCACCGAGAACGCCACGCACGGGCTGAGGGTGGCCCGGCGCATCCACACCGGCATCGTGCACGTCAACGACCAGTCGGTGGCCGACGAGCCGCAGGCCCCGTTCGGCGGGTTCAAGGCGTCCGGGTACGGGCGGTTCGGCGGACGGTGGGGCATCGAGGCGTTCACCAACACCCGCTGGGTCACGGTCGCCACGCAGCACGCCCACTACCCGTTCTGACCCCCGTTCGCGAGCGGCCGCGGCCTTTCAGGGAAGGCGGCGGTCCGGCGCCGTTCGCGGCCCAGGCGCCCCCGTGGCCCGGGCCGCGCGCGGGTCACTCCCTCAGCGGGAAGGGCAGGGCGGGGATCCAGGTCCGCCACGCCTTCTCCAGCCGCCCGTCGGCGATCACCGCCGCGAGCGCGCCGTCGATCCGCCGCAGCGTGTCGGGACGGTCCTTGGCGACGGCCACGCCCCACCGGTTGCCGGTCGGCACGGTGAACGCGACCTCGAAGGCGGGGTCGGCGCCGAGCGGGGCGAACACCACGTCGTCGTCGACGACGGCGTCGACCTCGCCGCGGCGCAGCGCGTCCAGCATGTCGCCGAACACGTCGTCGGTGCCGCCGTCGAACGGCACGGTGACCGCGCCGGGGAACGTCTCGGCCAGCGCCATGTTCGTGCTCCCGGCGATCGCGGCGACCCGGCGCCCCCGCAGGTCGCCGGGGGCCGTCACGCCCGCGCCGCGCCGCGTCAGCACCGACTCGTCGAAGACCGCGTACGGGCGGGTGAAGTCGACATGGCGGCGCCGCCGCTCGGTGATGCCCTGGCCGCACCAGATGCCGTCCACCTCGTGGGCCTGGACGGCGGGGACCATCTCGGCCCACGGCAGGAACGCCCACTCCAGCGGGCGGCCCAGCACCGCGGCGACCAGCGCGGCGGCGTCCGGTTCGTAGCCCTGCCGCGTCACGCCGTCGGGGCTGCGCGTGAACAGCGGCGGCGCGTGCGCGTCGATGCAGGCCAGGCGCAGCGGCTCGGCGGCGGTCACGGCAGCGCCTCGGTGTACATGTCGCGCTCCCAGTCGGTGACGGCGCCGCAGAACCGCGCCCACTCGTCGTGCTTGAGCGCCAGGTACAGCTCGGCCATCTCCTCCGGCATGCTGGAGCGGACGACCTCGTCGGCGGCGAAGGCGTTCAGGGCGTCGCCGAGGGTGAGCGGCAGCGGCCCGAACTTCGAGACCGAGGCGTCGGTGCTGTCGCCCGAGTGCGGTTCGCCCGGGTCGATGCCGTTGTCGAGGCCGTCCTGGATCGCGGCGATCAGGGCGGCGTGCGACAGGTACGGGTTGACGCTGGCGTCGGGCAGCTTGCACTCCAGCCGCCCGTTGGCCGACAGCCGCACCGTGCAGGTCTTGTTGTCCATCCCCCAGTTGATCTGGGCGGGCGCGAACTGCCCCACGTCCCAGTACCGCTTGTAGGAGTTGACGGTGGGCCCCATCAGCGCCATCGATCCCGCGGCGTGGGCGAGGACGCCGCCCAGGACGTGCCGTCCCGTCTCGGTGAGGTGCAGCTCGCGGACGGCCGGGTCGGCGAGCACGTTCTCCTCGCCGCGCCACACGCTGAAGTTGTGGTGGCAGCCGTTGCCCATCATCCCGGTGAACGGCTTGGGCATGAAGCTGGCGGTGACGCCCAGCTCGCGCGCCACCTGGCGGCAGATCTGCCGGTAGGTGACCAGCCGGTCGGCGGTGCGGTCGGCGTGGTCGAAGTTCCAGTTCAGCTCCAGCTGGCCCGGGTCCTCGTAGTCGCCCTCCACCATGTCGAAGCCGAGCTGCTGGGCGTACCGGATGACCCGCTGGTAGATCGGGCGCATCAGCTCCAGGCAGTCGGCGTGGTAGGACGGGCTGGACCCGGGCCGCACCCGCACCTTCAGGCCCTCCCCCAGCCAGCTCATCTCCGGTTCGCAGCCGGTGCGCAGGTGCAGGCCCGTCCGCTCGGTGAACGCGGCGTGCACGCGCTTGAGGTTGCCGCGCGCGTCGTGCGCAAGGTGGCGTCCGCCGACCTCGGGCAGGTGCTCGGGCTCGTACACCTGGCAGAAGAACCGGGCGACCGTGCGGTCCCAGGGCAGCACGGCGAAGGTGTCAAGGTCGGGCAGCGCGGTGAACTCGGGCGCCTGCGTCCCGCCGCCGAGCAGGGCGCCCTCGCGGGTGACCTGCAGGTCGGCGACGGCGGTGCGGTGCATGTTCACGCCGCGTTCCAGGTTGCGGTGCAGGTGCCGGGCGGGGACGACCTTGCCGAGCACCCGCCCGGTCAGCGAGACGGTCTGGTAGTAGACGAACTCCACCCCGGTCTGCTGGATCTGGCCGACGATCTCGCGTACCGCCGCCTCGTCGGCGTTGCGCTCGCGGTGCTCGTCCAGCGGAGTGATCCCCGTCGCCGCCGGCTCCTGCGGGACGTCGGAATCGTGGGTCACGGGCATCTGTGCGGATCTCCTCAGGGGGCGGGCGTGAAGGTGACGGGCAGCTCGATCGGGCCGGTGTTGCCGCTGCGCGGCATCCACCGCGCCCCGTCGCCGGGACGCGGGTCGCGCATGCGGCGCGCCAGCAGCGGCAGGGCCTGGCTCATGTCGCAGCGGGCGACCAGGTGGCCAAGGCAGTAGTGGATGCCGCCGCCGAACCCGAAATGCGGGGGGCGTTCGGCGGTGATGTCGAACCGGTCGCCGTCCGGGACGGCGCGCGGGTCGGTGCCGGACGACTCGGTGAACAGGTGCAGGGTGGTGCCCGCGGCGATGTCCAGGCCCTGGAAGGTGAAGTCCTCCAGCGCCTCCCGGGTCACCCACGTGGTGGTGGGGTTGACCCGCATGACCTCCTCCACGGCCGCGCCGCCCAGCTCGGGACGCTCGGCCAGCAGCCGCCACTGCGCGGGATGGTCCATGAAGGTCTGCATGGCCAGGCCGAGCTGGTTGCGCGTCGTGTCGTACCCGCCGAAGATCAGCAGGACGAGGGAGTCGCGCAGCTCGGTCTCGGTGAGCCGGTCCTCGTCGTCGCGGGCCCGCAGCAGCGCGGTGACGAAGTCGTCGTGGGGGTCGTGGCGGCGCTTGGCGACGGCCTCGTCCACGTAGCCGTAGAGCCGGTCCAGCGCGGCCTCGATCGCGGGCAGGTCGTCGCGGATGGTGACGTTCATGGCCAGCCCGATCGTGCCCGAGTCGCGGGCGATGACCGGCCACTCCTCCTCCGGCAGCCCCAGCATGATCGCGATGACGCGGGCGGCGTAGGGGGAGGCGAACTCGGACACGAACTCGCAGCGGTCCGGTTCCGCGAACCCGTCGACCAGCTCGGCGGCCAGGGCCTGGAAGCGCGGCACCAGCCCGTCGACGAGCCGGCGGGAGAACGCGGGGTTCAGCAGGCGGCGCAGCCGGTGGTGGTCCTGGCCCTCCTTGTTGAGCACCCAGTTCGACCACCAGTCGGCGAACGGGCCGCTGGTGATGCCGTGGTGCGCGGGCCACCGCACGCTGCCCTGCCGCAGCTTGGGATGGCGCAGCAGCTCGCGGGTCTCCTCGTAGCGCAGCACGGCGATGCCGTAGCTGGTCTCGGCGTACCAGTCCCGCTCACGCGCCTGCCGCACCAGTTCGGACTGCACGGAGAACGACGGGTCGGCGATGTCGAAGTACACCGGGGCACCCCCTTTCAGGTTGAGGCCGTCCGCGGACGCGGATCGACGGCGGCTGTCGCGGTGGCGGGGACGGCGTCGCCCGCGGGCGCGTCGCCGCGTCCGTAGTGGCGGGTCAGCGCCATGTAGGCCAGGCCCACGGAGACGACGACCGCACCGGACAGCGCGACGATCCAGTTGTCGTACCAGGGCGCGTCGGGGGTGCGCGGCCAGGCCATGTTGACCATCGCCGACACCCCGTACACCAGCGCGGCCGCGTTCACCGCCAGGCCCCACCGGCCGAGCGTGAACGGCCCGGCCGGACGCCAGCCCTTCAGCCGGGCCCGCAGCGCCGCCAGCACCACCATCTGGAAGGCGAGGTAGATGCCCAGCGACGCGAACGAGATGATCTTCGTCAGGGCGTCCGCGGACAGCTTGGAGCCCAGCACCACCAGCGCGGGCACCACCCCGGCCACCAGCAGCGCGTACGGCGGCACGTGCCGGGTGGCCGACACCCGCCGCAGCACGCCGCTGCCTGCGATCATGTCGTCCCGGGCGTATGCGTACAGCAGGCGGGACGCGGCTGCCTGCAGGCTCATCGCGCAGGACACGAACGAGATCAGCACGATGCCGAGCACGACCTTCGTCCCGGCCGACCCGAACGCGGCGGTCAGCGAGGTGGTGACCGGGTCGGGGTCGGCGCCGGAGATCACCGCGCCGACGTCGGCGACCGACAGCACCAGCGCCAGCGCGACGAACGTGGCCGCGGCCCCGCCGACGTAGATCGTCATGCGCATCGCCCGGGGAATGCGGCGCGCCGGGTCGCGGACCTCCTCGGCGACGTCGCCGCACGCCTCGAACCCGTAGTACTGGAACACCCCGATGAGCCCGGCCGCCAGGAAGGCCGCCGCGTACGAGCCGCCGCCCGCCGCGCCGAAGTCGTCGAACAGCGCGCCGAGGCCGTGGTGCCGCTCGGTGAGCAGCAGCCAGCCGCCGACCGCCAGCGCGCCGACCAGCTCGGCGGTGAACCCGATGATGGCGGCGCGGGCCAGGGTGCGGGTGCCGGAGAAGTTGATGACGGTGGCGATCACCAGGATCACCAGCGCGCAGGCGATCGTGTTGTTCGCGGTCGGCCGCACGCCCAGCAGCGAGGCGGCGTACGGCCCGGCGCCGTAGGCGACGCTGGCGATGGTGACCAGCAGCGCGATCAGGTAGACCCAGCCGCTCAGCCACGCCCAGCGGCGGCCCCACAGGCGGCGCGCCCACGGGTACAGGCCGCCGCTGACCGGGTACTGGGAGACGATCTCGCCGAACACCAGCGCGACCAGCAGCTGGCCGAGCCCGGCGACCAGGAAGCTCCAGATCATCGGGGGGCCGCCGGTGGCCAGCGAGAACGCGAACAGCGCGTACACGCCCACCACGGGCGACAGGTAGGTGAAACCGAGCGAGAAGTTGGCCCACAGGCTCATGTCGCGGCGGAAGCGCGACGTGTAGCCGAGGGCGGCCAGGCGGGCGTCGTCGTCGGACGCCGGGGGTCGGGACGCCGAGGGATTCGGCGCCGAGGGGTCGGATGTCGGGGGTTCGGAGGTGGGGGGTCGGTGCGGAACTGCGTCACTGGGGGATGTGGAGGACACGGCAGACTCTCCCTCATGGGAAGGCGGCGGCCGAGCTGTAGGGCCGGACGAGACACCCCGCCGCGGGGTACGCGGCGGAGAACGGGGCGGCTGGATCGGCGGAACGGATCCCGGTGCGGCGCCTGTCCTGGGAAGCTGACGTCGGCTGATGCCCTGCAGTAGCATCTGCCGAAAACTTACGGGACCAGATGTTTGTTGACAAGGGGCCGCCGCCATGCCCGCGCCGGACGCGTCCGCGATCACCCGGCTCGCCGTGTTCACGCCGCTGGACAGCCTGGGCCGGGCCGAGCTGATCACGCGGCGGCTGGCCGACGCGATCTGTCTCGGGCTGCTGGCCGACGGCGAGCAGCTGCCCAGCGAGGCCGACCTGGCCGACCAGCTCGGCGTGGCCATCGCCACGGTCCGCGAGGCGCTCGGCGAGCTGCGCCGCCAGGGGCTGATCGTCACCCGCCGCGGCCGGGGCGGCGGCAGCTTCGTGCGCGGGCCGTCGCCCCGCGAGACCGCGACCCACCGGCGCGAACGGCTGCGCGAGCTGTCCGTGGAGGACCTGCGCGACCTCGGCGACCACTACGCCTCGCTGGCCGCCGGCGCCGCCCTGCTGGCCGCCGACCGCGCCTCACCCGAGGACGTGCGGCGCCTGACGGACGCCGCCGAGGCGTTCGCCGCCGCCGAGGACCCCGACCGGCGGCACCGCACCGACGGCCGCTTCCACGTCGAGGTGGCCGCGGCGGCCCACTCGGCCCGGCTGACCCGCGCCGAGATCGCCATGCAGACCGAGATCGGCCCGCTGCTGTGGCTGCCGGGCGCCGACGCCGCCGTCGGCGGCCGGATGGCCGAGCAGCACCACCGGATCGCCGGGGCGATCGGGGCGGGCGAGGGCGAGCACGCCGCGCGGCTGGCCCGCGAACACGTGACCGAGGCCATCGAGCGGCTCATCGAGCTGCACCTCAACCTGATGGGACGGTGAGAGCGGTGACGCAGGCATCGGCGCAGGCGCTGGCGCGGGCGGCCGCCGCGAGCCGGCGGGTCGGCGACGTCTTCGACGCGGTGCTGGACGCGGTGGAGGGCTTGGGCGCCCGCGCCGCGGCGCTGATCCGCGCGGCCGACCGGCCCGACCGCAGAACCGTGGCGCCGCTGCGCGAGGACGCGGTGGCGCTGATCGCGCGGCACGCGGTGCTGGTGAGCGGGTCCGGGTTCGTCGCCGCGCCCGACGTGCTGGCGGACGCGCCGATGTGGCTGGAATGGTGGCAGACGACCGGGGATTCCGACGTGCCCGAACGCCTGGTCGTCGAGCTGGACCCGGCCCGCCCCGGGTTCTACGACTACACGCGGCACGGCTGGTTCACGGTGCCGCGCGACACCGGCCGCGCCCACGTGCACGGCCCGTACGTCGACTACTACGGAACCGACCAGTACATCCTCACGATGTCCACGCCCGTGCTCGACGGGGCGCGGTTCCTGGGCATCACCGGCGCGGACCTGTTCGTGCGCCGCCTGGAGGGCTCGGTGCTGCCGCTGATGCCGCCCGGCGCCGTGCTGGTCAACGCGCAGGGGCGGATCATCGTGTCCAAGTCGGCCCGCCACGTGACCGGCGCCCTGCTGCGCGGCCTCGCGCCGGAGGCCGTCCGGGAGGCCGGAGGAGGCGAGGTCGCCGAGGACGGCGAGCGCCTGCTGGCCCGCTGCGGCCGGCTGCCCTTCTTCCTGGTGACGATTCCCTGACCTCGCCCGGATTGGCGGCAATTGCCGCATTATCCGGATATAAACGGCGCCATCCACGAAAGTTGCAGCGACCATTTCGGCGCCATTTTTCTTGATCATTATTTGCGCGCCGGATTTTCCAGGCCGAAATCGCATCATCTCCCTTCCCGTGCGCGATGAATTCGCTACTGTATGTCGCCCATCGGCCCCCGTGTGTGGAGGATGCCCATGTCCGGCCCGCCGCATCAGCACCCCGGAGGTATCGCGACGGATACCGCGACGGGCACCGCGACCGCGGTGCAGCCGTGGCTGCTGGTGCTGCCCACGGCCGCGATGGCGCTGCTCGCGTGGGTGACGGCGGTGCTGCTGGTGGTGGCCGACCCGTCGGCCACCGGCACCCGGGTGGTGCTGGCCATGGCGGGCACGGGCACCGTCGTGCTGCTGGCCGCGACCGTGTACGGGGCCCGCGACGCCGCGCGCCGCGTCCGGCAGCGGGTGGACGCGCTGCGCGCGCTGAGCGCCCACGGCCGAGCCGACCTGCGGGCGCTGATGACCCGGCTGGAGAACGGCGAACGCCCCACGCCGCGCCGCGTGGCCCCGCCGCCCGCCGAGGCCGCCGACGCCGACCCGTTCACGCTGCTCGCGCTGGACCTGCACCGGGAACGGCACGCGGCGCGCGAGGCGGTCGTGCGGGCGGCGAGCCTGACGTCCGGCACCGGGGCCGACCGGCAGGTGGAGGTGTTCGTCAACGTGGCGCGGCGGATGCAGTCGCTGGTGCACCGCGAGATCGGGCTGCTGGACGAGCTGGAGGCCCGGGTGGAGGACCCCGAGCTGCTCAAGGGCCTGTTCACCGTCGACCACCTGGCCACCCGGATGCGCCGCCAGTCCGAGAGCCTGGCGGTGCTCGGCGGCGCGTCGTCCCGGCGGCAGTGGACCCGTCCGGTGGACATGTACGAGGTGCTGCGCTCGTCGGTCGCCGAGGTGGAGCAGTACCCGCGGGTCAAGGTCGTGCCGCCGGTGCTGGGGGCGCTGCGCGGCGACGCGGTCGCCGACGTGATCCACCTGGTGGCCGAGCTGATCGAGAACGCCACCCGGTTCTCCCCGCCGCACACCCACGTGCTGCTGCGCACCGAGCGGGTCACCGCCGGGCTGGCGGTCGAGGTGGAGGACCGCGGCCTCGGCATGGCGGCCGCCGAGCAGCGCCGGATGAACGAGCTGCTGGCCGACCCCGACCGGGTCAGCGTCGACGAGCTGCTGCGCGACGGCCGCATCGGCCTGTTCGTGGTCGCCGCGCTGGCCCGCCGGCACGGGGTGCGGGTGCGGCTGCGCAGCAACGTCTTCGGCGGCACCCAGGCCGTCGCCGTCCTGCCGAACGAGCTGGTCGCCTCGGCGCCGCGCGAGACCCCGGCGGCGATTCCGGCCCCGGCCCCGACACCCACCCCGACACCAACCCCGGCACCGGCCCCGCCGGCGGGCGCGCCGGGCGCGCCCCCGGCCCCGGCGCCCGCCGCGCGTCCGGTGGAGCCGCGGTACTCCTCGCCGACGCGCGAGACGGCGCGCGAGGTCCCGGCCGTCCCCGTCGCGCACGCGGGCGGTCCGGGTGCGGAGACGGCGTCCGGCGGTGCTGGCGCGGCGCCGCCGGACGTCCCGCACCGGCCTTCCGCCGCCGATTCCGCCTCCCCGGCCCCTCCCGTCGATCACGCCGAGCGGCCGCCGCTGCCCGCGCGCGAGGCGCAGACGCATCTGGCGCCGCAGCTGCGCGAGGCGCCCGCGCCGAGGCGCGAGGAGGACGGGCCGCTGCACTCCCCCGGCCTCATGGCGGCGTTCCGCGGCGGCGTCAGGCGCGCCGAACGGGAGGACGGCGGCCACGACCCCGGCGCCCCCGCCGGCCCTCCCGGCACGCCCAGCTGACCGTCCCGCCGAAGCGTGCGTCCCACGCGGCAAAGGAGTGTCCTTCCATCATGGTGAGCGCTGTGCCCCCGAGCCAGGGATCGGATCTGACCTGGCTGCTGAGCGATCTGGTCCAGCGGGTGCGCCACACCCGCAGCGCCGTGCTGCTGTCGTCCGACGGGCTGACCAGGGCCGCGCACGGGCTGGACCAGGACGGCGCCGAGCGGATGGCGGCCATCGCCTCCGGGCTGATCTCGCTGGCCCGCAGCGCCGGCGCCGAGTTCGGCGGCGGCGACCTGGTGCGCCAGGTGGTGGCCGAACTGGAGGAGGCGCTGCTGTTCGTCTCCTCGGCCGGGTTCGGCTCGGTGCTGGCGGTGCTGGCCGGCCGGGAGGCGGACGCGGGCGTCCTCGGCTACGAGATGGCCCAGCTGATCAAGAGCGTCCGCCCGTTCCTGGCCACCCCGGCGCGGGAGACGGCCGCGGGCGCCGCGCGTCCCCCGGTCCGGTGACCCATGGCCGTCTCGGGGCAGGAGCCGTGGCTGGACGGCGACGCCGGGCGGCTGGTGCGCCCGTACCAGGTGAGCGGCGGGCGCACCCGTCCCGCCCATCCGCTGGACCTGCTGTCGCTGGTGAAGGCGACCGGGCGGGAGGCGGCGCCGCGGCACGGCCCCGAGCACGCCCGGATCCTGGAGCTGTGCCGCCGCGCGCCGGTCCCGGTGGCCGAGCTCGCCGCGCACCTGCGGCTGCCGGTGGCGGTGGCGAAGGTGCTGGTGGCCGACCTGATCGACCACGGCGCCGTGCAGACCCGGCATCCGGGCGCGGCGGCCGATCCGTCCGACCCCATCGTCTTGGAGGCGCTTCTCGATGGCCTGCGGCAACGCCTGTGACGACGAGTTCCCCGCGGCGGTCAAGGTGCTGGTCGCCGGCGGGTTCGGCGTGGGCAAGACGACCTTCATCGGCGCGGTCAGCGAGATCACCCCGCTGAGCACCGAGGAGCTGATCACCGCGGCGAGCGTCGGCACCGACAGCCTGGCGGGCGTGGCCGGCAAGTCCACCACCACGGTGGCGTTCGACTTCGGCCGCATCACCGTGGACGCGCGGCACGTGCTGTACCTCTTCGGCACGCCCGGGCAGGAGCGGTTCTGGTTCCTGTGGAACGAGCTGTCCAACGGCGCGCTGGGCGCGGTGGTGCTGGTGGACACCCGGCGGCTGACCGCCTCGTTCGAGGCGGTGGACTTCTTCGAGCGCCGCGGCATCCCGTTCCTGGTCGCGATCAACGAGTTCGAGGGGGCGTTCCGCTACGACCCCGAGGAGGTGCGGTCGGCGCTGCGCCTCGGCCCGGACGTGCCGGTGGTGCCGTGCGACGCCCGTGTCGCGCGTTCGGCCACGTCGGTGCTGGTGGCGCTGGTGCGTCACCTGCTCGCCCGCGCGCTGTCGTCCCGTCCCGTCTAGTCCGATCCCCCCGATGTGCGAGGAGCCCCCTGCCATGTTCTACGAACGACTGCTGACGCCCGTCGACGAGGAGGCGCCGCGCCGTGTGCTGCGGCTGCGCGAGCTTCGGCTCGGTGACGTGCCCGACCCCGAGTTCGACGCGTTCGCCCACGACCTGGCCCGGGTCACCGGCGCCCCGTTCGCGATGGTCAACTTCATCGACGAGCGGCGCCAGTTCTTCGCCGGGCTGTACGTGGCGCCCGACGCCGAGGCGGTGTCGGCGGGCGGCGAGCCGATCGAGGTGGGCCGGGAGATGGCCCGCGACCACGGCTGGTGCCCGCACGTGGTCGTCCGGCGGCTGCCGCTGGTGCTGGACGACGTGTGCGACTACCCGCGGTTCGCCGGGAACCCGGTGGTCGACACGATCGGCATCCGCTCGTACATGGGCGCGCCGCTGATCGACCGTTCCGGGGTCGCGCTCGGCACGATCTGCGTGGTGGACCGGGAGCCACGGCCGTGGGGCCGTCCCGGGCTGGAGCTGATCAAGGCGCGGGCCGCGGAGATGGTGAAGCTGATCCACCGTCGCGAGGACCTGGCCACCGGCTGATCCCGGCGCCGCCCGCGCCGGCGGGCGCTCAGGCGAGGGCGTCGGCCTCCTGCGGGGCGGCGAAGCGGCGCGACCACTGCCCCTTGGCCGTGCCGAGCGCCACCTCGCCGAGCCGCAGCAGCTGCACCTCGGACGTCCCGGCGGGCGCGAAGATGTGAAAGGCGTCGCGCAGGTACCGTTCGACGGGCCGGTCGGTGAACAGCCCGCACGCGGCGTGCACCTCCATCGCGTCGCGGGCACTGTCGATGGCGTGCTCGACGTTGACGAGCTTGGCGTTCATCAGCTCGGCGTCGCACGGCTCGCCCCGGTCCAGCAGATGGACGGCGTGGTAGGCGGCGACCCGGGCGGTCATCAGCCGCGACTGCATCCGTCCCAGCTTCAGCTTGACGGACGGCAGCTCGGCCAGCGGCCTGCCGTAGCGGTGCCGGCGGGCGGTGAACGCGCCGGTGTCCTCGACGACGGCGCGGTGGATGCCCAGGGACACCGCGGTCAGGTTGGGACGCCCGTACAGAACGCTGGAGGAGTACGCCACGTGCAGGCCGTCGCCCTCGGCGCCGAGCCGGTTGGCGGCCGGGACGCGGCAGCCGTCGAAGCGCAGCTCGCCGAAGCCGAAGCCGTGCAGGCCCATGGCGGGACGGTGCGGGCCGACGGTCAGCCCGGGCCGGTCGGCCTCCACCAGGAACGCCGACAGCCCGTCCGAGCCGGGTCCGGTGCGCACCACCACGCCGTGCAGGTCGCCGACGTGGCTGTTGCCGACGTACACCTTGCGGCCGTTGAGGACGTAGTCGTCGCCGTCGCGGACGGCGCTGGAGGTCATGCCGAGGACGTGGCCGCCGGACTCCGGTTCGGTCACCGCGATGGTGGGCAGGCACTCACCCGCCGCGATCGCCGGCAGCCAGGTCTTCTTCTGCTCCTCGCTGCCGAAGTGCACGATCTTGGCCACGCCCAGCTGGGAGGCCTGCACCATGGCGCCCATGGCGGCGCTGACCCGCGACAGCTCCTCGATGATGATGGTCTTGGCGAGGTGCCCCTGACCCATGCCGCCGTAGCGGCGGGTGATCGTCGCGCCGATCCAGCCCTGCCGGGCGATCAGCCGGGCCAGGCGGTGCTGGACGGTACGGGACTCCTCCATCTCCGGGACGCGGGGCCGCACCTCGGCCTCCGCGAACTCCCTGACCTGCCGCCGTAGCCGCTCGTGACGCTCCGTGGTGAACGGGGTCACCATGCGGATCTCCTCACCGTCGTCTGAGCCCCCGAATTTGGACGCCCCAGACTATACAGCTACGCACAGTGACTGCTATGTCACATAAGCCTGACTGCGTGGGAGTTGCAGATTGGCGGCGCCGACAGAGCCCCCAGGCCGGGGACGCGCGCCGTTCCGCGCGGGGCGGCGCCGGCCGCCCCGCGCGACGCGCGTCACACGCGCTGGACGGCGACGGTGACCGGGTCGCCGTCGCCGACCTCGCCGGTGTGGACGGCGGAGTTCGGGAGGCCGCCGAAGCCCAGCTTCTCGGCGAGGGTCTCGCGCGCGATGAACTCGCCGTGCGCCTCCACGGCGGCGGCCACGTCGGGCGAGCCGTCGACGGCGACGGTGATCCGGTCGGAGACGTGCAGGCCGAGCTCGCGCCGGGCGGTCTGGATGACGCGCACCAGGTCGCGGGCCAGGCCCTCGACGCGCAGTTCGGGGGTGACCTCGGTGTCCAGGACGACCACGCCGTCGCTGATCAGGGCGGCCTGGCCGGAGTCGCGCGGCACCAGGCGCGTCTCGTACTCGCCCTCCTCCAGCACGACGCCCCCGGCGACGATCCGGCCGTCGCGCTCCTGCCAGTCGCCGCTCTTGACGGCGCGGATGACCTTCTGGGTGTCCTTGCCCAGGCGGGGGCCGAGCACGCGGGGCAGCACGGTCAGCACGCGCTCGGCGTGCCCGGCGGCGTCGTCGCTCAGCTCCACGCTCTTGACGTTCACCTCGTCGGCGATCAGGTCCAGGTACGGGCGCAACGTGTCGGCGTCGGCCGCGGCGACCGTCAGGCTGCGCAGCGGCAGCCGGACCCGCACGTCGGCGGCCTTGCGCAGCGACAGCGTGGCCGAGCACACCTCGCGGGCGCGGTCCATGCCGCCGGCGAGCGCGTCGTCGGACGGGAAGACGTCCGCGTCCGGCCAGTCGGTCAGGTGCACCGACTCGCCGCCGGTCAGGCCGCGCCACGCCTTCTCGGCGGTCAGCGGCAGCAGCGGCGCCGCCACCCGGAACAGCGTCTCCAGCACCGTGTAGAGGGTGTCGAACGCGTCGGCGTCGCCGTCCCAGAACCGGGCGCGGGAGCGGCGCACGTACCAGTTGGTCAGCGTGTCCAGGAACTGGCGGACGCGCTGGCAGGCGGCGCCGAGCGCGTAGCCGTCCAGGTCGGCGCGGACGTCGCGCACCAGCCGCCCGGTCTTGACGAGGATGTAGCGGTCCAGGACGTGCTCGGAGTCGGTGCGGAACCGCGCCTCGTACGGGGTGGCGTTGGCGTACAGGGCGAAGAAGTGCCAGGCGTTCCACATCGGCTTGATCACCTGGCGGACGGCGTCGCGGATGCCCGCCTCGGTCACCGGCATGTCCCCGCCCGACACCACCGGCGAGCTGAGCAGGAACCAGCGCATGGCGTCGGCGCCGTACCGGTCGAACATCTCGTAGACGTCCGGGTAGTTGCGCAGCTTCTTGGACATCTTGCGGCCGTCCTCGCCGAGGAGGATGCCGTGCGCCAGGCAGGTGCGGAACGCGGGCCGGTCGAACAGGGCCGTGGCCAGCACGTGCAGGTAGTAGAACCAGGCGCGGGTCTGGCCCTGGTACTCGACGATGAAGTCGCCCGGGTAGTGGTCGTCGAACCACTCGCCGTTCTCGAAGGGGTAGTGCACCTGCGCGAACGGCATGGAGCCCGACTCGAACCAGCAGTCCAGCACCGCCGGGACGCGGCGCATCATCGACCTGCCGGTGGGGTCGTCGGGGTTGGGCCGCACCAGCTCGTCGACGGTGGGCCGGTGCAGGTCGGCGGGGCGCACACCGAAGTCGCGCTCGATCTCGTCGAGCGACCCGTACACGTCGACGCGCGGGTAGTTCGGGTCGTCGGACTTCCAGACCGGGATGGGCGAGCCCCAGAACCGGTTGCGGCTGATCGACCAGTCCCTGGCGCCCTCCAGCCACTTGCCGAACGCGCCCTTCTTGACGTGCCCGGGGACCCAGTTGATCTCGTCGTTCAGCTCGACCATCCGGTCGCGGAACTTGGTGACGGCCACGAACCAGCTGGACATGGCCTTGTAGATCAGCGGGGTGTCGCAGCGCCAGCAGTGCGGGTAGGAGTGGGCGTAGGAGTCGTGCCGCAGCAGCGCGCCGCGGGCCCGCAGGTCGCGGACGATCTGCTTGTTGGCGTCGAAGATCTGCTGCCCGGCGTAGTCGGGCACCTGGGCGGTGAAGCGGGCGGCGTCGTCCACGGTGACCACGGTGGGGATGCCGGCGGCGGCGCAGGCCCGCTGGTCGTCCTCGCCGAACGCGGGCGCCATGTGCACGATGCCGGTGCCGCTGTCGGTGGTGACGAAGTCGCCGGCGAGCACCTGGAAGGCGTTCTCGGTGCCCGCGAGGAAGTCGAACGGGGGCCGGTAGGCGCGGCCGACGAGGTCGGCGCCGCGCAGCCGGCGCACGACGTCCGGCTCGGCGCCCTCGGCGGCCAGTTCCTTGCGGTAGTTGCCGAGCAGGGCCTCGGCGATGACGTACTCCCTGCCCTCGTGGGCGACGACGGCGTAGTCGATGTCGGGTCCGACGGCGACGGCGAGGTTGCTGGGCAGCGTCCACGGGGTGGTGGTCCACACCAGCAGGGTCTCGCCGGTCTCCAGCTCGAAGCCGACCGTGACGGACGGGTCGACGCGTTCGCGGTAGGAGTCGTCCATGCCGGTCTCGGCGTTGGACAGCGGGGTCTCGCAGCGCCAGCAGTACGCCAGGACCTGGAAGCCCTCGTAGATCAGGCCCTTGTCGTGGAGGGTCTTGAACGCCCACATGACGCTTTCCATGAAGTCCAGGTTGAGCGTCTTGTAGTCGTTGGCGAAGTCGACCCAGCGGGCCTGGCGGGTCACATACCGTTCCCACTCCCCCACGTACCGCAGGACCGACTCGCGGCAGGCGTCGTTGAACCGCTTGACGCCCATCTCGAGGATCTCGGTCTTGGTGGTGATGCCGAGCTGCTTCTCGGCCTCGACCTCGGCGGGCAGGCCGTGGCAGTCCCAGCCGAAGCGGCGTTCCACGCGGCGGCCGATCATCGTGCGGTAGCGCGGGACGACGTCCTTGATGTACCCGGTCAGCAGGTGGCCGTAGTGGGGCAGCCCGTTGGCGAACGGCGGCCCGTCGTAGAACACGTACTCGTTGGAGCCGCTCTGCCCGGCCGGACGCGCGTCCACCGACCGGCGGAAGGTGTCGCCCTCGGCCCAGAGGTCGAGAATCTCGCGCTCGACCTGGGGAAAGGACGGGCTCCCCTCGACCGCGTTCCCTCGGCCGTCCCTGGGATACATGGACGTCACCCTCCTCACGGAATCGCCCGCCCCGCCGAGGGCGGGCGGACACGAAAAGGACCGGCGCCGAGCCGGTCGAAACAGGAAAAAGGCGGGGGCCGAGGATGCCGGCGCCCCGTCTCCGGCCGCGTCACCGCACAGAGCACGGCCGATCACCCATGATAGCGAGGCTCCATGCCTGTCTGCGGGGGGAACGACCGGCGTCGGCCGGTACGCCCGGGCCGTACTCGGGAGACCGAATAGTGTGCGGGTATGGGCGATATCGCTGCCGCGCTGGAACGTGTCCTCCCCGCCGACCGGGTCGTCACCGACCCCGGGATCCTGGCGTCCTACGCCCACGACGAGGCCGCCTGGGCGCCCTACGAGACGCCCGCCGCGGTGGTGCGGCCGAGGGAGACCGCCGAGGTGGCGGCCGTGGTGGCGTGCTGCGCCGAGCACGGCGCGCCGGTGGTGCCGCGCGGGGCGGGCACCGGGCTGTCGGGCGGCGCCAACGCCGTCGCGGGCGGCGTGGTGATCTCGTTCGAGGCGATGAACCGGATCCTGCGGATCGACGCGAACGAGCGGCTGGCGGTGGTGCAGCCCGGCGTGGTCAACGACGACCTGCGCGCGGCGTGCGCGGAGCACGGGCTGTGGTATCCGCCGGACCCGGCCAGCTCCCCGTGGTCGACGATCGGCGGGAACGTCGCCACCAACGCGGGCGGGGTGTGCTGCGTGAAGTACGGCGTCACCCGTGACTACGTGCTGGCCCTGGAGGCGGTCATGGGCCGCGGCGAGGTGGTGCGGCTGGGCCGCCGCACCGCCAAGGGCGTGGCCGGGTACGACCTGGCCGGGCTGCTGGTCGGGTCGGAGGGCACGCTCGGCGTGATCACCGAGGTGACGGTGCGGCTGCGCGGCGCGCGGGCCGCCGAGCGCACCGTCGTCGGCTGCTTCGACGCGCTGACCGACGCGGGGCGGGCCGTCGCCGCCGTGACGTCCCGCGGGGTGGTGCCGAGCGCGCTGGAGCTGGTCGACCGGTACTGCCTGCGCGCCGTCGACGACTGGAAGCACATGGGGCTGGCCGACAACGGCGACGTGCTGCTGCTGGCGCGCTGCGACGCGCCGGGCGCGGCCGGGGACGAGGAGGCCGACGCCGTCCTGGCGTGCTTCGAGTCGGCGGGCGCCACGTGGAGCGCGCGGTCCACCGACCAGGCGGAGGCCGACGCGCTGTTCGCGGCGCGGCGCCTGGCCTACCCGGCGCTGGAGCGGCTCGGCCCGGTGCTGACCGAGGACGTCTGCGTGCCGCGCATGCTGGTGCCGGAGATGCTGGGGCGGATCGAGCGGATCGGCGCCGAGGAGGAGATCCGGATCGCCAACATCGCGCACGCCGGGGACGGCAACCTGCACCCGCTGATGATCGTCCCGGCGGGCGACGAGGCGGCGCGGACGCGGGCGCGGCGGGCGTTCGACCGGATCATCGACGCGGCGCTGGAGCTGGGCGGCACCGTCACCGGCGAGCACGGGGTGGGGCTGCTGAAGATGCGCGGGCTGGCCGCCGAGGCGGGCCCGGCGGTGCTGGCCCTGCACCGCGCCGTCAAGGACGCCCTCGACCCGGCCGGGATCTTCAACCCGGGCAAGGTGTTCGACTGAGGACGGCACGGCCGGCCGCGCCGCTCCGGTGGCCGCCGGCCGCCCGCCGGTTTTGCATCGGTCGATCCAAAACATGGTAGCGTGCCGGCATGGCGCGACCGAGACAGTTCGACGAGGACCGGGCGGTGGAGGCGGCGATGCGCGCCTTCTGGGCCGCCGGGTACGAGGCGACCTCCACCGAGGACCTGTGCGCGGCCACGGGCCTGGGCCGCAGCAGCGTCTACAACACCTTCCGCAGCAAGCGCGACCTGTTCGGCAAGGCCCTGCGCCGCTACGCCGAGGCCAAGGACGCCGACACGATGGAGGTGCTGGAGTCCGACCTGCCCACCAGGGAGAAGGTGCGGACGCTGATGTGGCGGGCCGTCGAGCCCGACCCGGACGATCCGGCGGGCTGCCTGGTGGTCAACTCGCTCGTCGAGCTGGGCCCGCGCGACCCCGAGACCGCCGCATGGCTGCGCCGCAACTACGACCTGCGCTTCGAGGCGCTGCGCGCGGCGATCGACCGGGGACGCCGCAGCGGTGAGATCGACCCCGGCAAGGACCCCGCCGCCCTGGCCCACTTCGTCATCGCCACCATCGGCGGGATGCGGGTGGCCGCGCGGGGCGGCGCCGGGCGCGACGTCCTGGAGGCGATCGCCCGCACCGCCCTGGACGCACTGTGACGCCCGGGCGGCCCTGACCTTCGCGAGCGCCGGGCGGCCGCCGTGCCGCCCTTTCTTTCGCCCTCATATTGAACTGATCAATCCAAAACCGAAGGGACCCCCATGCCACTGGCCGTCTACGTCCTGGGCCTGGCGATCTTCGCCCAGGGCACCTCGGAGCTGATGCTCGCCGGGCTGCTGCCCGGCATGGCCGCCGACCTCGGCGTGTCCGTCCCGCAGGCGGGCCTGCTGATCTCGGCGTTCGCCGCCGGGATGCTGGTCGGCGCGCCGCTGCTGGCGGTGCTGACCCTGCGCTGGCCCCGCCGCGCCACCCTGCTGGCCTTCCTGGCGATCTTCGCGCTGACCCACGTGGCGGGAGCGCTGGCCCCCGGCTACTGGACGCTGCTGGCGACCCGCGCGCTCGGCGCGTTCGTGTACGCCGGGTTCTGGGCCGTCGCCTCGGTCACGGCGGTGGGGCTGGTGGCGGAGAACGCGCGCGGCAAGGCGATGAGCGTCGTCGCGGGCGGGCTGACCGTCGCCACCATCGTCGGGCTGCCCGGCGGCACGCTCATCGGCCAGAATCTCGGCTGGCGGGCGGCGTTCTGGGCGGTGGCCGCGCTGTCGGCGCTCGCCATGGCCGGGGTGCTGGCGACGCTGCCGGGCGGCCGTCCCGACCCGGACGCCGTGCCCCGGCTGGGCGAGGAGCTGCGCGCCATGGCCAACCCGCGGCTCTGGCTCGCCTACGGCACGACCGCGCTGTCCACGGGAGCGCTGCTGGTGACGTTCAGCTACCTGGGCGCGATGCTCACCGACACCACCGGGCTGGCCGAACGCTGGGTGCCCGCCGTGCTGGTGCTGTACGGGGTCGGGTCGTTCCTCGGCATCGCCGTCGGCGGCCGCACGTCCGACCGGCACCCCTTCGGCACGCTGTACACGGGCGTCTCGGGGGCCGTCGTCGTCTCCGCGGCCCTGGCGCTGTCGCTGGGCACGCCCGCGCTGGCCGTTCCGCTGGTCTTCCTGCTGGGCGCGTTCGGCTTCGCCACCAACCCGGCGCTGAACACCCGGGTGTTCGCCCTGGCCGGCCGGGCGCCGACACTGGCGGCCGCCACCAACTTCTCGGCGTTCAACGTCGGGATCACCGCGGGCCCCTGGCTGGGCGGCCTGGCGATCGGCGCGGGCGCGGGGTACCCGGCGGTCGGGTGGATCGGCGCCGGGCTGGGCGCCGTCGCGCTCGCCACGGTGGCGCTCGGCGCCGCCCTGAACCGCCGCCCCGCGGCCGTGCCCGCCGCGGCCGAGGCGCCGGTGAGTACCGCGGCGCCGACCACCTAGGTACTTGTACGGGGGTGGAACCCCGTCGAGCGGCGGATGCCCCCGCGCCCCCGTGTCACGCAGACTTCCCTTCCAGACGTTCACGGAATGCACCGACAGGATGGTGATCATGGCGAGGGAGGATGCGGGGGCGCGGCTGTCGCCCCGGCTGGGACGGCTCACGCCGCGCGAGCGCTGGCGCCGGGCCCGGCTGCAGGCGTGCTCCTGGCTGCTGACCGGCGTGTACCGGAGCGCGGCGGCGCATCCGGCGGTGTGGCGGTTCACCGCCCGCCACTACCATCCGGCGCTCGACCGGCTGGCCGCCCGCCACGCGCGGGTGGCGTGCGCGTTCGCCGCCGTCGACGTGCCCGCCTACCGCGACTTCGTGCGGCGGGCGGGCGCTCAGCGGCCCCGCCGCCTGGCCGACTTCCCCGAGACGACCAAGCGGAACTACGCGAGCGTCTACGACGAGGCCAGCCGGTGCCAGGAGGGGCGGCTGCACCGGCCCGGCGTGATCGTGGACGAGTCGTCCGGTTCCACCGGCAAGCCGTACAACTGGCTGCGCGGCCCGCGCGAGCTGAAGCAGATCCACCGCAACGCCGCCGGGTACATCGAGCTCGTCTTCCCTGGCAGGCGGCTGTTCGTGATCAACGCCTACTCGATGGGCGCGTGGGCCACCGGCACCACCACCGGCGCGGCGATGGCCCGCATCGCGATGGTCAAGAACACCGGCCCGGACCTGGAGAAGATCGTCGACACGCTGGAGCACTTCGGCCCCGGCTTCGACTACGTCGTCGCCGCCTACCCGCCGTTCCT
Organism: Actinomadura miaoliensis; assembly: GCF_039536785.1. Classification (NCBI taxonomy): domain Bacteria; kingdom Bacillati; phylum Actinomycetota; class Actinomycetes; order Streptosporangiales; family Thermomonosporaceae; genus Actinomadura; species Actinomadura miaoliensis. Next base: position 107,979 of record NZ_BAAAZG010000036.1, read on the forward strand.
CAAGCACCTGGTGGACCGGCTGGACGCGCTCGGCTTCCCCTGGCGGGACTACCGGATCCGGGGCATGGTCGGCGGCGAGGGGATGACCGAGGCGCTGCGCGACTACCTGGAGCGGCGCCTGGAGGAGGTCCGCTCCGGTTACGGCGCCAGCGACCTGACGATCGGGATGGGCGCCGAGACCGGGTTCACGGTGTGGCTGCGCAAGCGGCTGGCCGTCGACGCCGAGCTGCGCCGCGAGCTGCTGGGCGAACACGAGCAGCGACTCCCGATGATCTTCCACTACAACCCGCTGGAGACGTACCTGGAGGTCAACGCGCGCGGCGAACTGCTGTGCACGATCAACAGCAAGACCTGCCTGCAGCCCAAGCTGCGCTACAACGTCGGCGACGAGGCGCTGCTGCACCCGCTGACCAGGGTCCGGGAGATCATCCGGCGGGACCCGGAGCGGTGGGCCGAGTGCCGCCGCGCCACCGGCGACGAGAGGATGGCGCTGCCGCTGCTGTTCCTGTTCGGACGGGCCGACAGCACGATCTCCTACATGGGCGCCAACCTCTACCCGCAGGACGTGGAGAACGGCCTGTACGCGGGCAACCCGTACGCCGCCGACATCGCGCGGTTCTGCCTGTCGCTGGAGGAGCTGCCGGACCTGGAGTCGCGTCCCGTCGTCAACATCGAGCTGCGGGAGGGCTCGGATCTGGACGAGACGGCGGTCGCCAGGCTGGCGCGGATCTGCCGCGACGGCGTCCGCGACCACCTGTCCGCGGTGTCCCGCGACTTCGCCGAGTCGCTGAGGGAGGATCCGGCGGCCGGCGACCTGCGGGTGCGGGTGTTCCGGCCGGGCGAGGGCCCGTTCGCGGGCACCGGCAGGCTCAAGAACGTCTACCTGGTCGAGGACGCCCCGGCGGCGGACGCCGCGCGGCACGCGAGGGCCTGCTGATGCGCACCACCGACTTCAGCAGGGCGCCCCGGCAGGGGCAGGCGACGGCGATGTTCGTCGGCGCCACCCGGTACCGCGGCCCGCTGTCGATCCTCACCCTGAGCCTGACCTGGTTCCGGATGGTCCGCGACATGAAGCGGATGCGCGGCTACTGCTGGCACAAGGTGTACTGGGAGTTCCCGTTCACGCTGGGCACGCTGGCGTTCTTCGAGGACCGCGACGCGCTGCTGCTGTTCGCGCGCAGCCGCCACCACCGCAGGCTGATGCGCTGGGTGACCGACGGCACCAAGAACGCCACCGGCGGCTACATCCGCATCTACAACGCCGAACCGCACGGCTACAGCAACGGCGTGTGGCGCGCCGAGGAGAACGTCATGGCGCACATTCCCGAGTTCACGCCGCTCAGCCACGAGGAGCAGGGCCCGCCGGTCGCCCGTGACGGCCGATGACCTTCACCTTCGAGGCCGTGCGGACGCGACGCGAGCTGCGCGAGTTCACCGAGCTCACACGCCGCCTCCACGGCGGGAACGGACGGTTCGTGCCCCCGCTGCGGCAGCAGATCCGGGGCTGGTTCCGCGGCGAGGTCCCGGACGTGCGGCTGTACGTGCTGCGCGACGCGGCGGGCCAGGTCGTGGCGCGCACGACCCTGCACACCGACGCCGCCTTCGACGCCAAGATCGGGCGCCCCGCCCAGCTGTTCGGGCTCACCGAGTTCGTGGACGACGAGCGCGCCGCACGCGCGTTGTTCGACGCGATCCGCGCGGCGGGGGCGAAGGCCGGGAAGGCCACAGCGTTCGGGCCGGTGTCGCTGCTGCCCAACCAGTCCGGCGGCGTCATCACCTCCGGGTTCTCCGAACGCGGGTTCATCGACAGCGCGTGGAACCCCGCCTACTACCCGCGCGCCTACGAGGCGTACGGGTTCGCCCGGCGGTTCGAGTCCGACACGTGGATCTGCCCGGTCACCGCCGACCCCGACGAGGTGTTCGGCTTCGACGACGCCCGTGCCGCCGCGGAGGACCTGGTGGTGCACCGCGGCTCGCGCAGGCGGTTCCGCGAGCAGCTGCCGATCCTGCGGGAGATGCTGAACGCCTCCTTCGCCCCGCTCGGCTACTACACCGAGATCTCCGCCGAGCAGCTGGACCGGGCCACCGACGGCCTTTCCCACCTGATCGACGAGTCGCTGCTGCTCTACCTGACCAAGGCGGGACGTCCCATCGCGTTCGTGCTGTGCGTGCCGGACATCTCCGAGTTCGTGGCGGGCGTGGACGGCGACCTGAACCTGCCCAACCAGGTGCGGCTGCTGCTGACCCGCTCCCGGCACCGCCGCGACGCCGTCCTGATCGTCAAGGGCACGGTGCCGGACGAGCAGGGACGCGGCTACATGCGGCTGCTGTCCCGTGAGCTGCTGCGCAACCTGCGCGCCGGCGGCTACCGGACGCTGCGCAGCACGTTCGTGGAGCGCGCCAACGCCGGATCGGCCGCGCAGTACGTCGCGATGGGCGGCAGGCCGCTGCACGGCTACACCTTCTACGAGACGGACCTGCGCTACGAGACGGACCTGCGCTACGACACGGACCTGCGGTGAACCCCGGCGACCTGCGCGCGCTCGAACCCGACTTCTGGCGGGCGCCCAGCGCGCACAACACCCAGCCGTGGACGCTGCGCTACCGCGACGGCTCCGCCGAGATCGGCTGGGACCCGGCGTACGCGCTGCCCGTGGCCGACCCGACCGGACGCGACCTGCGGCTGGGCCTGGGCGCGTTCACCGAGACGTGCCTGATCGTGTGCGCCGACGCGGGCCTGGCCGTCGGCTTCCGCCCCGACTACGACCAGGCGCGGCGGCGGATCGGTCACCTGGTGGCCGCCGACGAGCCGTACCGCACCCCGTTCACCGTCGGCGACGTGCGCGCCCGCCGCTCCGGCCGCGTCCCCTACCGGCCCGGGCGGCTCGACGACGCGGTGTTCAGGACCGTCGCCGAACTCGCCGAGGCGGCCGGAGCCCGGACGCTGCGGCTGCCCTGCCGCCGGCTGGCCGGGCTGCTGTACGACGCCGACCGGCACATGTTCGGCGACCCCGCGGTGACCCGCGAGCTGCGCGCCTGGCTGCGCCTGAGCCCCCGCGATCCCCGCTACGACCGGGACGGCCTCACCGACCGGGCCCTGCGGCTCGGCCGCGCCGAGGCGCTCGGGCTGCGCGCCGTCCTGTCGCCGCGCGCGTACCCGCTGCTGCGGCGCGTCGGCCTGCCGCGCCTGCTCGCGGCGTCGTCGCGGGGCCTGCTCGACTACGACGGCGACGTGCTGGTGCTCGTCGGCCCGGCCGGCTGCCCGCCCGAGGGGCAGGTCGCGATGGGGCGGGTGCTGATGCGGCAGTGGCTGGCGCTGTCCCGCCTCGGCCACACCACCCATCCGCTGAGCCAGATCATCGACGCGCCCGCCACGCGCGCCGCCCTCGCCCGCCTGCTCGACGTGGACGACCCGGCGCGGCTGCTCAGCGTCGTGCGGGTCGGGCGGCCCGCCGAGCCGCCGCCCCGGTCGGCACGCCGCGTTCGCTGAACCGCGGCCCCGGCGGGGATCAGGCCGGGGGCGCGGTGACGGCGCGGCCCGTGCGCAGGGCCGAGGCAATGCTGGCGCGCAGGGCGTGCTCGGCGCGGCGGGCGTCGTCGGCCAGCCGCCTGATCTCCTCGCGGGCCAGGTCGTGGCCGACGGTGCGGGCCAGCAGGTCCTGGTAGCGGGCGTTCTGCTCGGGCAGCCGCCGCAGCACCCGCCACTCGTGGAAGGCGTCGTCGGCCTCCCGGGCCCGCTGGGCGTACTCCTCCAGCGCCTCGATCCGCTCGGTGATCGCCCGCACCGACAGCTCCAGGGCGCGGTGCTGCGGCTCCAGCAGCTCGCGGACGGACTCGGTCAGCCGCTCGGGCTGCTGGGCGCGGCGCTCACGGCGCAGCCGGGTGTGCTCGGCCAGTGCGCAGGCGACCGCCCACTCCTGGCGCGGCAGCACCACCGCGTTGTTGACGTCGTCGAGCAGCCCCGCGCTGTGCGCCTTGGACCCCAGGATCGTGTCGATCGCCCGCTGGGCCCGCACCAGCAGCCGGGCGGCGGGCCGGTCGAAGTCGGCGGGCAGCAGGTAGCGGCCGTGGTGCGCGCGGGCCGCCCGGGACGCGTCGGGCTCGCGCAGGTGCCGCACCGCGCCGGCCGCCCAGGCGACGAAGCTGACGGCCGCCAGCGCGACCGCGGCCCTGCCCATGCCGAGCAGGATCAGCACGACCTGCACGGCGGGGGTGAGCATCATCGCGGCCACCGCCGCGCGGCCCCACCGGAACACCCCGCCCATCAGGTCGTCCTCGTCCAGCGAGGCCAGGAAGAACAGCCGCAGCCAGCCGCCGGGCAGCACGCCGTAGAAGAACGCGAACACCGGGATCCAGACCGACCGGGCCGCGATCGTGGCGGCGCTCGCGCGCGGTGGGGACGGGGCGGGCAGGCTCGCCGCGGTCAGCCGTTCCGGCGCCGCCGCCAGCAGCGCCCGGTCGCCGCTGGGGATGGCCGGGTCGAAGACGGGACGGGGACATTTATCGTCGGTCATGGGCACTCCCGGCGGGTAGGGAAAACCGTAAAACCGATGCCCTGTCGTCCCTGTCACGTGTGACGGGACTTACTCCAGAATGCCAAAGCGACCCCGCCCGATGGCACCCCCCTCGTCGCCCCCTCGCCGACCCCTCGCCGGCCCCGGCGCGGCGTGACCCCGAGTGGCGGACGGGAGATCGGGGATATGGAGGATCTCCGGGAGCCCCGTACGGGAGGGAGGTTCGGTGGACCTGGCGCTCGGGCTGCCGGCCGTCGTGGCGCTGACCGCCGCGACCGGGTACTTCGTGGCCCAGGAGTTCGTCTTCGTCACTGCGGACCGCCCCACGCTGGAGGCGCTGGCGGCGCGGGGCGACCGGCGCGCGGCCCGCGCCGTGCGGGTGATGGAGCGGCTGTCGTTCATGCTGTCCGGCGCCCAGCTCGGCATCACCGTGACCGCCCTGGTCGTGGGGTTCATCGCCAAGCCGGCGCTGGCCGACCTGATCGCCCCGGCGCTGACGGCGGCCGGGGTGCCGGCGGGCGCGGTCGGCGGGATCGCCGTGGCCCTCGGCTTCCTGCTCGCCACGGTGATCCAGATGGTGCTGGGCGAGCTGTTCCCCAAGAACCTGGCGCTGGCCAGGGCCGACACGATGGCCCGCGCGCTGGCCTCCTCCACCCTGGTCTACCTGGCGGTGGCGGCGCCGCTGATCCGGCTGTTCGACGCCTCGGCCAACCGGCTGCTGCGCGCGGCCGGCATCGAGCCGGTGGAGGAGCTCCACCACGGCGCCACGCTGGAGGAGCTCGGCCACATCATCGGCGAGTCCGGCGAGCAGCTGGAGGAGGAGCACGCCGACCTGCTGGAACGGGCGCTGGCGTTCCCCGACCGCACCGCCGGGGAGGTGATGGTGCCGCGGGTGGACGTGGTGACCGTCCCGGGCGACACGCCGGTCGCCCGGATGGCCGAGGTGATCGCCGGGGCCGGGCACAGCCGCTACCCGGTGGTCGGCGACAGCGTCGACGACGTGCTGGGCGTGGTCGGCCTGGAGGAGCTGGTGCGGCTGCCTCCCGACGCGCGCACCCCCGTGCGGGACGTGGCGCGGCCCGTGCTGATGCTGCCGAGCACGCTGCCGCTGCCGGACGTGGTGGTGCGCCTGCAGGCCAGTGGGACCGCCGTGGCGTTCGTGATCGACGAGTACGGCGGTTTCGCGGGCCTGATCACCTGGGAGGACGTGGCCGAGGAGCTGGTCGGGGAGATCGCCGACGAGCTGGAGGCGGGCGGCGTCCCGGCGCAGCGGCGCGGCCAGTGGTGGATCACCGACGCGGGGCTGCGGGTGGACGAGGTGGCGCACGAGACCGGCATCGCGCTGCCCGAGGGCGACTACGAGACGGTGGCCGGGCTGCTGCTGCGGCGCCTGGGCCGGGTCGCCGAGCCGGGCGACGTCGTCACCGTGGACCTGCCGCCGACCCGCCTGGACGAGCCGCCGCGCCGGGCGGTGGTCGAGGTGGTGACGGTGCACCGGCACGTCCCCGAGACGATCCGGATCCGGCTGGCGGCCGCGGTGCCGGAGAGCGAGGAGAGGGGGGCGGAGTGAACCTGTCGACGGGCCTTGCGGTGACGGTGGGGCTGCTGGCGGGCAACGGGTTCTTCGTCGCCTCGGAGTTCGCGCTGGTGGCGGCCAGGCGGCCGCGGCTGGAGCGGGCCGCGGCGCGCGGCAGCCGGGCCGCCGCGTCGGCGGTGGCGGGCATCCGCGAGCTGTCGCTGATGCTGGCCGGGGCGCAGCTGGGCATCACCATGTGCTCGCTGGGGCTGGGCCTGGTGTCCGAGCCGGTGATCGCGCACACGCTGACGCCGCTCGCGCACGCGGCCGGGCTGCCGGCCGCGGCCGCGCACGCCGTGGCGTTCGTGCTCGCGCTCGGCCTGGTGACGTTCCTGCACATGGTGCTGGGCGAGATGGCGCCCAAGTCGTGGGCGATCACGCGTCCGGAGCGGTCGGCGATGCTGCTGGCACCGCCGTTCCGGGCGTTCTCGGCGGTGACCCGACCGGTGCTGGCGGTGCTGAACGCCACCACCAACCTGCTGCTGCGCCTGGTCGGCGTCCCGCCGCGCGACACCGCGAGCGTGTCGCGCACGCCCGAGCAGCTGCGCAGCCTGGTGGTGGAGTCGCGGCGGCTGGGGCTGATCGGGGAGACGGACCTGCGGCTGCTCACCGCCGCGCTGGACGCGCCGCGCGCCCCGCTGGCGGGCCTGGTGATGCCGGTCGGCGACATCGTCGCGGTGCCGGCCGCCGCCACCCCGCGGGAGATCGTCGACACCGCCGCCCGGCACGGCCTGATCCGCCTCATGGTGCGGGGCCCCGGGCGGGGCGGCGCCGCGCGCATGGTGCACGTGCGGGACGCGTACGTGGCGCGGGCCCGGGGCGCCCGGACGACGGCGGGCGAGCTGGCCCATCCGGTGCCCGCCCTGCCGATCGCCACCCCGGTCGCCGAGGCGGTGGCGACGCTGCGCGCCCACCACAGCCAGCTCGGCCTGGTGCTCGCCCCCGACGGCCGCCCCGCCGGGTTGATCAACCTTGACGATCTGCTGACCACGCTGCTCACCCCCGCCTGATCGGCGCGCCCACCCGGGCACTGTCAACATGGGTTGACACCGCCATGCTGTCAACCTACATTGACACCATGGACGACGGAGTGACGCTCGCCAAGGAGGCGGGCAGCCAGGACCCGGCCGTCGGTCTGCGGGCCGTGCGCGCGCTGCGCGAACTGGCCGAACGGCTGGAGGCGCTGCAGGTGGCCAACGCCCGCGAGCGGGGCTGGTCCTGGCAGGAGATCGCAGTGTGCCTGGGGGTCAGCCGCCAGGCGGTCCACAAGAAGCACGGCGGCGGCCGGCGGATCCTGACGAAGGAGCGATGAGGCGATGTTCGAGCGGTTCACCAAGGACGCCCGGGCGGTGGTGGTGCTGGCCCAGGAGGAGGCGGCGCGGGAGCTGGGCCACCGGCACATCGGCCCGGAACACCTGCTGCTCGCCCTCGTCCAGGACGCCGGCCCGGCGGGCCGGGCGTTGCGGGGGCACGGGCTGGAGGCCCACGACCTGCGGAGCCGGCTGGCCCGCACCACGACCGGCGGGGACCCTCTCGACCCCGAGGCGCTGCGGTCAATCGGCATCGACCTGGACGCGGTGCGCCAGGCCGCCGAGGAGTCCTTCGGGGCCGGCGCCCTGGACGCCCCGCCCGGCCGGTGGCGCCCGGGCAGGCGCTCACACGTGCCGTTCACCAAGGGCGCCAAGAAGTCCCTGGAACTGAGCCTGCGGCACGCGCTCAGGCTCAAGCACAAGAGCATCGGCACCGGCCACATCCTGCTGGGCGTGCTGCACGACGAGGACAACCCCGCCGTGTCGATCCTGAAGACCTCCGGCGTGGACGTGGACGCCCTGCGCGCCGACGTGACGCGGCTGATCACCAGCGAGGCCGCCTGACCTGGGCCGGCGTCCCGCCCCCGGCCGGGGGCGGGACGCATGGGCGGGGCGCTGCGGGGTACGGCGCGGAGAACCTGACCGCGACAGCGCCAAGGAGGCGATCATGCGGGTCGTCGTCGTGGGAGCCACGGGCAACGTGGGCACCAGCACCGCCCAGGCGCTGGCCGCCGACGTGCGGATCACCTCGATCCTGGGGATCGCCCGCCGCCGTCCCCGGCTGCGGATCGACAAGACCGAGTGGGCGCGGGCCGACGTCACCGACGCCGACCTGACGAGCCTGTTCCGGGGCGCGGACGCCGTCGTCCACCTCGCCTGGCTGTTCCAGCCCACGCACACGCCGACGATCACTTGGCGGGCCAACGTGGTGGGCAGCGCCCGCGTGTTCCAGGCGGTGGCCGACGCGGGCGTGCCCGCGCTGGTGTACGCCTCGTCCGTCGGCGCCTACTCCCCCGGGCCCGACGACCGTCCCGTGGACGAGTCGTGGCCCACGCACAGCTGGCCCACCGCCGCCTACGGCCGGGAGAAGGCCTACGTGGAACGGCTGCTGGACGCCTTCGAGGCCGAGCATCCCGGCTGCCGGGTGGTGCGCATGCGCCCCGGGTTCATCTTCAAGCGGGAGTCGGCGTCCGGCCAGCGGCGGCTGTTCGCCGGGCCGCTCCTGCCGAACCCGCTGGTGCGGCCGGGCCTGATCCCGGTGGTGCCGGACGTGCCCGGGCTGCGGTTCCAGGCGCTGCACACCGACGACGTCGCGCAGGCGTACCGGCTGGCGGTCACCGAGGACGTGCGGGGGCCGTTCAACCTGGCCGCCGACCCGGTGATCGGCCCGGACGAGCTGGCGCAGCTGCTGCACGCGCGCAAGGTCCGCCTTCCCGCGCGCGGGGCCAAGGCCGCGCTGACCGTCGCGTGGGAGCTCGGCCTGGTGCCGGCCTCGCCGCAGCTGCTCGACCTGGCCCTGCACCTGCCGGTCATGGACATCACCCGGGCCCGCACCGAGCTCGGGTGGATGCCCCGGTACAGCGCGATGGACGCGCTGCGCGAGTTCCTCGACGGGCTGCGCAGCGGCGCCGGCATGGACACTCCCCCGCTGTCGCCCGAGACCGGCGGCCCGATGCGCCTGCGCGAGCTGGTGACCGGGGTGGGCCGTCGCCCCTAGCGGCGTCCGGCCCGATCCCTGGCCGGTTGCACGGCCGGGGGCGCGGTCAGGTGCGGGGCGCGACGGTGAAGCGGCGCAGCTCCAGCGCCGGGTTCGTCGCGCGGACCGCGGCGATGCGCTCGGCCGACACCGGGGCGACCGCCGTCCCGGTGCCCTCGCCCAGCGACGCCACGACCACGCCCATCGGGTCGACGATCATGCTGTTGCCGGCGCCGGTCGGGGCGTGCTGGTCGGCCGCGGCCACGTAGATGGTGTTCTCGATGGCGCGGGCGCGCACCAGGGTGCGCCAGTGGTCCTCCTTGAGCGGGCCGGGCACCCAGTCGGCGGGCAGCGCCAGCACGTCCACGCCCGCGTCCACCAGCCGCCGCGTCACCTCCGGGAAGCGCACGTCGTAGCAGGTCTGCAGGCCGAACCGCAGGCCGTCGACGGTGAACGTCTCCGGCTCGGCGATCTCGCCGGGACGGATCACGTCCGACTCGCGCATGCCGAACGCGTCGTACAGGTGGATCTTGCGGTAGGTCGCGGCGATCTTTCCGTCCGGGCCGACGGCCAGCAGCGTGTTGGAGATGCGGCCGGGGTCGTCGGTGCGCTCGTTCATCCCGGCGACGACGTGCACGCCGTGCCGCCGGGCCACCTCGGCCAGCCCGGTGGCGAACGGGCCGTCCAGGTCCTCGGCGGACGCGACGAATCGCTCGTCCATGCGCGGCGCGGTGAACATCGCGTACTCGGGCAGCACCACCACCCGGGCGCCCCGGGCCGCCGCCTCCTCGACCAGCTTGCGCAGGCCCGCCAGGTTCTGCTCCTTGTCGACCCCGGGCGCGAACTGCGCGACGGCCACCTGGACCATGGAACCCCTCCCAGATCAGAGCCGGTTGACGCCGGTGACGCGGACGACCGCCTCACCCGCCTCGTCCGAGCCTGTCAGATCCACCTCGGCGCTGATACCCCAGTCGTGGTCGCCCGCCGGGTCGTCGAAGACCTGCCGGACCCGCCACAGGGCCTCCTCCGGCACCTCCTCGATCATCAGCAGCTTGGGGCCGCGCGCGTCGGGGCCGGTGAGCAGGTCGTCGTGCTCGTCCCAGTACGCCTCCATCGCCTCGGCCCACCCGTCGGCGCCCAGCTCCGGGTCCAGCTCGCCCAGCTCGTCGTACCGCTCCAGCGCGGCCAGCTCCACCCGGCGGAACATCGCGTTGCGCACCAGCACCCGGAACGCCCGGGCGTTGGCGGTGACCTTGGTGACCTTCTCCTCGATCGGCTCCTGGACGGGCCCGTCCTCGGGATGGGCGAGCTGCTCCCACTCGTCCAGCAGGCTGGAGTCGACCTGGCGGACCAGCTCGCCCAGCCAGGCGATGAGGTCCATCAGCTCGTCGGTCTTGAACGTCTCGGGGACGGTCTGCTGCAGCGCCTTGTAGGCGCCCGACAGGTAGCGCAGCAGCAGCCCCTCCGCCCGGGCCAGCTCGTAGTGGGAGATGTACTCGGTGAACGTCATCGCCCGCTCGTACATGTCCCGCACGATCGACTTGGGGCTGAGCGGATGGTCGCCGACCCACGGGTGCCCGGCCCGGTAGGTCTCGTACGCCGCCGCCAGCTCCTCCTCCAGGGGCTTGGGATAGGTGACGTCCTGGAGCAGCTCCATCCGCTCCTCGTACTCGATGCCCTCGGCCTTCATCTCGGCGACGGCCTCGCCGCGGGCCTTGTTCTCCTGCGCGGCCAGGATCTGCCGCGGGTCGTCCAGCGTCGCCTCGATCACCGACAGCACGTCCAGCGCGTACGTGGGCGAGGAGGGGTCCAGGATCTCGAACGCGGCCAGCGCGAACGTCGACAGGGCCTGGTTGAGGGCGAAGTCCTCCTGCAGGTCGACGGTGATGCGCGCGTAGCGGCCCTGCTCGTCGGGCTCGTCCAGCACCTCCACGATCCCGCCCGCCAGCAGCGACCGGTAGATCGCGATGGCGCGGGAGATGTGCCGGCGCTGCGCGGCCCGGTCCTCGTGGTTGTCGGTGAGCAGCTTCTTCATCGCCTGGAACGCGTTGCCCGGGCGGGCGATCACCGACAGCAGCATGGCGTGGCTGACCTGGAACCGGGACCGCAGCATCTCCGGCTCGGCGGACTGCAGCTTGCGGAAGGTGTCCTCGTCCCAGCCGACGAACCCCTCCGGGGGCTTCTTGCGCTGCACCTTGCGCCGCTTCTTGGGGTCGTCGCCCGCCTTGGCCAGCGCCTTCTCGTTCTCGACGACGTGGTCGGGGGCCTGCGCCACCACGTACCCGACGGTGTCGAACCCGGCGCGCCCGGCCCGTCCGGCGATCTGGTGGAACTCGCGGGCCCGCAGGCGGCGCACCCGGTGCCCGTCGTACTTGCTCAGCGCCGTGAACACCACCGTGCGGATCGGCACGTTCACGCCGACGCCGAGGGTGTCCGTCCCGCAGATCACCTTGAGCAGCCCCGCCTGCGCCAGCCGCTCCACCAACCGCCGGTACTTGGGCAGCATCCCGGCGTGGTGCACGCCGATGCCGTGCCGCACGAACCGCGACAGGTTGCGGCCGAACTTGGTGGTGAACCGGAAGTTGCCGATCATCTCGGCGATCTGCTGCTTCTCCGCCTTGGAGCACACGTTGACGCTCATCAGCGCCTGCGCCCGCTCGATCGCCGCGGCCTGGGTGAAGTGCACCAGGTAGATCGGGGCCTTCTGCTCGCCCAGCAGCTCCTCGATCGTCTCGTGCAGCGGGGTGGTGCGGTAGTCGTAGATCAGCGGGACGGGCCGCTCGGCCGACGACACCAGCGCGGTCTCCCGTCCGGTGCGCCGGGTCAGGTCCTTCTGGAAGAACGACACGTCGCCGAGCGTCGCCGACATCAGCAGGAACTGCGCCTGAGGCAGCTCCAGCAGCGGGATCTGCCACGCCCAACCGCGCTCGGGCTCGGCGTAGAAGTGGAACTCGTCCATCACCACGAGGCCGATGTCGGCGTCGGCGCCGTCGCGCAGGGCGATGTTGGCCAGCACCTCGGCGGTGCAGCAGATGATCGGCGCGTCGGCGTTGACGCTGGCGTCGCCGGTCATCATGCCGACGTTCTCCCGGCCGAACATCTCGCACAGGTCGAAGAACTTCTCCGACACCAGCGCCTTGATCGGCGCGGTGTAGAAGCCCACCTGGTCGCGTGCCAGGCTCGCGAACAGCGCCCCCGCCGCCACCAGGCTCTTGCCCGACCCGGTCGGTGTGGCCAGGATCACGTTGGCGCCGGAGACCACCTCGATCAGCGCCTCCTCCTGCGCGGGATACAGGGTGATCCCGCGTCCCGACACCCATCGTCCGAACGCCTCGAACAGCGAGTCGGGGTCGACGTCCGTACCGGAGGGAAGATGATCGATGAGGTTCACGCCTTCCATCCTGCCCGTGTCCGCCGGGTGCCCGCGCCACGACCGCCCACAAGGACGGGCGGCACGGGGCCGCCCCCGAGCGGTGGCCCCGTGCCGCCACCCGCGTCACCTGCGGCACGGCGGTCCGCCGGCGCCCGGATCGGCGGCAATCTCCGCGCCCGGTTCCGGCGGGCGGCGCAGCGGCGTGCCGCAGGCCAGGCCGGCGGGGTCCAGGCCCAGCGCCGCCGCGGCGGTGGCACCGACGTCGGCGAGGCTCTCCGCGTCGGGCAGGAGCCGCGGTTCCGCGGCCTCCGGGCGGTGGACGATCACCGGGACGTATTCGCGGGTGTGGTAGGAGTGCCCGATGGCCGGATCGTTCCCGTGGTCGCCGGTGACGATCAGGCGGTCGCCGGGAGAGTCGAGGACGGCGACCAGTTCCGCCAGACCCGCGTCCACCCGCTCCAGCAGGGTGCCGTAGCGGGCGGGGTCCTGCTGGTGGCCCGCCAGATCGGTCTCCTGGACGTTGGCGACGACCAGGGCGTCACCGCCGGCCCGCGCGGCGCGCAGGGTGTGGGCGAGCACCTCGGCGGTGGACACGGCGGGGCGGCGCACGGCCGCGTCGCAGGACAGGATGTCGGCGGCCTTGCCGACCAGGGTCACGGGGACACCGGCGCGCGCGGCAAGGTTCGGCAGCAGCCTGGTGGGATCCAGCGGCACGCCGAGGTGCTGGACCCGCAGGCCACCGTTGCGGTAGAAGCCGCTGGCCGGAGTGTCCAGGCCGACGGTGCCGCCGTCGCCGTCGCGCACATGGCGGTGCAGCGGGCCGTCCGCGTGCCCGCCGACGGCGATGACGCGGGTGACGGGCGCGACCCGGCGGACGGTGCGGGCGATCGCCAGGATGCCGTCGAACGGCAGATCCTCCAGACGTCCGGAGACGTTCCAGTTGATGCCCGGGTCGGCTTCGAGGTTGTCGTGGACGAGCACCGTCTCGTCGACGACCAGCACGGGGCGGCCGTCCAGCCGTCGCACGGTGCGCCCGGCCGCCTCCAGCGCCGCGGTCACCTCCTCCAGACGCTCCCCCAGCGTCGACACCGTCACCGCGCTGAAGTCCGCGCCCATCATGGTCTGGTGGCCGGCGAAGGAGTCGGCGCCCGGGTAGCCGAGGGCGGCGCGGCCGGCCGCGACGGGCAGCGTCGGCCGTCCGGCGAGATCGCGGTGCGGGTGCAGCAGCCCCAGGCCCAGCGCCTCCAGTGTCGGCAGCCGCAGCGGTCGCCCGGCGGCGGCGCCGAAGCGGTCCAGCGTGTGCCCGAGGGTGTCGGCGTGGGCGTCGCCGGGGCGCAGCGCGCCCGCGTCGGGCATCGCCCCGATCCCGAAGCCGTCGATGACGACGATGACCGTCCTGCTCATGACCGTCCTGCTCATGACCGGCCTCCGTGCACGGGCCGTCCGAACGGGTCGTACAGGCCGGTCAGCACGGGGCGGCCGTCGCTGGAGAGCCCGCTGACGACGGCGACGTGGCTGCGGGTGACGAAGACCTGCGTGCGGAAGGCGAGCACCGCCGTGTCCCCGACCTGCGCCGCCCCCGGGCGGCGGGGTCTTTCCAGCAGCCGGTAGTAGTCGATGTTCTCGGCGGGCGCGTCCAGCACGGGCAGCCTTTCTCCCGAGCGCGGCAGGTAGGCGGCGGTGACGGTGCCGCGCGGGTAGAAACCGCCGCCGAAGAGGGCCGGGCGTCCGTCGGCGAGGATGTGGGCGACCTCGCTGACGTACACGTAGGCGGGTCTCTCAGGCTGGGACGGGTCGGCGCTGTGCAGTGGTGTCGTGCCGGTCAGGGCGTGGCCCGGCTCGCCGTGCGTGGCGCCGCGCCGGGCGAGGAGCGGCAGCGTCGCGGCGCAGGTGGCGCCGGGCGCGCTGAGTTTGAGCGGGCCGTGGCCCCGTCCGGCCAGCAGGTCGCGGGCCGCCAGGACCCGTTCGAAGGTGGCCGTCGGGTGCGCCTCACCGCTGTCCGGGTCGCAGGTGAGGCAGGGGAACGCGGTGACGCCGGCGATGCGGACACCGGGCAGCCGCTCGACCTCCTCGGCGAAGGCGTCCAGGTGTTCCGGCGGGACACCGCCCTCCTGGCCGGGGAAGACGGCGCCGGGCGCCCCCTCGATCCGCACCAGGACGTCCTGGACGATGCCCTGGCGCCGGGCCTCGGCGGACACCGCGCGGGCGTTGGCGGTGTCGAAGACGGTCACGGCCTCGGGCCGCCAGGCCAGCATCTCCGGCAGCGCGCGGCGCGGAATCTGCACCAGGTGCCCCAGGTTGCCGGCTCGCGCGCCGGCCGCGTGCAGGACGCGGGCCTCGGGCGGGTCGATGGCCGCGAACCTGGGAATGTGCCGGGCGACGGCCCGGATCAGCTCGGGGTTGCGGCCGACCTGCTTGACGACGAACCACAGGCGCAGGCCGAGCCCGTCGGCCCGCGCGGCGAGCAGCGCGGCGTTCTCCTCGACGGCGTCGAGGTCCATGACGTACGTGTCGGGCGGGATGCGTCCGTCGCGGTGCAACGCGGCGGCGGTCTCGACAAGACGCGGATTGCGGGCCAGGACGGCGTCAAGGAACAAAGGTCAGTCTTTCTGGGAGGGCGGGTGGTCCAGGTCGCGCAGCGCGCGGCGCAGGATGTCCAGCACGAGGTCGGCGCCGGCCCGCATGGGGTTGACGCGCACCGTCCAGTCGGCCAGGCCGGGGGCGTCGGCCAGCGACGAGCTGGACATCCGGTAGAACAGCGGGGCGATCTCGTAACGCGAGTTGGAGCCGACCGGGTACGGGGCGGCGCCATGGCGGGCGGCGACGGCGGGCAGGGCGCGGGCGACGGGCCGGTCGAGCAGGACGAGCACGCAGCGGTCCTGGACGTTGGCGACACGAACGTCGGCGACGCCGTCGACCTCGCCGCCGGCGAGGCGCTCGGCGATCTCCGCCACGACCCGCGACTGCACCGACCACATCACCGGCACGTGGGTGAGGGCCCGCAGCGCGTCCAGCGCCTGGTGCCCCTGGACCTGGCCGCCGCCGGAGTAGTTGTCGTGGTGCAGGCGCTCGACCAGGTCGGCGGCGCCGACGACGGCGCCGACCCCCTCGGGCCCGTGCAGCTTGAACAGCGAGAAGCAGGAGGCGTCCGCGCCCACCTCGACGCCGCAGGCCGGGACGCGCATGGCCGTGTAGTTGTCGTCGACGATCGTGCGCACGCCCGCGGCGCGGCAGGCGGCCACGACGGCGGCCAGGTCGTAGGAGTCGGTGAGCCGCTGCCTGCTGTGCTGCGCGTACGCCCACCGGAACCGCCCGCCGGCCAGGGCCCGTTCGAGCGCCGCCGGGTCGTTGAAGTCGACCTCGACGACGTCCACGCCGAGGGTCCGCAGGGTGGTGGCGGTGGTGGCGTAGACGGGGGCGCGGTGGACGAGCAGCGGGTCACCGGGCTTCACCGCCGCGACGAGGGCGGCGCGGATGGCGCCGGTGCCCGCGCCCTGGACGAGCGCGGCGGCCTCGGCGCCGAAGAAGTCGGCGAGAACCGCCTCCACCCGCGCGGTGGTGCGGGGCCGTCCCGTCCCGGGCACCACGCCCAGGTCGGTGGTGAACAGCTGCTCGCCCTCGAAGTGGGCGGCGGTGCACTCCAGGAGACGGAACTGCCGCGCCACCGCGTCCGGCAGCGGCACCGTGGCCAGGGGGAAGGTCTGCGGAAGCCGGAGCCGCATCAGAACTCCTCGGTGGTCGCACCGGTCAGGAAACGCAGCGGGTTGCGGCGTGTCAGCAGGTCGACGAGGTCGTCGTCGACACCGGCCGCCCGCGCCCGGGGCAGGAACGAGCGGAACAGGTGCCCGTACCCGTGGCCGCCGTGCCCGCGCAGGTAGGAATGGCGGGAGATGTCGCAGCTGAGCAGCACCCGGTCGGCGTGCCCGGCGTCCAGCAGCGCCAGCAGCAGCCGCAGCCGCCGTTCGTCGCTCTGGTAGGGCTCCTTGCCGATGGTGTCGAAGGCGACGTACGCGCCCGCCGCCGCCAGCTCGCGGTGTGTGGCCGGATCGTCGAGCAGGTCCTGGTGCCCGATGCAGATCCGGTGCGCGGGCAGCCCGGCGCCGGTCAGCAGCTCCAGCTGGGCCGGGCCGCCGCGGCCCAGGTGGGCGTGGGTGGCCAGCGGCAGGTCCGCGGCGGTCGCGGCGCGGGCCGCGGCCGTCAGGACGCGGCGTTCGGCCCGGGTGGGCTCGGCGTGGCCGCCGACCTCCGCGATCAGGCCGGGGCGGACGCCCGTGCCGTCCAGCCCGTCCTCGATGTCGGCCAGCAGCATCCCGGTCAGCGCGTCCACGTCGGCCGCGGCGACCTCGTCGGGGTGGAACGGTTCGTAGTACCACCCGGTGGACGCCACCACGGCGACCTGCGCCTGCCGGGAGATGCGGGCGAGGGCGGCGGCGTCGCGTCCCATCCCCCGGCAGGTCTGCTCCACCACCAGCGACAGGCCGTGCTCCGCGCGCAGGCCGGCCAGTTCCGCCGCGATCGCCGTCCGGTGCCCTTCGGCGAGGACGGCCTGATCGTCGCCGTCGCGGCGCAGGTCGAGCGCCAGATGCTCGTGGGCGAGCACGGGCCCGTCCACCCGGTCCGCGGCCAGCGGCCCGGTGACGGTTCGTATGGGATGCATGACGGTCATCGCTCCCGCCGGTCAGGACTTGATCGGGGTGAACAGGTCGAGCCAGTACAGGACGTTCAGCAGCACGCCGCCGACGAGCACCGCGGCGGGCGCCGCCGCCATGCGGACCACCTTGCGGCCCATCGCCTCGTTCAGCAGGTACAGCCCGCCGACGATGAGGATGCCGAGGCCGCCGCCCATGGTGTTGGCGGCCATCAGGGAACCGAACAGGATCGCCAGTTCGATCGTGTCGCTGATCGCGCCGCGCAGGTGCTCGGAGCTGTCGCGGACCGAGGGCAGCCGTCCCAGCGCCCGGCCGATGGCCGACAGCGCCAGGACCTCGGCGGCGAACACCAGCGCGCCGCAGACCACCGCGAGGTACGGGCTGGGCAGCAGATAGCCGATCGGGTAGACCAGGGTGAACCCGGCGATGCCGTACGCGCCCGACGCCAATGCCGTGGTGGCGATCAGCGGGACGAAACCGAACACCCGGTAGAAGTCGACCTGGGCCGCCCCGCTGTGGTCGCCCTTCGCTATGAGGAAGCTGGTGGCCTCGCCGCCGCCGAAGACGTGCATCTGCGCCAGCAGGCACACGCCCGCGCCCAACAGCATGAACAACGGCAGGTGACGGCGCAGCCGCAGGGCGTTGGCGCTGAACAGCGACGCCATGGGGTCGTCCGCGCCGGAGGTCTCGGCGGCCGCCGGGGTGGCGGCCGATGTCCCAGGCGCGGTCGCGGCCGCGGCCCGCTCCTCGCGGCGCCGCCTGACGTCCTGGGCCACGGCGAAACCGATGAGCATCAGCACACCGACCGCCATGGCCAGGGCACCGGCGAACATCTTCGGCCAGAGCTTCATCGTCATCACCACGAGCACCAGCTCGATGACGCCCGCGACCGCGCCGTGCACCCGGCCGAACTGCCTGACGATCGCCAGCACCGGGAACAGCGTGAACAGGAACAGGATCGGCGTCGACATCTCCTGCATGGCCGTCAGGAAGTCGACCGGCAGTTCGTGGGCCGCGCTGTTGGCGCCCCCGAGGGCGAAGACGACGATCGCGCCCCATCCGGCGCCGAGGAGCGGCGCGAGCCACCGCCTGGGCGCCAGGAGCCCGAGGACGTCGGTGGGCAGGAACAGCAGCCAGGGGTTCAGCACTCCGGTGGACAGCGCCATCGGCGCGCCCAGCCCGAAGATGAACCCCGCTGACAGCCCGAACGACACCGCGGCGGTGGCGCCGCGCGTGGATCCGCCCCGGATGAAGTCGAGCAGGAACGGGCGCACGCCGTCGTTGAAGACGGCCAGCGCCAGGTGGGAGATGAGCGCTGTCAGCGCGCACAGGACGATGACCGTCAGTTCCTGTGACAGCGTGAAGCTCAGGCTTTCGCCCGCTGCGAGCATGGGTCTCACGGGTCACTTCCTCGATCGCGGACCGGTGCGTCAGCGGGCGTGCGCGACGATGGCGCGCGCGATGACGGGGGCGACGGTGTCGATCTGGTCCAGGGCGAACCCGAAGACCTTCTTGCCCTCGGTGAGCAGGGCCTGGACGTCGGCCTCGGTCGGCACGGACCGGCCGAAGGTGTGGCAGGCCTCCCTGCCCATCAGGCCGACCAGGACGCCGAGGGAGGCGCCCGCGCCGGTGTGGCAGGTGCCGAGGTAGTAGTCGGCCTGCCCGGCCCGCAGCCTCATCGCCGCCTCCATGTCGTTGCTGACGGCCACCTCGAGGGTCTCGGGCGCGACCTGGGCGACGGTCCGCGCGACGTCGACCTTGCCGACGCCGCCCGACAGGATCTTGATCATCGTGCTCGCCTTCTTCCGGGGCTGGGGGGTGGGGGGTCAGGTGGGCGAACGCTGTGCCAGGACGGCCAGATGCAGGCCCAGATAGTTGATCTCGGATTCGGGCAGGGCGGTGCCGAGCCGCCGCTCGGCCCGCGCGGCCAGCGCCCGGGCGCGCCGCACGGCCTCGGGATGGTCGGCGAGTTCGGCGGCGACCTGCGCGTCGGCGGAGGTCTGTTCGATCGGCTCGCCGTCCGCCAGCCGGGTCAGGGCCATCATCAGGTGGCTGGTGAGCATGCCCGCGCTGTCCTCGGTGACCGGACGGCCCTCGGCGGCCAGGGCCTCCAGTTCCGCCGTCACGAAGTCGGCGACCTCCCGCCGCACCTGGCCGGTCTCGGTGAACAGGCGGATCCGCCGAGCGAGCCGCGATTCCATGAGCTTCCCTTCGCCAACGGTCCCGGGGCCGTCCCTCGGGAGGACACGACGGGTCAGTAGGTGGGCAGACGATCCCCGCGCACGACCTGGCGCTGCACTTCGGTGATCAGGGACATGTCCACCGTCTCGCGCAGCACCGTGAACCGCCCGGCCTCGCCGGCCCGCGTCAGGAACGCCGCGCTGGAGTTGCGCTGCGCCAGCTCACGGGTGATCCGGTCGTCGAGCGGGACGGCCCGGACGCCCGGCCCGAGGCGGTCCTGGACCTCGTCCAGGTTCCACACCGTGGCGTCCACCTCGCCCCGCTCGAACAGGCTGCGGAGCTGCATGTAGGACGCCTCCACCCAGACGACGTCCTCGCCACGGCCGGTGAACGCGCGCTCGGCGAGCACGCGCTGGTCCTCCGAGGCCGAATCGACGGCCACCCGCAGTCCGGGAGCGTCCACCGTGACGCCGTCCCGCAGCAGCAGCCCGTGCGACCCGACATAGGTCTCCGCTCCCAGATCGGCCACCAGTTCCACCGGATGGCTCTCCACCAGCCGATCGGCGGCCAGCCGCGAGGCAACGACCAGGTCGGCCTTGCCCTCCAGCAGCGCCGCCACCCGCGCCGTGGCGCCCCGCATGAAGGTGACCGCGAAGGGAAGCCCGGCGGCCTCGTACGCGGCGCGCAGCCCGGACGCCAAGCCCTCGTACCGCCGCGAGTACGGCAGCGGCATGGCGGCCAGCACCGTTCCGAGCCCTGCCAGCCGCCACAGCCGCGCGCGGTCCGCCCGCACCAGGAAGGTGCCCAGGTGACCACGGGCGACCGTCTCGATCGCCCCGGTCTCCTCCAGCGTCTGCAGCGCGGCCTGCGCGGTGCCGTTGCCCACGCCCATCTGCTCGGCGTAGTCCCTCAGGCGCGGCAGCCGGGCGTCCTCCGCCTGATCGAGAAGCATGGCGGCCAGCCGCCGCGTCGCCAGGCCGTTGCGCGTCAGCAGCCGATCCTCAAGGTCGTCCACGGCCAGGACAATAACCAGAATCCTGGATACTGCACAAGACCCCCGAATCGGCACCGTTCGAATCGCCGAGCCGCCATGCCGTCGTCCCGACGGGGCGCCTCGTTGATGAGTTGAAGGTGTCCGACGGCCGGGTCCGAGGGCAGATGGTCGTCGGCTACTGCGTGGAGTCGCAGGGCGGGTAGTTCTTCGGGGCGCGTTGCTCGGTGGCCTCGATGTAGTCGGCGAGGGCCTGGCGGGAACGGACGAGAGTGTCGATGTGCTCGTCCAGGCCGTGCAGGCGTGCGCGCAGGGCGTCCAGGAGTTCGGGGCACGGCTCCAGGTCGGGGGCCGGGCCGGTGACGCAGGGAAGCAGGTAGGCGATGTCGTCGGTCGACAGCCCGGCTCCGAGCAGCTTCCTGATCTGGTGCACCGTCAGGACGGCGTCGTCGGTGTACTCGCGGTAGCCGCCGGCGCTCCGGCACGGCGTGAGCAGGCCCTGCGCCTCGTAGTAGCGCAGCTGATGCGTACGGACTCCGGTGCGCCGACTGAGTTCGCCGATCAGCATGCCCGCTTCTCCTTGACCTTCATACCGGTGTGAACGTTGAGGATTCTCGCATGTCCGCCAACTCACTCAGAGGGAGCGAATAATGCGGAATCACGAGGAGAGCCGTACTCCGGTGACGGTCATCGGCCTGGGGCTGATGGGGCAGGCGCTGGCCGGGGCGTTCCTGCGCGAGGGGCACCCCACGACGGTGTGGAACCGTACGGCGGCGAAGGCCGGACAGTTCGTCGCCCAGGGCGCGAAGCTCGCCGGCTCGGTCGCCGAGGCCGTCGCGGCCAGCCCGCTCGTGGTCGTCTGCGTCACGGACTACGACGCCGTGCGCAAGCTTCTCGAGCCGCTGGGCGAGGTCGTCGACGGCCGGGTCCTGGTGAACCTGACCTCGGGCACGTCCCAGGAGGCCCGCCAGACCGCCGAGTGGGCGGAGCGGCAGGGCGCCGCCTACCTCGACGGCGCGATCATGGCCATTCCCCAGGCGATCGGCACGGCGGAGGCGCTCGTCCTCTACAGCGGGCCGCGATCGGCCTTCGACCTGCACGAACCCGCCCTGCGGAGCCTCGGCGCGGGAATGATGCACCTCAGTTCCGACCACGGCCTGTCCTCGCTGTACGACGCGGCGGGGCTGACCTTGATGTGGAGCGTCCTGAACGGGTTCCTGCACGGCGCCGCCCTGCTCGGCGCGGCGGGCGTGGACGCCTCGACGTTCGCCTCGTTCGCCCGGCAGAACATCGGGACCGTCGCCGACTGGCTCCCCGGGTACGCGCAGCAGATCGATGACCGCGAGTACCCGGCCCCCGACGCCACGATCGGCACCCACCTGGCCGCGATGGAGCACCTCATCCACGAGAGCGAGGCCCTCGGGATCAACGCCGACCTGCCGAGGTTCTTCAAGGCCCTGGGCGACCGCGCCGTGGCCGAGGGACGCGGCGGCGACGGCTACGCGGCGCTGGTCGAGCTGTTCCGCGGCGCCTCAGAGGTGCGGGCATGACGGCGTTCGACCCGCGTGCTCTGCTCGCCGAGAGCCGGCTCGGCGTCCTCGCGACCATCAAGTCGGACGGCCGCCCGCAGCTCTCCCCCGTCATGCCCTTCTACGACCGGGAGACGATGGCCGTCGACCACGTCTACGGCGCCGAAATCCGCTGAGGGGGTCGGCCCACGAATGTTCGCCGGGGTTCGGCCGGCGGCTTCGGCGAGGGAGGGCGCTCCGCCGCGCGACGGAGCGCCCGCCGCAGGCCGACCGCCCGCGTGCGCGGCGGCCCCGGGCGCTCCATGGACTACGCTCGCCCGAGTTCATGAACGGACATCGTGACCGACGACGGGGGCACGAACGATGACCGCGACCGGCGTGGAGGGCGAGAGGCGACTCCGGCGCCGTCAGGACTGCGCGGGCCGCCGGTGAAGGGGTTCGCGCGGCGGGAGTTCCAGCTGGTGCTGCTCCGGCGGATGGCCGACTACCAGCCGGACCTGGTGGCCGGGGCCGTGCGTTCGCTGGGGTCGTCCCGCACGGAGATGCGCGAGGTGAACGCGCGGTGGCAGCGGATCGTGCGGTCGCGGACGTTCCCGCCCGGCCGGCGCCGCCACGAGGCCGTGCTCGGGCCACCGGCCGGCACTCGCGAACAGCGGATCGGGGACGTGGTGTGCGAGGCGGCGTGGTGGCCGCCGTTCGCGCTGTGGCCGGACCTGCGGTTCGAGATCCTGGTCGCCCCGGACGGCTCGGTGCTGCATGAGTGGCTGGTCCGGGCCGACGACGCGACCGCGCCCGAGGTGAGGGGCGTCGGGGACCTGGAGCCGTGGTGCTGCGTCGTCGGCGATCTGGAGCGGTGGTTCGGCGACGTCCGGCACCATCCCGGTGAGGTGCCCAGCCGGTGGCACGCCGGGTTCACCACGGCGGACGGCGAGTCCTACGTGGCGCATTTCGTCTGGGGGCTGCTCCAGCAGGTGGTCAGCGTGGGTTGATCGCCGCGGGCCCCCGGCCGCCGTCGTACTCCGCCTGGGCCGCCAGGAGGGCGCCGGCGTGGCACCGGATCCAGGCGGCGAGCGCTTCGAGCGGCTCGGTGACGCCGCGGCCGAGGTCGGTGAGGCCGTAGGTGACCTTGGGCGGCGCGGACGGCTCCACGGTGCGCGTGACCAGGCCGTCGCGCACGAGGGTGCGCAGCGTCTGGGACAGCATCTTCTCGCTGATCCCCTCGATCTCCCCGCGCAGTTCGTAGAAGCGCAGGTCCCCGTCGCGCATCGCGGTCAGGACGCGCACGCCCCAGCGGCTGGTGACGTGGTCGAGCACCGCGCGGGCCGGGCATTCCCTGTGAATGGTGTCACTCATCGTCGCGGCGCCGTACCCGTGAGCTGGAGGTTTCCCTGGCGGTCGAGACCTTACCCGAAGGTATGTCCCTTCGAAAAGTTAGCTCGGTCGCCTAGCGTCGTCGCGGGATCGGGAACGAAGGAGGCGGTCATGGGTCAGGTGGCTCTGATCACCGGTGCGAGCAGGGGCATCGGTGCGGCGACGGCGGTGCGGCTGGGCCGCAGGGGTTTCCACGTGGTGGTGAACTACCGCGGGGACGCGGCGGCGGCACGGAAGGTCGTCGAGGAGATCGAGGCGTCGGGCGGGACGGCCCGCGCGGTGCGGGCGGACGTGCGCGACCCGCGGGACGCGGCGCGGCTGGTGGACGCCTGCCCCGGGCTGGACGTCCTGGTCTGCAACGCCAACGTCCAGCCGCCGTTCGCCGCGTTCGCGGACATGTCGTGGGAGGCGTTCCGGGAGAAGGTGGACGGTGAGCTGGCCGCGGCCTTCCACGTCAGCAAGCGCGCCCTGGAGGTGATGCGGACGCGGCGGAGCGGGCGCGTCGTGTACGTGTCCAGTCTCAGCGCCGAGCTCACCCGGCCGGGGGCCATCGCCCACGCGACCGCCAAGGCCGCGCTGGACGCGTTCGCCCGGCACGTGGCGATGGAGGCGGGAGCGTACGGGGTCGGTGTCAACGTCGTGGCGCCGGGCGCCGTCCGCACCGACGCCACCGCGCACATGCTGACCCCCGAGCGGGAGGCCGCCATCGCGAAGACGTCGGTGCTGGGGCGGATGGTGGAGCCCGACGACGTCGCCTCGGTCATCGCCGCGCTGGTGACGGGTGAGCTCGCCGCCGTCGCCGGGACGCGCATCCCGGTCGACGCCGGGTCCCGCGTGCTGGGTGGACAGTCCCGATAGGCCGGCCCGCCCACCGGCCGTGCCGCGCCTTCACCCCGATTTGAGGTTTTCCGGGAAGGAACAGGCCCCTGACCACGCGAGGCGGCACTCAAAAGCCCAATAACCACTTCAATGAGACACTTGAAGTGCAGAAAGAAATGCCTGGAAGGGGTGCCGGTGAAATTCGTGCTCGAAGTGAATATGGGCGAGAAGGCGTTCGACGGGAACGCCGCCGCCGAGCTGGGGCGCATCCTCAGGTACTGGGCGGGGAATCTGAAGCACTACGCCCTGGAGCCCGGTGCCGGGTCGGAGATCTACGACTCGGCGTACCGGCAGGTCGGGCAGTGGGCGATCGTCCAGGAGCAGGGCGCGTCGTGACGCGCCGGCGTCGTCCCCCGGGCGCGTGAAGCCCGGGGGACGACGCGCGAGGCTCAGGCCTCGACTTCGGAGCGGTCGCCGCCCCAGAGGGTGTGGAAGGAGCCCTCGCGGTCGACGCGCCGGTAGGTGTGGGCGCCGAAGAAGTCGCGCTGCCCCTGGGTGAGGGCCGCGGGCAGGCGCTCGGCGCGCAGCGAGTCGTAGTAGGCCAGCGCGCTGGAGAAGCCGGGCGCCGGGATGCCCAGCTGCGCGGCGGTGGTGACGACGCGGCGCCAGGCGTCCTGGGCGGCGCCGACCGCCTCGGCGAAGTGGTCGTCGGTCAGCAGCGTCGGCGTCCGCGGGTCGGCCTCGTAGGCGGCCCGGATGCGGTCCAGGAAGCGGGCGCGGATGATGCAGCCGCCGCGCCAGATCGTGGCCATCTGCCCCAGGTCGATGTTCCAGCCGTACTCTTCGCTGCCGGCCTGGATCTGGTGGAAGCCCTGCGCGTAGGCGACGACCTTCGAGGCGTACAGGGCCTGCTCCACGTCGTCGGCGAAACCGGACAGGTAGCGCACGTCGTTCTGCGGGCCGGGCAGGCCGCGCGCCGCCCGGCGCAGGTCCGCGTGGCCGGAGACGGACCGCGCGAACACCGCCTCGGCGATGCCCGACACCGGGACGCCGAGGTCGAGGGCGGTCTGCACGGTCCAGCGGCCGGTGCCCTTCTGCTCGGCCTGGTCCAGCACCACGTCGACGAACGGGCGGCCGGTGGCGGCGTCGGTGTGCGCCAGCACCTCGGCGGTGATCTCGATGAGGTAGGACTCCAGCCGCCCGGTGTTCCAGGTGCGGAACACCTCGGCGATCTCGGCCGGGGACAGCCCGGCGGCGTGCCGCAGCAGGTCGTAGGACTCGGCGATCAGCTGCATGTCGGCGTACTCGATGCCGTTGTGCACCATCTTCACGAAGTGCCCGGCGCCGTCCGGCCCGACGTGGACGCAGCACGGCGTGCCGTCGACCTTGGCGGCGATGTCCTCCAGCAGCGGGCCGAGCGCCTCGTAGGACTCGGCCGAACCGCCCGGCATGATGCTCGGGCCGTGCAGCGCGCCCTCCTCGCCGCCGGAGATGCCGGTGCCGACGAAGTGCAGCCCGCGTTCGCGCAGCGCCGCCTCGCGCCGCCGGGTGTCGGCGAAGTGCGCGTTCCCCCCGTCGACGATCATGTCGCCCGGTTCCAGCAGCGGCGCGAACTCCTCGATGACCGCGTCGGTCGGCGCCCCCGCCTTCACCATGATCACCAGGCGGCGGGGGCGTTCCAGCGACGCCACGAACTCCTCGGGCGTCTCGGCGGGGACGAACGTCCCCTCGTCCCCGAACTCGGTCACCAGCGCCTTGGTGCGGGCCTCGGTGCGGTTGTGCACGGCCACCGGATGCCCGTGCCGGGCGAGGTTGCGGGCCAGGTTCCGGCCCATCACCGCCAACCCGGTGACACCTATGCGCGCCTTGCTCATTGGCATGTCTCCTCTTCGTTCGGGCCCCACACCCGTGGGTACGCGGGTGGGGTAGCCCACTGTTCGGTCAACCGGGCGGCCGCATGCCCTTGTTCCTTTCAGGGAACTGGACGCATCGTAGAGATCGCGGAGCCGCGAGGGGGAAAGCCATGCTGGGACTGCCGCAATCGGTCGACGCCTGCCTGTTCGACCTGGACGGCGTACTTACCCGTACGGCCGCTGTGCACGCCGCCGCGTGGAAGCGGATGTTCGACGAGTACCTGCGGGCGCGGGCGGAGGCCACCGGTACGCCGTTCGTCCCGTTCGACGAGGTCGGCGACTACGGCAAGTACGTGGACGGCAAACGCCGCGAGGACGGGACGCGCTCGTTCCTGACCTCCCGCGGCATCACGCTGCCCGAGGGCAGACCCGATGATCCGCCCGACGCCGAGACCATCCGGGGCCTCGGCAACCGCAAGAACCAGCTCGTGCTCAAGCTGCTGGAGGAGAAGGGCGTCGAGGTGTTCGACGGGTCGGTGGCGTACGTGCGGGCCTGCCGGGAGGCCGGGCTGCGCACCGCCGTGGTGTCGTCCAGCGCCAACACCGTCCAGGTGCTGGCCGCGGCGGACATCACCGGCCTGTTCGACGCGCGCGTCGACGGGGTGATCGCCCAGGAACGTGATCTGCCCGGCAAGCCCGCGCCCGACATGTTCCTGGCGGGGGCCGAGGCGGTCGGGGTGCCGGCGGCGCGCGCGGCGGTGTTCGAGGACGCGCTGGCAGGTGTCGAGGCGGGTCATGCGGGGGACTTCGCCTACGTCGTGGGCGTGGACCGGGTCGGCGGCGACCACCGGGAGGCGCTGGCACGGCACGGAGCCGACATCGTGGTCGGGGACCTATCCGAACTTCTGGAGGACAAGTGAGCGACGGGCGCGGGGGCCGTCACACCACCAAGGTGGATCTGCCGGTGTTCACGGTCGAGCCGTGGTGCGTGCGGGAACCGGAACTGCGGCTGGACCGCCTGGCACAGAGCGAGTCGGTCTTCGCTCTGTCGAACGGGCACATGGGGCTGCGCGGCAACCTGGACGAGGGCGACCCGCACGGGCTGCCCGGCAGTTACCTCAACTCGTTCTACGAGCTGCGGCCGCTGCCGCACGCCGAGGCCGGGTACGGCTACCCCGAGTCGGGGCAGACCGTTATCAACGTCACCAACGGCAAGCTGATCCGGCTGCTGGTGGACGACGAGCCGTTCGACGTGCGGTACGGGCGGCTCGACTCGCACGAGCGCATCCTGGACATGCGGGCGGGCACGCTGACCCGCCAGGTGGAGTGGACCTCGCCCGCCGGGCGCTCGGTGCGCGTCACCTCGGTGCGGCTGGTGTCGCTGACCCAGCGCGCCATCGCCGCGATCTGCTACGACGTCGAGCCGGTCGACCACTCGGTGCGCGTGGTGGCGCAGTCGGAGCTGGTGGCCAACGAGTCGCTGCCCGACCTCGGCCGTGACCCGCGCACCGCCGCGGTGCTGGAGTCGCCGCTGGTCAGCGAGGAGCACGTCACCAACCACACCAAGGCGGTCCTGGTCCACCGCACCCGGCACAGCGGGCTGCGCATGGCCGCCGCGATGGACCATCACATCGAGGGTCCCGACCACATGGCGACCGACATCGAGAGCTACCCGGACGTCGCGCGGCTCACCGTGGCCACGCGGCTGGAGCCGGGGCAGCGGCTGCGGATCGTCAAGTACCTGGCGTACGGGTGGTCGAGCCGGCGGTCCCGTCCCACGCTGCACGACCAGGTGGTGGCGGCGCTGGCGGCGGCCCGGCACACCGGCTGGGACGGCCTGCTGGAGGAGCAGCGCGCCTACCTCGACGACTTCTGGAGCGGCGCCGACGTGGAGGTCGACGGCGACGCCGAGGTGCAGCAGGCGGTGCGGTTCGGGCTGTTCCACATCCTGCAGGCCGGCGCGCGCGCCGAACGCCGGATGATCCCCGCCAAGGGCCTGACCGGGCCCGGGTACGACGGGCACACCTTCTGGGACACCGAGACGTTCGTGCTGCCCGTGCTGACCTACACCCACCCGTCGTCGGCGGCCGACACGCTGCGGTGGCGGCACATGACGCTGGGCCTGGCCCGGGAGCGCGCCCACCAGCTCGGCCTGGCGGGCGCGGCGTTCCCCTGGCGGACGATCCGCGGGCAGGAGTGCTCGGGGTACTGGCCCGCGGGCACCGCCGCGTTCCACATCAACGCCGACATCGCCGACGCCGTCGTGCGGTACGTGGACGCCACCGGCGACGAGGAGTTCGAACGGGAGGCCGGCCTGGAGCTGCTGGTGGAGACGGCGCGGCTGTGGCGCGGCCTCGGCCACCACGACGTGGAGGGCGTGTTCCGCATCGACGGCGTCACCGGGCCCGACGAGTACAGCTCGATCGCCGACAACAACGTCTACACCAACCTGATGGCGCGGCGGAACCTGCGGGAGGCCGCCGCGATGGCCATGCGCCACCCGGACCTGGCCGAGCGGCTCGGCGTCAGCACCGAGGAGGCCGCGTCGTGGCGGGACGCGGCGGCGGCCATGATGATCCCCTACGACGAGCGGCTGGGCGTGCACCCGCAGAGCGAGGGGTTCACCAACCACGCGCGGTGGGACTTCGCGGCCACCAAGCCCGAGCACTACCCGCTGCTGCTGAACTACCCGTACTTCGACCTGTACCGCAAGCAGGTCGTCAAGCAGGCCGACCTGGTGCTGGCCATGCACATGTGCGGGGAGGCGTTCACCTACGAGCAGAAGGTCCGCAACTTCGACTACTACGAGGCGCTGACGGTGCGGGACTCCTCGCTGTCCGCGCAGACCCAGGCGGTGATCGCCGCCGAGGTGGGGCAGCTGGACCTGGCGCACGACTACCTCGGCGAGACCGCGCTGATGGACCTGCACGACCTCAACCGCAACACCCGTGACGGCCTGCACATCGCCTCGATGGCGGGCGCGTGGAGCGGGCTGGTCGCCGGGTTCGGCGGGATGCGCGCGGCCGACGGGGTGCTGCGGTTCGCGCCGCGGCTGCCCGGCGGCATCAGCCGGCTGGCGTTCTCCATGCGCTACCGGGGCAACCGGCTGAAGGTCACCGTGACCGGCGAGTCGGCCTGCTACGAGCTGCTGGAGGGTGAGGGCCTGCGGCTCTTCCACTACGACCAGGAGTTCGAGCTGGCCGACAAGCCGGTGGAGATGGACGTCCCGCACGTGCCGAGCAGCCCGCGGCCCAGCCAGCCGGTCGGGCGGGAGCCGGCGCCGCGCCGCGTCGACCCGCACGGCCACGGCCGGGACCGCAACCACCGGGCGTTCCAGCAGCCGCGCACGTCGCACGCCCGCTGACGGCGGCGCCGCCGGTCCTGTGCGGTCGCCGGGCCGGCGGCCGTTTCAGCAGTCGGTGGAGCAGGAGCCGGCGGCGGCGGAGGCGGCGGCGTCCTCGCGGGCCGCGTGCGGGCGGCGGGAGCGCTCGCCGTGGCGGACGAGCAGGCGGCGGGGGCCCGGGCCCTCGTCGCCGAGCCGGTCGTAGGGGTTGGCCAGCGCGCACTTGTTGATCGACAGGCAGCCGCAGCCGATGCAGTCGGTGAGGTCGTCGCGCAGGCGCTCCAGCTGCGCGATGCGCTCGTCGAGGTCGGCGCGCCACGTCTCGGACAGGCGGGCCCAGTCCTCCACCGTGGGGGTGCGGCCCTCGGGCAGCGTGGCCAGCGCCTTCTTGATCTCGCTGAGCGGGATGCCGACCCGCTGGGAGACCCTGATGAAGGAGACCCGGCGCAGCGTGTCACGGCTGAAGCGGCGCTGGTTGCCCGCGGTGCGGCGGCTGCTGATCAGTCCCTTGGACTCGTAGAAGTGCAGCGCCGACACCGACACGCCGCTGCGTTCGGCGAGCTGGCCGACGGTGAGCTCGTGCACCCTGTGCTCCAGCCGCGTCATGGGACGCATCCTAAACGACCGGAATGCCGGTCGAACGGGTCCGGCACGTCCGGCGGCGGCCGCCGGACGTGCCGGGGACGGGGCTACGGGTGCGCGGGGGACGCGCCGCCGGGCCGCATTCCGGGCCGGGTCATCTCCCGGGCCAGGCGGCGCAGCCGGAACGCGGCGCCGACCATCGCGGCGCCGAACACGATGGAGAAGAACCCGATCATCCAGACGACCGCCAGCGCGCCGGACACCGGCCACACCAGCAGCAGCACCCCGAACAGCACCGACACGGCGCCGCTGAGCGCGTACAGCCACTCGCCCCGGATCACGTGCCGCAGCCGGATCGCCGCGACGATCTCCAGCACACCGGTGACCAGCGCCCACACCGCGATGAGGAACAGCAGCGCCAGCCCGGTGATCCCGGGCCACACCAGCGCGACGATCCCCAGCACGATGCCGCACACGCCGGCCACGCCCAGCCACGCGCGCGACTCCCCCGGCACGCCGCGCGCCGCGGCGACCAGCGAGCCCACCCCGTCCACCAGCGCGTACGCGCCGAACAGCAGCACCAGGGTCAGCACGGTGATGCCCGGCCAGATCCAGGCGATCAGGCCGAACAGGATCGCGACCGCCCCGCGCAGCGCCAGCGTCCACCAGCCTCGGGCCAGCAGGTCGTCCATGGGGTCCTCCCCGGGAGAAATCGTCCTGTCCGCGTAACGTCGCCGGAGACGCGACCCGACAAGCCCAACAAGTGGTGCAAATAGGACAAAAAGCCGCGAGGTCACACCCGTGGGTGTGACCTCGCGGCCTGCGCCCGCCCGGCGGGCCCGCCGCGTTCCCGGGGCTCCCTACGCCCCGCCGCGGCCGCCCGCGGGCGTCACTCGCCGAGGCGGTGCAGCAGGGCGCGGTACTCGTCCCACAGTTCCTTGGGCAGGTGGTCGCCGAAGGTCTCGAAGAACGCGGGGACCAGCGCGGCCTCCTGCTTCCACACCTCGGGGTCGACGCTCAGCAGCGTGTCCAGGGCGGCCTCGTCCAGGTCCAGGCCCTCGGTGTCCAGCGACTCGCGGGTGGGCAGGTGGCCGATCGGGGACTTGACCGCGTCGGCCCGCCCGTTGAGCCGCTCGACGATCCACTTGAGCACCCGGCTGTTCTCGCCGAAGCCCGGCCAGATGAACCTGCCGCCGGCGTCCTTGCGGAACCAGTTGACGTAGTAGATGCGCGGCAGCTTCTCGGCCTCGGTGGAGCGGCCGATCTTCAGCCAGTGGCCGAAGTAGTCGCCCATGTTGTAGCCGCAGAACGGCAGCATGGCGAACGGGTCGCGGCGCAGCTCGCCGACGGTGCCCTCGGCCGCGGCGGTCTTCTCCGAGGCCACGTTGGCGCCCAGGAACACCCCGTGCTGCCAGTCGAACGACTCGGTGACCAGCGGAACGGCGCTGGCGCGGCGGCCGCCGAACAGGATCGCCGAGATCGGCACGCCCTTGGGGTCCTGCCACTCGGGCGCGATGATCGGGCACTGCCCGGCCGGGGTGGTGAAGCGGGCGTTCGGGTGCGCCGCCGGGGTGCCGGACTCGGGCGTCCAGTCGTTGCCCTTCCAGTCGGTCAGATGCGCGGGCGGCTCCTCGGTCAGGCCCTCCCACCACACGTCGCCGTCGTCGGTGAGCGCGACGTTGGTGAAGATGCTGTTGCCCCACAGCGTCTTGACGGCGTTGGCGTTGGTGCCCTCGCCGGTGCCGGGGGCGACGCCGAAGAACCCGGCCTCGGGGTTGATCGCGTACAGCCGGCCGTCCTCGCCGAAGCGCATCCAGGCGATGTCGTCGCCGATCGTCTCGACCTTCCAGCCCGGGATGGTGGGCTGCAGCATGGCCAGGTTGGTCTTGCCGCAGGCGGACGGGAACGCGGCGGCGACGTAGCGGGTCTCGCCGTCCGGCGGGGTCAGCTTGAGGATGAGCATGTGCTCGGCCAGCCAGCCCTCGTCACGCGCCATGGTGGAGGCGATGCGCAGCGCGTAGCACTTCTTGCCCAGCAGCGCGTTGCCGCCGTAGCCGGACCCGTAGGACCAGATCTCCCGGGTCTCGGGGAAGTGCGAGATGTACTTGGTGCTGTTGCACGGCCACGGCACGTCCTGCTGGCCGGGCTCCAGCGGCGCGCCGACCGAGTGGACACACCGGACGAACGACCCGCGCTCCTCGATCAGCCGCAACGCGTCGGTGCCCATCCGCGTCATGATCCGCATCGACACGGCGACGTACGGCGAGTCGGTGATCTCCACCCCGAGCTGGGAGATCTTGCCGCCCAGCGGGCCCATGCAGAACGGCACCACGTACATGGTGCGCCCGCGCATGCAGCCGTCGAACAGCTCCCGGAAGGTGGCGCGCATCTCGTCCGGGGCGATCCAGTTGTTGGTGGGACCGGCGTCCTCCTCCTTTTCGGAGCAGATGAAGGTGCGGTCCTCGACGCGGGCCACGTCACTGGGATCGGAGGCGGCGTAGAAGCTGTTGGGACGCTTGGCCGGATTGAGCCGTTTGAAGGTTCCCTGCTCGACGAGAAGGTCGGTCAGGCGCTCCCATTCCGCGTCCGAGCCGTCGCACCATTCGATCCGATCGGGACGGGTGAGCTCGGCGATCCCGCGCACCCAGTCAATCAGCTCGCGGTGACTGGTCGGGGCCTGGTCCGGGCCGGTGGCCGAGGACGCGGTGACCTGGTGGGACACGGGCTACTCCTTCAGCAGTTCGCAGGATCTCTGCATCATGAACAAACCCGCTCGTTTTTTCCATTTGGTCTGGACCACTTGTAGCGGGTCATTGGGAGCAGACCTACCCATTTGTGACTGATATCACCGGCCGAGCCGTTCGGAAAGCGCTTCCATCGCGCCGTTGCATGAGAAGGTTCAAGCCGGGTAAACCCTTGTTTCGGTGGCCTTCAAGGCCGCCCAAACCGGGCTGCCCGGGGTCAATTCGAGTTCGGCGACGGCGGCCGGCGTCACATCGGCGGCCGCGGCGAGCGGCGGCCCGTCGAGGCGGACGCGCACGCGGTCGCCCTGCCGCTCCACCGCCGCCACCCGCGCCCGCCACACGTTGCGGGGGCTGCCTTCGGGACGGGACCGGTACAACGCGACCGCGGCTGGCTCAAAAGCCAGGAAAACCTCTCCCTGCAGATGGTCAACCGTGTCCACCACCATGCCACCGCCCTCGTCCCCGCCCCCGATCCGCACCGAGGAGCCCTCGGCACGGCCCCGGTAGAGGTTGAGCCCCACCAGGCGCGCCACGTACTCGGTGCGGGGATGCCGGGCCACGTCGGCGGGGCGTCCCTGCTGCACCGGCCGCCCGTCCTCCAGCACCACCAGCCGGTCGGCCAGCACCATGGCGTCCAGCGGGTCGTGCGTCACCAGCACGGTGGCGCCCTCGAATCCCTCCAGGCGGCGCCGCAGCGCGGACCGGATCTCCAGCCGTGTGTGCGCGTCCAGCGCCGACAACGGCTCGTCCAGCAGCAGCAGGCGCGGCCCCACGGCCAGGGCCCGCGCCAGCGCGACGCGCTGGGCCTGACCACCCGACAGCGCACGCGGCCGCACCGAGGCGTACTCGGCCAGGCCGACCTGCTCCAGCCACCCGGCGGCTACGCGGCGCGCCTCACGCTTGCGCACGCCCTGGCAGCGCAGCCCGAACGCGACGTTCTCCAAGGCGCTCAGATGCGGGAACAGCAGGTAGTCCTGGAACACCATGCCGATACCGCGCCGCTCCGGGGGCAGCGGGCGCAGTTCCCTGCCGTCCACGCGGATGTGCCCGTCGGCCATGGGGACGAGCCCGGCCAGCGCGCGCAGCGCCGTGCTCTTGCCCGCCCCGTTGGGCCCCAGCAGGGCGACCACCTCGCCGGGACCGGCCGTCAGTTCCAGGTCCAGTTCGAAGCCGCCGCGCCGTACCAGCAGCCGCGCGTCGAGCCCGCTGCGGCCGGCGGCCCACTCCCGCCGGTCTCCCGTCACCGGTGCGCCAGGACGGCTCATGCGTTCACCCACCGGTCGCGCAGGGCGGCCAGGACGAGCACCGACACCGCCAGCAGCACCAGGCTCAGCACGATCGCCGCCTGCGGGTCGGTCTCCAGGGCCAGGTAGACGGCCAGCGGCATCGTCTGGGTGCGGCCGGGGAAGTTGCCCGCGAACGTGATCGTCGCGCCGAACTCGCCCAGCGCCCGCGCCCAGCACAGAATGGCGCCCGCCAGGACGCCCGGGGCGACCAGCGGCAGCGTCACCCGGCGGAACGTCGTCCAGCGGGTGGCGCCCAGCGTGGCCGCCGCCTCCTCGTAGCGCAGGTCGGCTGCGCGCAGCGCGCCCTCCACGCTGATCACCAGGAACGGCATCGCCACGAACGTCTCGGCGAGCACCACGCCGGCGGTGGTGAACGGCAGCGTGATGCCGAACGCCTCGTCCAGCCACTGCCCGACCAGCCCGCGGCGGCCCAGCACCAGCAGCAGCGCCACGCCGCCGACCACGGGCGGCAGCACGAGCGGGACGGTCACCAGGGCCCGCACGAGCCGGGCGCCGGGGAACGGCACGCGCGCCAGCAGCCACGCCAGCGGCACGCCCAGCACCAGGCACACGCCGGTGGCGACGGTCGCGGTGAGCAGCGACAACCGCAGCGCCTCCAGCACCTGCGGCTCGGCCAGGCGGGTGCCCAGCGTCGACCACGGTGCGCGCACCAGCAGCCCGACCAGCGGCAGCACCAGGAACGCCAGGCCGACCAGCGCGGGCAGCACCAGCATCCACGGCGGACGCCCCAACCCGCGATCGCGCGCCGCCCCGGCCGCGGGCGGGCGGACGGTGCCGGGCGCCCGGGTCACGGCGCCTCGAATCCCGCCCGGGTCAGCGCCGTGCGGCCCTGCTGCGACAGCACCAGCCCGACGAACTCCCTGGCCAGGGCGGGCTGCGGAGCCTCGGCCAGCGGCGCGATCGGGTAGTCGTTGACCGCCTCGGCCGACTCGGGGAACTCCACGCCCGTCACCTGCCCGGACGCGGCCCGCACGTCGGTGCGGTAGACCAGCCCGGCATCGGCCTCGCCCATCCGGACCTTGGTGAGCACGGCCTTGACGTCCTGCTCGCGCGACACCGGCGTGACCTTCACGCCGCCCGCCCGCAACGCCTGGCCGGCGGCGGCGCCGCAGGGCACCTGCTCGGCGCACAGCACGACCTTCAGCCCGCGCGCGGCCAGGTCCGGCAGCGCCCTGACCTTGCCCGCCTCGTTCTTGGGAACGGCGATGACCAGCCGGTTCCTCGCGAAGACCGCCGGCCGTCCGGACGCGGCGCCCTTGTCGGTGACGGTCTTCATCGTGGCGGGGCTGGCGGCGGCGAACACGTCCGCCGGGGCGCCCTGGACGATCTGCTGCGCGAGGGTGGAGCTGCCGCCGAAGTTGAACCGCACCTTCACGCCCGGGTGCGAGCCCTCGAACGTCTCGCCCAGCGCGGTGAACGTCTCGGTCAGGGACGCCGCGGCGAACACCGTGAGGGTCCTCCCGCCCTTCCCGGCCCCTGCGGACGCGCCGCCGTCGCCGACGTCGCCGCAGCCGGACAGGGCCAGTGCGGCGGCGGCCAGCAGGGCCGGCGCCACGGCCGGGATCGGTACGCGCTTCACCACGGTTCTGCGGTCCTCTCGCGTTCGCCGAGTCCGTCCGGGCGGGCTCAGCCGAGGTCGGGCAGTTCGACGACGACGTTGGTGGACTTCACGACGGCCTCGGCGAGCACGCCGACCTCCAGGGCCAGTTCGTCGGCCGCCTCCCGGCTCATCAGCGACACCACGCGGAACGGGCCGGCCTGGATCTCCACCTGGGCCATCACCCCGTCCCGGCGCACGTCGGTGACGATGCCGCGCATCCGGTTGCGCGCGGAGGAGAACCGCTCCCCCGGCTCGCCGTCGCCCCCGCGCCGCCCCTGGTCGCGGACGAACGCGGCCAGCTCGGCGCCGGGGACGCGCCGGTGCCCGTGCTCGTCGCGTACGGCGGGCAGCCGCCCGCCGTCCACCCAGCGGCGGACGGTGTCCGCGCTGACCCCCAGCAGCGCGGCCGCCTCACTGATCCGGAACGTCGTCACGAGGCCAAGCGTAGACCTCGGCAGATGCGAAGGAAACACGGCGGAACTCACCGCAGATGCAAGGTATGGCGACCATCGACTCTCGCAGATGCGGCTAGTCGTCGACGAGCGCCTGGGTGAGCATCCCGAGGGTGGACCAGTCGGCCGACCCGTCCCGGAGCAGCGCCCCGAACGTGGTGATCTCGATGTGGGTGCGCTCGCCGTCGGCGGCCACGCCGTGCGGCCCGGCCGCCGCGCGCAGCCGCGCCAGCTCCGGCTCGGTGATCTCGGCGGAGAACAGATGGGCGCGGTGCGCCGACAGGGTGGCGGTGAGCTGCCGTTCGCCGTGCGGGCGCAGCCGCGCGGCGTCCAGGACCAGGCCGGTCTCCTCGGCCAGCTCGGCCGCCGCCATGGCCCGCGGGTCGGCCGCCCGGGGCCCGCGCGCCGACCCGCCGGGCAGCTCGTGGACGAATCCGTCGGGCGTCGCGGCGGGGCCGCGGAACTCCCGCACCAGCACCACGGTCGTGTCGTCGAGCGTCGCCCCGCGCCGGTACAGCGCGACCACGCCGACGTCCGGCCGGGACAGGACGATCTCGTTGTCCTTGATCCGGTCTTCGGCGGCCACGTGCATCCGGACGCGCAGGGCCCAGTGGTCGCCGTGCCGCCACACCACACGCGCGCCGCACAGGGTGTTGCCCGCCGCGCGCTGCGCGCCGTACCAGCGCTGGAACGGCTCGGTGCGCCACACCAGCAGGGGGACGGCGCACTCGCCGCCCGAACGGGGCGCGCCCGCGCCGATCCGCTCCAGCGCCGCCGCCACCGTGCCGGGCAGGTCGCCGGCCGTGGGCACGCCGTACTTGTCCGCGTAGTGCCGCAGGTAGGAGTTCTTGGGCGCGTCCGGGGGCGCGCCGAACACGACCCGGCCGCTGTCGTGCCACATCCCCCACTCGACGTTGGTGGTGAACGCGGGCATCGTCTTCAGGTCGCGCGGCACATAGAACAGCACCTCGTCGGACAGGTGCAGGCAGCGCTCCTCCCACTCGACCTGGTCGGTGTAGTCCTCGTAGCGGTCATGCCGGTGCTCGGGCACGAACACCACCAGCCGCCCGGGGTGGCGCCAGCGTGCGCGCAGCTCGCCGACCGCCTCGGGCCGCCAGGACGGGACGTCGGGGGTCCGGGGGGTGGGCCCGGCCAGGAACACCGCCGCGCTCCAGGCGTCCGGCGGTTCCTCACGGGCGTGCACGACGACGACCTCACTGCCCACGATCGCCTTTCCTCCTCGCATGCCGTCCTTGATGGCCGGGTTGTATGACCGGGTTGGATACCAAATGACGTGCTTGGACCCGAACCTTACGGGTAAAGGGGCTCCAACAAACACATCACGTTCGCCCGGTCAGGAGGAGATCATGACTGGGACCATGCGGGCTCCGCGCACCCGGGGCCTCCTCAGCGGGATCCTTCTCGTGCTGCTGGGGCTGTGGGGCGCCCTGCTGCCTTTCATCGGCCCCTACGCCCACTTCGGCTTCGCACCCGACGAGCCCTGGGTGTACACCGCCGCGCGGCTGCAGCTGAGCATACTTCCCGGGATCGCCACGGTCATCGGCGGGCTGATCCTTCTCGTCAGCGCCAACCGCGCGGTCGCGATGTTCGGGGCCTGGCTGGCCGCCCTGGCCGGCGCCTGGTTCGTCGTGGGCCACACGCTCGGGATGCTCTGGGACCTCGGCACTGCCGGCGCCCCCCTCGGACCGAGCACCGCCAAGCGCGTGACCGAGCAGATCGCGGGGTTCAGCGGCCTCGGCGTGGTGATCGTGTTCCTCGCCGCGTTCGCCCTGGGCCGCTTCGCCGTGGTCGGCGTGCGGGAGGCCCGGCGTGCCGCGGAGACGGCGGCCGCCCGCGAGGCCGCCGCACGCGACGCCGCGGCACGGCCCGGCGCGGCACGGCCAGGCGCAGGCCAGGCCGGCCCCACTCAGCCGATCGCCCCGACGCACGGACG
Source organism: Actinomadura miaoliensis (assembly GCF_039536785.1). Lineage (NCBI taxonomy): Bacteria > Bacillati > Actinomycetota > Actinomycetes > Streptosporangiales > Thermomonosporaceae > Actinomadura > Actinomadura miaoliensis. The sequence continues at coordinate 145,823 of NZ_BAAAZG010000036.1, forward strand.
TTACGGCCGGGCGTCCGGCTACGGGCCCGCGCCCGGCACCGAATCCCCGCCGCGGGGCGAACCCTCGTCGCCGCCCCCCGGCGCCCCTCCGCCCGCCCCCGGAACCCCGGGACAGCAGGCGCCCGCGCCCGGAGCGCCCGGGTCCGGAGCGCAGAGGCCGGGAGGGGCGGGCCCGGTGCCCGCCGAACAGCACGACGAGCGGGTCGCCGGTGAACGCCGCGACCAGCACCATCCCTGACCCGGCGGCCGCGACGCGCGTCGCGCGCCGGACATGAGCAACCGCTCCGTGCGGGATATCCGCGCCCCCCGCACGGAGCGGCGCCATGTCCGGGGCGTGTCCGGCGGCCGCGTCGTCAGCGGTCGCGGGCGCGCATGTTGCGGACGGTCTTGGTGGGCTCGTAGGCGCGCCTGTCGTCGTCCACCGGAACGTCGTCGCGGTCGGTGAACATCGCCACGAAGGCGACGAGGAGGCCGACGGCGCCGATCCACGGCTCACGCCAGGCGAAGCTGAGCGCCACACAGGCCGCCGCGCACCCGAGCAACAGCAGGAACCTCACCCGCAAACTAGAACATGTTCTCGTTGCCGCGTCAACGAGAACATGTCCCTCACTTGCGCTTGCCGCGCTTCTCCCGGATGCGCATCGTGATGTCGATGGGCGTGCCGGCGAAGCCGAACTCCTCGCGCAGGCGCCGTTCGATGAACCGCCGGTAGCCCTCCTCCAGGAAGCCGGTGGTGAACAGCACGAACCGGGGCGGCCGCACGCCCGCCTGGGTGGCGAACAGCACCCGGGGCTGCTTGCCGCCCCGGATCGGGTGCGGGTGCGCGGCCACCAGGTCGGCGAAGAACTGGTTGAGCTTGGACGTGGGCACGCGGGTGCCCCAGCCGTCCAGCGCCGTGTCCAGGGCGGGCACCAGCTTGTCCACGTGCCGTCCGGTGCGGGCGGAGATGTTGACGCGCGGCGCCCACCGGGCGTTGTGCAGCTGCCGGTCGATCTCGCGTTCGAGGTAGTGGCGGCGCTCCTCGTCCAGCAGGTCCCACTTGTTGTAGGCGATCACCAGCGCCCGGCCGGACTCGATCACCATCGACACGATCCGCAGGTCCTGCTCGGCCAGCGACTCCGACGCGTCGATCAGCACCACCGCCACCTCGGCCCGCTCCAGCGCCGACTGGGTGCGCAGCGTGGCGTAGAAGTCGGCGCCCTGGTTCTCCCGGTGGCGCCGCCGGATGCCCGCGGTGTCGATGAACCGCCACTCGCGGCCGCCCAGCTCGATCAGCTCGTCCACCGGGTCGCGGGTCGTGCCGGCGACCGAGTCGACCACCGCGCGCTTCTCCCCCGCCAGCTGGTTGAGCAGGCTGGACTTGCCGACGTTGGGACGGCCCAGCAGCGCCACCCGGCGCGGCCCCCCGGCCTCGGCGAACGTCTCGGGCGGCGGCTCGGCGGGCAGCGCGTCCAGCACCGCGTCCAGCAGGTCGCCGCTGCCACGGCCGTGCAGGGCGCTGACCGGGTGCGGCTCGCCGATGCCCAGCGACCACAGCATGGCCGCGTCGGCCTCGGTCGCCACGTCGTCCACCTTGTTGGCGACCAGCACCACCGGCTTGCCGGACCGGCGCAGGATCTCCACCACGGCCTCGTCGACGTCGGTGGCACCCACCGTCGCGTCCACCACGAACATCACCACGTCGGCCAGGTCGACCGCCAGCCGCGCCTGCTCGGCGATCGCGGCGGCCAGGCCGGAGGCGTCCGGCAGCCAGCCGCCGGTGTCGACGACGGTGAAGCGGCGGCCGCTCCAGTTGGCCTCGTAGGCGACGCGGTCGCGGGTCACGCCCGGCACGTCCTCCACGACCGCCTCACGGCGGCCCAGGATCCGGTTGACCAGGGTCGACTTGCCGACGTTGGGACGGCCCACCACGGCCACGACCGGAGCCGGCGCCGCCGCCTCGTCCGCGGCCGCCGGGCCGTCCACCGTCTCGATCTCGTATTCGCTCACTGTTCCCCGCTCGCCTTCGAGGCGCCACGCGCGGCGCCGGCTGCCCTCCTCGTCCGTCCGTTCCGCGGACCGTCCGTGCCCGGCCGTGCGGCCCGGCTAGGACGCGTCCTTCGCCAGCCGCACGACCGTCTCGATCACCTCGTCCAGGGTCAGCTCGGTCGAGTCGATCTCGTGCGCGTCCTCGGCCCTGGCCAGCGGCGAGGCCGCCCGGGTGGAGTCGAGCCGGTCGCGGCGGGCCTGCTCGGCGCGCGTCACCGTCACCGTGGCGCCGGGGTCGGCGGCCAGGTCCCTGGCTCGGCGGGCCGCGCGGGCCTCCTCGCTGGCCGTCAGGAAGATCTTGACGGGCGCGTCGGGCGCCACGACGGTGCCGATGTCGCGTCCCTCCACGACGATGCCGCCCGCGCCGATGATCTCGCGCTGGAGCGCCACCAGCCGCTCGCGCACCCGCGGCACGGCGCTGACCGCGCTGACCGCGTTGGTCACCTCGCGGGTGCGGATGGGGGCGGACACGTCCGTGCCGTCCACCGCGATGGTGGGGGCGTCGGGGTCGGTGCCGGACTCGATCACTGGCTCCCCGGCGCGGGCCGCGACCGCCTCGGCATCCTCGACCGGCACGCCCGCCCGCAGCATCCACCAGGTCATGGCGCGGTACATGGCGCCGGTGTCGAGGTAGCGCAGCCCCAGCGCGCGGGCGACGCCCTTGGAGGCACTGGACTTGCCCGACCCGGAGGGGCCGTCCATGGCGATGACGAGCGGCACGATCGCTCCCTTTCCGTGATGCGGCGGCTTGCCCGCGAGTCTCCCGCGGCGGGCGCGCGGACGGCCCCGGGGGGTGCCGACGGCCGTTCCCCCGTCGCGCCAGCGTACCCGTGTGCGCGGCCCCGTCGGGCCCGCTCCGGGCCGTTGCGAGCCGTTATGACCCGTTATGGGCCGTTATGCCAGGCCGGGGACCGACCAGCCGCGCGAGCGCAGCTCCTCGGCCAGCCGCTGCGCGGCCTCGGGCTTGACCGAGATCTCCAGCACGCCCAGCGGGCGGCCCGGGGAGTGCTCGATCGTGACGTCCTCGATGTTGACCCCGGCCACGCCCGCCGCCTGGAAGATCATGGCCAGCTCGCCGGGGCGGTCGGGGATGACCACCTGCACCGCGGCGTAGGCGGACGGGTCGCCGCCGTGCTTGCCGGGGATGCGCGAGCGGCCCGCGTTGCCGCGCAGCAGCAGGTCGGCGACATGGGTCGCGGCCTCCTCGCTGCCGTCGCGCAGCAGCGAGGCCGCCACGGCCAGGTCGGTGGCCACGGCCTCCAGCACGTCGGCGACGGGGGCGGCGTTGCCGGCCAGGATGCCGATCCACAGCCGCGGGTCGCCGGCGGCGATGCGGGTCACGTCCCGCAGGCCCTGCCCGGCCAGGCCGAGCGCCATGTCGTCGGCGCCGGTCAGCCGGGCGGCGACCGCGGCCGACACCACGTGCGGGGCGTGCGAGACCAGCGCGACGGCGCGGTCGTGCTCCTCGGCGTCGACGGTGACGGGCTCGGCGCCGCACGCCCGGGCCAGCGCGACCACCGTTTCGACGGCCTCCGGCTCCGACTCGGCGGGCGGGCACAGCGCCCACGAGCGGCCGAGGAACAGGTCGGCGCGGGCCGCCGCCGGGCCGGAGCGCTCGCGCCCGGCCAGCGGATGGCCCGGCACGAATGTGCCCAGGTCGCAGCCCAGGTCGCGCGCCTGCCGCAGCGGCAGCGCCTTGACGCTGGCCACGTCGGTGTAGACCTTGGCCAGCCCGCGCTTCTGCGCGTCCAGCAGGGTGACGGCCACGGCGGCGGGCGGGACGGCCAGCACCGCCAGGTCGGCGGGCCCCGCGGTGGGATCGGCGGGGGCGTCGCCGTCCGGCAGGGCCGTGCCCGCGCCCAGCTCGACGGCCATCGCCAGCGCGGCGGCGTCGCGGTCGGCCAACTGCACCTCGGCGCCGCGCTCGCGCATGGCCAGGGCGATCGAGGTGCCGATCAGCCCCGCCCCGATCACCACGATCCGCCGTGGAAAGCCCTCTTCAGCCACCCGACAAGGGTAGCGGCCCCGGATGCCCGCCCGTGCCGCGCCGCGAACCGCTCACCGCGCCGGGTTCACCGCGCCTTTCACTGCGCCGGGTTCACTGCGCGATGTCGAGCCGCAGCGCGGTCGCGCCGCGCAGATAGACGTGCTGGACCTCCGAGCGGGGACGGTCGGTCTCCACATGCGCCATCAGCCGGATGACCCGCGGCAGCGCGTGCGGCACGCCGATCTCGCTGGCGCACAGCAGCGGGACCTCGTGGAAGCCCAGCTTGCGCGCCGCCAGCGCCGGGAACTCGGCGGCCAGGTCGGGCGTCGCGGTGAAGATCACGCTGATGACGTCGTCGGTGGTCAGCGCGTTGCGCGTCATCACCTCGGTCACCAGTTCGGTGGTGGCCGCCAGGATCTGGTCCCGGTCGTCGGCGTCCACCTGCGTCGCCCCCCGGATCGCGCGTACCGCCACGTTCACACCTCCTACAGGCCCACGGCCTTGTACAGCTCGCCGATCTCCCTGACCGTCAGCGCCCGGACGGTGCCGGGTCGCAGCTGGCCGAGTTTGACCGGCCCGAACTCGACGCGGGCCAGCTGCTGCACGGGGAACCCGACGTGCTTGAGCATCCGCCGCACGATGTGCTTGCGGCCCTCGTGCAGGGTGATCTCCACCAGCACCCGCTTGCCGACCTGGTCGAACACCCGGAACCGGTCGGCCTTGGCGGGACCGTCGTCCAGCGTGACGCCGGCCTTGAGCCGCCGTCCCAGGTCCCGCGGGATGGGCCCGTGGATCTCGGCCAGGTAGGTCTTCTGCACGCCGTAGCTGGGGTGCATGAGGCGGTGCGCCAGCTCCCCGTCGTTGGTGAGCAGGATCAGGCCCTCGGTGTCGGTGTCCAGGCGGCCGACGTGGAACAGCCGCTCGGGCACCTCCACGAAGTCGGCCAGCGACCTGCGGCCCCGCTCGTCGGACATGGTGCTGACGACGCCGCGCGGCTTGTTGACGGCGTAGTAGCGCATCTCGGCGCGGGTCTCCACGCGGCGGCCGTCGACGTGGATGACGTCGCGCTGGGGGTCCACCCGCTCGCCGAAGCGGAACACCTTCTCGCCGTTGACGCTGACGCGGCCCTCGCCGATCAGCTCCTCGCAGTGGCGGCGGCTGCCGATGCCGGCGTCGGCGAGCACCTTCTGCAACCGTACGCCCTGGTTGTCGGTCACTTTCCCTCAACTGTGTCGTCTGGCAGGTCTTCGGGCAGGTAGGGGGCGAGGTCGGGCAGCTCGTCCAAACTGCGCAACCCCAGCCGCTCCAGGAAGTACCCCGTGGTGCGGTACAGGTGCGCCTGCGACTCGGGGTCCTGGCCCGCGTCCTCGATCAGCCCCCGCAGCATCAGCGTCCGGATCACCCCGTCGCTGTTGACGCCGCGGATCGCCGAGACCCGGGCCCGGCTCACCGGCTGGCGGTAGGCCACCACGGCGAGGGTCTCCAGCGCCGCCTGGGTGAGGCGGGCCTGCTGACCGTCGGTGACGAAGCGCTCGACCACCGGGGCGCACACGTCCCGAGTGTAGAAACGCCAGCCGCCCGCCACCTCCCGAAGGTCGAACCCGCGGCCCTGGGCGGTGTATTCCGCGGCCAGTTCCCGCAGCGTGGCGGCGATCTCCTGGCGCGGACGCTCCAGCAGCTGCGCGAGTGTGACCTCGCTCACCGGCTCGTCCACCACCAGCAGGATCGCCTCGATCGAGGCCCGCAGCCCCGGCCCCTCGTCCTGCGCGGACGGGGCGGGGCCCGCGTCCGGGGGCGGCGCGTCCCCGGCCGGCGGGGGCGGCGGGGCAGGCTCGGCGGGGACGCCCTCGGGGGCGTCCTCGCGGGGTGGTTCAGTCATCGGTCTTGTCTTTCTCCGGCTCCCGGGAGCCTTCGTAGTCGTCGCCGACGACGACGTCGCCGTCGTCGGTGCCGGTCCAGGTGATGTGCAGCTCGCCCAGCGGCTCGGCCTGCTCGAACGCGACCGCCTTCTCGCGGTACAGCTCCAGCAGCGCCAGGAACCGCGCGACGATCTCGAAGGTGCCCGCGCAGTCCTCGGTGAGCACGCGGAAGGTGGTGGCGCGCAGCTCGCGCAGCCGTTCCACCACGATCGCGGCCTGCTCGCGGACGCTGGCCTTGGGCTGGTAGATGTGCTCGACCGAGACGGTCGGGGGCGCCTTGGGGGTGAGGGCCTTGGCGGCCAGGCGGGCGAACTCGGCGGGCCCGAGCCCGAGGAGCACCTCGGGCAGCAGGCCGGCGAAGCGGGGCTCCATCGGCACCATGCGCGGGAACCGCCGTCCCTGCTCGGCCATCCGGCCCGCCAGGAACCGCGCGACCTCCTTGAAGGCCCGGTACTGCAGCAGCCGCGCGAACAGCAGGTCGCGGGCCTCCAGCAGGGCCAGGTCCTCCTCGTCGTCGACCTCGCCCGACGGCAGCAGCCGCGCCGCCTTGAGGTCCAGCAGGGTGGCGGCGACCAGCAGGAAGTGGCTGGCCTGGTCCAGGTCCCAGTCCTTGCCGTGCGAGCGGATGTGGGCGATGAAGTCGTCGGTGACCTTGGCCAGCGACACCTCGGTGATGTCCAGCTTGTGCTTGGAGATCAGGCCGAGCAGCAGGTCGAACGGGCCCTCGAAGTTGTCCAGCTGGACGCGGAAGCCACGGCCCTCCTCGGCCTGCGGCTCCTGCGACGTCTGGTCCACCTCGCTCACGGTAGCGGAGTCCGGCCGCGGCCGCGTCCACCGGCCGCGGCGAGCGTCTGCGCAGGCGGAGGGGCGGGCCGCGCCCCCGTGGGATGCGGCCCGCCCCCTGGAGTGGATCAGTGGACGAGGGGGCGGCCCGCCGGCCGGGCGGCCCCGGGGGACGGCGGCTCGGCCTCGGACAGCGCCAGGCGGGCGTGCAGGCGCTCCAGCGGGCCGGGCAGCCACCAGCTGCGGCGTCCCAGCAGCGTCATGGTCGCCGGGACGAGCAGCATCCGCACCACCGTCGCGTCCAGCACGATCGCCGTCACCAGGCCCAGCCCGATCGCCTTGACGGGGGCGAAGCCGCCGAGCGCGAAGCCGGCGAACACCACCGCGATCATCAGGGCGGCGGCGGTGATGATGCCGCCGGTGCGGCGCAGGCCCTCGGCGACCGCGACCCGCGGGGCGTCCCCGGCGAGCCACCGCTCGCGGATCCGCGACAGCAGGAACACCTCGTAGTCCACCGACAGCCCGAACGCGATCGCGCCGATCAGCACCGGGACGGTCAGGTGCACGTACCCCATGCCCTCGGTGCCCAGCGGCCCGGCCAGGTGCCCGTCCTGGAAGACCCACACGACGACGCCGAGGGCGGAGCCGATGCTGAGCAGGTTCGTCAGCACCGCCTTGACCGGCAGCAGCACCGACCCGGTGAACGCGAACAGCAGCACCAGCGTGCCGAGCGCGACCGCCGCGGCCGCCCACGGCAGCCGGTCGGCCAGCATCGCCCGGTAGTCGATCAGCTGGGCGGTGTCGCCGGTGACCTGGACGGGGAACGGCGTGCGCAGGTCGCGGACGGCGTGGACGGCGTCGCGCACGGCCGTGTCGTCGGCCTCGCCGCGCGGGGTGGCGAACAGCAGGGTCCTCGTGGATCCGAGCCGGTCGGTGCCGACCTCGGCGATGCCGGGCATGGCGGCGATCGTCTGCCGCAGGGTCGCCACGCGTGGGTCGCCGGGAGGCGCGTCGGCGACCACCTGGATGTCGCCCGTCCAGCGGGCCCGCTCGGGGAAGTGGGTGTTCAGCTCCGTCCACAGCCGGCGGGTGTCGGTGGAGTCGGGCAGCATTCGCGCGTCGCCCAGGGAGATGTGCAGGCCCAGGACGGGCGCCGCGAGGGTGGCCAGGGCGGCGGCGGTGGCCGCCAGCGTCAGCAGCGGGCGCCGCTGCACGGCGCGGGCCACCCGGGCGAAGGCACCGCCGCGCACCCGCGTCCCGGCCGGGGCGATGCGGTGGCCGAATCGGGCGAGCAGCGCGGGCAGCAGCGTCAGCGCGGCGAGCATGTCGACCAGGACGACGGCGGTGCCGGCCAGCCCCATCGACCGCAGGAACGGGTCGGGGAAGATCACCAGTCCGAGGAGGGCGACCGCCACGGTCAGCCCGGAGAACATCACGGTGCGGCCCGCGGTGGCGGCGGTGCGCGCCACGGCCGCCGCCACGTCTGCCGCCACGTCCGGGTCGGCGCCGCGCTCCTCCCGGAACCGGTTGACCATCAGCAGCGCGTAGTCGACGGCCAGCCCGACCGCGAGCATCGTGGTGACCTGGATGGCGTAGACCGAGATGTCGGTGAGGGCGCTGAAGGCGTACAGGATCCCGAACGTCGCCCCGGTGCCGATCATCGCGACGAGCAGCGGCAGCCCGGCCGCCAGCAGCCCGCCGAACACCACCAGCAGCAGCACCAGCACCACCGGCATGCTCAGCATCTCGGCGCGGGCCACGTCCCGCTGCGCCTGCCCGTTGAACTCCGCCCCCGACAGCGGTCCCCCGGCGACCGTCACGGTCGCGCCGTCCACGTCGCGCAGGCGGTCGGCGGCGGCCTCGGCGGCCTTCTCCGCTTGGTCACCCGGGGTGAGTGCGACCTCCACCAGCAGCGCCCGCCCGGTGGTCCGCGACGGCAGCGGCCCGCTCACCTCCACGACGCCGGGCACGGCCCGCACGGCGCCGATCGCCGCGTCCACCTCGCGCCGCAGCGCGGGGTCGCTCACCGGACGTCCCGCCACGATGGCGGTGATCCGTTCGGGACGCGGGGCGTTGTCGTCGAGCCACCGCGCGGCGCGACCCGACTCGCTGCCGGGAACGCTGCCGACGTCGCCCACCAGGGCGCCGAACACCCTGCCGCCGACACCGAAGCCCGCGCCGACGACGGCGAGCCACAGCACGACGACCAGCCACGGGCGTCGTGCGGAGAAACCAGAGATCCTGCGAAGCATGACGGCCTCCAACGGCCTCCGACCGGAAATGCCGTCTCAAAGGCTCGTCCGGAACGCCGTCGAACGGATCGCCGCCGAGAGCGGAATCGCCGCCCCTCTTCGGAGCGGTGCGCGGCGGGCGCGGCTCCCTCTCAGGAGGGGTCAGGCGTGCGCGGGCGGCGCCGTCTCCCCCGGCCGCACCAGGCCGGTCTCGTAGGCCAGCACGACCGCCTGCACCCGGTCGCGCAGGTGCAGCTTGCTCAGCACGCTGCTGACGTGCGTCTTGACGGTGTGCTCGGTGACGAACATGGCGCGGGCGATCTCGGCGTTGGACATGCCGCGCGCGACGTGCCGCAGCGTGTCGGTCTCGCGGGCGGTCAGCGTCGCCAGCCGGGGGTCCTCCGCGCCCGGGGCCGGCGCGCCGGCGGCGCCCGCGGCGAGAGTGCCGGACCGCCCGACCACGTCGGCGATCAGCCGCCGCGTCACCGACGGCGCGAGCAGCGCCTCGCCGCCGGCCACCACGCGCACCGCGTCCACCAGCTCGCGGCGCCGCATGTCCTTCAGCAGGAACCCGCTCGCCCCGGCGCGCAGCGCCTGGTAGACGTACTCGTCCAGGTCGAACGTCGTCAGCACCAGCACCCGGGCGTCGGTGTCGCGGCAGATCGCGGCGGTCGCCGCGATGCCGTCGACGTGCGGCATGCGCACGTCCATCAGCACCACGTCGGGACGCAGCTCGCGCGCCTTGCCGATCGCCTCGGCGCCGTCGGCGGCCTCCCCGACGACCGTCAGATCCGGCTCGTCGGACAGGATCATCGCGAAACCGTCGCGCACCAGCGCCTGGTCGTCGGCGATGAGCACGCGGATCGGTGCGTCGGCGGGCACGTCCTCACTCTAGGGGCAGAACGGCCGCCACGCGGAAGCCCCGGCCGTCCGGACCCGGCCCGTAACTCAGCTCGCCGCCCGCGGCGGCGACCCGTTCCCGCATCCCGGTCAGGCCGTGCCCGCCACCGGCGTGCGCGCCGTCGGCACCGCCCGCGCCGTTCGCGCCGGTCGCACCGTTCGCGCCGTTCGGGCCGGACCCGTCGTCGTGCACCTCCAGGCGCAGCGCCCCGCCGTCCCACCGCAGCCGTACGCGAGCGCTGCCCGCCCCGGCGTGCTTGACGGTGTTGGTCAGCGACTCCTGGACGACGCGGTACGCGGTCGCGGCCAGGTCGGGCGGGACGCGCCGGGCCCGGCCGTCCTCCTCCAGCGTGACGTCCAGGCCGGCGCGCCGCACCCCCGCCACCAGCGTCGGCAGGGCGTCCAGGCCGGGCTGGGGCCGGCGGGACGGCTCGTCGGCGCGCAGCACGCCGAGCGTGCGGCGCAGCTGCGCCAGCGCCTCGCGCGCCGTGCCGGCGATGGTGTCGAACATCTCCTCGGCCCGGGCCGGGTCGTTGCGCACCGCCACCGGCCCCGCCTCGGCCTGAATGGCGACCATGCTCATCGAATGGGCGAGGATGTCGTGCATCTCGCGGGCGATCCGCTGGCGTTCGCGGGTGGCGGCGGCGTCCTGCTCCTCGGCGAGACGGCGCGCGCGTTCCTCCAGCATCGCGATGCGGTCGCGGCGCGCGCGGGCGGAGGTGCCCATCGCGTACGCCACGAGGAACGGCGCGGCCGCCACGACCAGCTTGCCCCCGATGCCGCCCGGGCCGAGGCTCTGACCGGCGCCGAGCAGCACCGACACCGTGATGGCGGCGGCGCTGACCGCCCCCGCGACCAGCCGCCGCACCGGCGGGCACAGCGCGGCGAAGGTGTAGGTGGCCACCAGCTGCGCCGCGGGCAGATCGGTGAAGGAGTCGGTCAGGTCCATCGTCAGGGTGCCGGCACCGACGACCCCGGTGATCCAGAACGGGTGCCGTCGCCGCCACAGCAGCGGCACCGACCCGGCCGTGGCGAGCAGCGCGACCCACCAGGTCAGGCAGCCGTCGACCGCGGCGTGCACGGTCACGTAGGCGCCGCACACCGCGGCGATGACCGCGTCGACCGCGCTCGGCGGCAGGGCGCGGGCGCGTTCGGCGAGACGCCGAGTACGGGCGATGAGGGTCGCCACGTCGTCTCCTCGCTGCGGGGAGGGGTGGCCGCCCCCAAGTATCGCCGCGCGGAACGGACGCGTCCTCACTCCTGAGAGTGAGGACGGGGCGTCACTTGGCGGCGGCCTCGGCCGCGGCCCAGCGCTGCAGCACCTCGCGGGCCAGGCTGCGGTAGGCGTTGGCGCCCATCGAGCTGGGGTCGAAGAACGTGATGGGCTCGCCCGCGACGGTGGCGTCGGGGAACCGCACCGTGCGGTTGATGACGGTGTGGAACACCTTGTCGCCGAACGCCTCGACGATGCGGCCGAGCACCTCTCGGGTGTGCAGGGTGCGCGAGTCGTACATGGTGCCGAGCACCCCGTCGATCTGCAGGTCGGGGTTGATGCGCGACTGGACCTTGTCGATGGTCTCCATGAGCAGCGCCACGCCCCGCATCGCGAAGTACTCGCACTCCAGCGGGATCAGCACGCCCTGGCTGGCGGCCAGCGCGTTGACGGTGAGCAGGCCCAGCGACGGCTGGCAGTCGATGAGGATGTAGTCGTAGTGCGGCACCGCCGACTTCAGCGCGCCCGCCAGGATGTACTCGCGGCCCACCTCGTGCACCAGCTGCACCTCGGCGCCGGACAGGTCGATGTTGCTGGGCAGCAGGTCCATGCCGTCGACACCGGTGTCGATGACGACGTCCTCCCACTCGGTGTCGTGCTCGAGCAGCAGGTTGTGGATGGTGATGTCGAGCTGGCGCGGGTCGCCCTTGCCGAGCCCGACCGACAGCGCGCCCTGCGGGTCGAAGTCCACCAGCAGCACGCGGCGGCCGTACTCGGCCAGCGCGGCGCCCAGGTTGATGGTGGTGGTGGTCTTGCCGACCCCGCCCTTCTGGTTGCAGATCGACACCACGCGGGCCGGTCCGTGCTCGTCCAGCGGTTCGGGCTCGGGGAAGTTGGGCACCGGACGCTGCGTCGGTCCGAGGGCAAGACTCGGATCGGTCTCAATGGTGGCGGAGGACAGGACTCCCCCCGCAGCCTGTGTGCTGGTCACCAGATCCCTCCCCGGGTGGCCCGGAAAATGCCATCCAGATCCGGGACTCTAGGGCTTGACACGGCGCCTCTCAAGCCGACGCGCGCCGATGGGCGTGTTTTGTCTGGCCCTGATACGTCCCGTTCATCCGCCGGCCTCAGCCGCGGGCACGGGGATGGGACGTGGCGTACACCTCGCGCAGCATCTGCACGGTGACCAGCGTGTAGACCTGCGTGGTGGTCACCGACGCGTGGCCCAGCAGCTCCTGCACGACCCGCACGTCCGCGCCCCCGTCCAGCAGGTGCGTGGCGAACGAGTGCCGCAGTGTGTGCGGAGAGACGTTCTTCAGGTCGGCGCGTTCGGCGGCGGCGCGCAGCACCATCCAGGCGCCCTGCCGCGACAGCCGCCCGCCGCGCGCGTTCAGGAACAGCGCGGGGCCGCCGCGTCCAGCCGTGCTCAGCTCGGGACGGGCCCGCACCAGGTACGCCTCGACGGCGCGGCGCGCGTAGTCGCCCATCGGCACCACGCGGGTCTTGCCGCCCTTGCCGCGCACGCGGGCGAACCCCTCGTCCAGGTCCAGGTCGTCGACGTCGAGGCCGACGGCCTCGGAGATGCGCACGCCCGACCCGTACAGCAGTTCCAGCAGGGCCCGGTCGCGCAGCCCGCGCGCGGTGGCGTCGCCGCCCGGGCCCGCCGCCGCGGCCAGCAGCCGTTCGACGTCGTCGATGCAGATGGCCTTGGGCAGCCGCCGCGGGGGCGTGGGCGGGCGGACGTCACGGGCCGGGTCGCCGGGGGCCAGTCCCTCGCGCAGCGCGAAGCGGTGCAGCCCGCGCACGGCCACCACCGCGCGGGCCGCCGACCCGGCCGACAGCGGCGGATGGTCGGCGTCGCCCTCGCGCAGCCCGACCAGGAACGCCCGCACGTCGTCCTCGCCGACCTGGTCGATGGCGGTGCGGCCGCGCGCGGTCAGCACCGCCAGGTAGCGGCGCAGGTCGCGGCGGTAGGAGCTGAGGGTGTTGGCGGCCAGGCCCCGTTCGACGGCGAGGTGTCCCAGGTAGGTGAGCACGGCCGAGCGCAGCGCGGACGCGCCGCCGTCCGGGCCGCCGCCGGGACCGGGGGCGCCGTCGAGGTCGTCGGCGTCCCCCTGCCCGGCGCGCTGCCCGGCCTGCTGCCCGGCGTGATGTGCGTCGTGCCGTGCGTCGTCCTGTCCGGCTCCAGGGGGCGCGGCGTTCCGGCCGGGCGTGCTCGGTGACAGTGCGGCACCTCTTCCGGGCGGGGTGACCGACAGGGACCTGCCCATCATGCCGCCTTCGACGGCGCCGCGAGACCCGATCGACACGCCGCCCGGCCCGCATGTCGCGCCCGCCCGGGGCCGCGCCGCGGTCAGTCCTCGGGGGCGTCCACGGGGCGCAGGTCGCGGAAGCCGCGCGCCCGCGCCGCCTGCACGGCCAGCACGCCCAGCGAGGCGATCATGTTGTGGATCTCCCCGGCGAGCACCTTGCGGACCGCCTCGTCCAGCGGTACCCACACCACCGGCATGTCGGCCTCCTCGTGCACCCGCTCGAAGCCGATCTCCTCGGCGGGCACCTCGGTGAGGTCGCGGGCCAGGAAGATGCGGACCCGCTCGTCGGACATGCCCGAGGACGGCAGCACGTCGGCCAGGGTGTCCCAGCGGTCGGCGCGGTACCCGGCCTCCTCCAGCAGCTCGCGTTCGGCCAGCTTGTGCAGCGGTTCGCCGGGCACGTCGCGCAGCCCGGCGGGCGCCTCCCACAGCAGCCGGCCCACCGGGTGCCGGTACTGGCGCAGCAGCAGCACCCGGTCGGCGTCGTCGAGCGCGATGATGCCGACCGAGCCGGGATGCTCGATGACGTCCCGCTGGGTGACCTCCATGCGGTCGCCGTTGGGCATGCGGACGCGGTCGCGGCGCACGCGGAACACGTGCCCGCGGAACTCCTCGCCGCTGCCGACGACCTCCCACCGCTCGGGCCGGTCGCGCACGTCGTCCGGGCCGAGCCCGCCGGCTCCGGAGCCGCCGGTCGCGGGGCCGCCGGTCACGGGGCCGCCGGTCACGGGGCGGTCACCGCGTCGGCGCGGCCCCGCGCGGCGGCGTAGTCCAGCGCCGCGGAGATCAGGCCGGTGAACAGCGGGTGCGGACGGGTCGGGCGGGACCGGAACTCCGGGTGCGCCTGCGTGCCGACGAAGAACGGGTGCGCCTCGCGCGGCAGCTCCACGTACTCCACCAGGCGGCCGTCCGGCGACAGCCCGGAGAAGCTCAGCCCGGCCTGCTCCAGCCGGTCACGGTAGGCGTTGTTGACCTCGTAGCGGTGCCGGTGCCGCTCGGACGCCTTGGCCTCCCCGTACAGCTCGCGCACGATCGAGCCCTCGGCCAGGTCGGCCGGGTACAGGCCGAGGCGCATCGTGCCGCCCATGTCGCGCTCGCCGGCGACCACGTCGACCTGGTCGGCCATGGTCGCCACCACCGGGTGCGGGGTGGCCGGGTCGAACTCGGCGCTGCCCGCGTCGGCCAGCCCGCCCAGCGACCGGGCCGCCTCGATCACCATGCACTGCAGGCCCAGGCAGATGCCCAGCAGCGGGATGCGGTTCTCCCGGGCGTGCCGCACCGCGCCGATCTTGCCCTCGATGCCGCGCACGCCGAACCCGCCGGGGATCAGCACGCCGTCGACGCCGTCCAGCTCGCGGCGGGCGCCCTCGGGGGTCTCGCAGTCGTCGCTCTTGACCCAGCGGATGTTGACGCGCGCGTCGTTGCCGAACCCGCCGTGCCGCAGCGCCTCGGTCACCGACAGGTACGCGTCGGGCAGGTCGATGTACTTGCCGACCAGCGCGATCGTGACCTCGCGGGCGGGCCGGTGCACCCGGCGCAGCAGTTCGTCCCAGGCGCCCCAGTCGACGTCGCGGAACGGCAGCCCCAGGCGGCGCACCACGTAGGCGTCCAGGCCCTCGGTGTGCAGGACCTTGGGGATGTCGTAGATGCTGGCGGCGTCCACCGCCGACACCACGGCCTCGCGGTCGACGTCGCACATCAGGCTGATCTTGTTGCGCAGCCCGTCGGTGATCGGCCGGTCCGAGCGGCACACGATCGCGTCGGGCTGGATGCCGATGGAGCGCAGCGCCGACACCGAGTGCTGGGTCGGCTTGGTCTTCAGCTCCCCGGACGGGCCGATGTACGGCAGCAGCGACACGTGCAGGAAGAAGCAGTTCTCCCGGCCGATCTCGTGCCGGATCTGACGTACCGACTCCAGGAACGGCAGCGACTCGATGTCGCCGACCGTGCCGCCGACCTCGGTGATGACGATGTCGACGTCGCCGTCGGCCATGCCGCGGATGCGGTCCTTGATCTCGTTGGTGATGTGCGGGATCACCTGCACGGTGTCGCCGAGGTACTCGCCGCGCCGCTCCTTGGCGATCACGTTGGAGTAGACCTGGCCGGTGGTGACGTTGGCCGAACCGTGCAGTTCGGTGTCGAGGAAACGTTCGTAGTGCCCGATGTCCAGGTCGGTCTCGGCGCCGTCGTCGGTCACGAAGACCTCGCCGTGCTGGAACGGGTTCATGGTGCCGGGGTCGACGTTGAGGTACGGATCCAGCTTCTGCATGGTGACCCGCAGGCCCCGCAGGGCCAGAAGCCGCCCCAGGCTGGACGCCGTCAGTCCCTTGCCGAGGCTGGAGGCGACACCGCCGGTGACGAACAGATGCTTGGTAGGACGTGATCTACCAGTGGCTGCCGATGGCAAGAAGGCGCTCCCGTGGTCGCTGCTGAGGCGGCGTTCATCGCGTGTTCATCGCAAGGTGTCCACCGCACTGTCCACGGGCCACCAGGATATCAGCCGCGAGTGCCCACCGCCGTCCGGGACGCGTTCCCGGCCCCGTCCCCGACTCCCGGTCGAAGGCGAAAGCCCCCGCCCATGGCCGTTTCCGGCCTCGGGACGGGGGCGCCGCCGTCGATCCGGCGGCCGGATCCGCGGCTCGGATCCGGCCGTGGCGTCCGCGGCCCCGATCCGCGGGCCCGCGCACGGGCTCGCGGACCGGGCCGGCGGACCGGGCTCGCGGCGCGGCGGTCAGATCCGCGGGGCCGCGGTCGGCATGATCGTGCGCAGCTGCCGGGTGAGCTCGTCGATCAGCGAGCGGGCCTGGTCGGCGGCGTTGCGGGCGCTGTCGCGCTCCTGCGACAGCTCGGCGATGGCCGCGCGCTGCTCGGTGACCGCCTGCGCGAGCTGGTCGACCCACTGCTCGCGCTCGCCGAGCTTCTCGGCGACCGCGTCGCGCTCGGCGGCCATCTGCCGCATGCCCGCCATGGCCTTGTCGCGCTCACGCTCGGCCGACTCGGCCCGGCCGCGCGCCAGCGTCAGCTCCGACTCGGCCTGCGCCTGCGCCTGCAGCGCGGCGTCGCGCGCCCGTTCGGCCGCCTCCCGGGCCCGGTCGGCCGCGTCGCGCGCCTGCTCCAGCTGGGCGCGGCTCTGCTCAAGCTGAGCGCGGGTCTGCTCCAGCTGGGCGCGGGCCGCCACGGCGGCGTCGCGCTCGCGTTCGGCCTTCTTGGCGGCCTCCAGCGACTGCGCGGCCGTGTCGAGGGCCTGCTCGCGCTCCTTGCCGGCCTTCTGCACCAGCCGGTCGGCGTCGGCCACCCGCCGGTCGGCCTCGGCGGCCCGCCGGTCGGCGTCCGTGGCGCGGCGCTCGGCCTCCTGGGCCCGCCGTTCGGCCTCCTGCGCGCGCAGCTCGGCCTCACCGGCGCGGCGCCGGGCGTCCTCGGACTCCTTGGCGGCCGCCGCGGCGACCTGCTGCAGGTTCTTGGCGGTCAGCTCGGCGTCGGCGGCCTTGGCGCGCAGCGCCGACAGCTCGCCGTGCGCGCTCTCCAGCGCCCGCGACAGCTCGGCGGCCTGCTCGGCGAGCCGGTCGCGCTCGGCCTCGGCGGCGCGCCGCGCGGTGACGGCGTCCTCGACGGCGCGCAGGGCGTCGTCGCGGGCCTCGCTCATCGCGTCGCGCTGCGCCATGGCCTGCCGGACGGTGGCCTCGGCCTCGGCGACCCTGCGCTCGGCCTGCTCGGCCTGCGCCTGGGCCTGCTCCATCTGCGCGCGGGCCTGTTCCATCTGGGCGCGGGCCTGCTCGGCCTGCACACGCGCCTGCTCGGCCTGGGCTCGGGCCTGCTCGGCCTGTCCGCGTGCCTGGTCGGCCTGGACGCGTCCCTGCTGGGCCTGGTTCCAGGCGGCGGCCGCGTCGCGCTGGGCGGTCTCCTTCTCGGCCTGCATGGCGGCCTTCTCGGCCTGCATGGCCGCGATCTGGGCCTGCGCCTCGCTCTGCGCCTCGGCCAGCCGCCGCTCGGCCTCCAGCGCGCGCCGGTCGGCCTCCTCGGCCTGCCCCCGCGCACGCTGCACCTCACCCCAGGCCGCCGCCGCGTCGCGCTGCGCCGACTCCTTCTCGGCCTGCATCGCCGCGACCTGGGTCTGCTTCTCGGCCTGCATGGCCGCGATCTGGGACTGCGCCTCATTCTGCGCCTCGGCCAGCCGCCGCTCGGCCTCCAGCGCACGCCGGTCGGCCTCCTCGGCCTGCCCCCGCGCACGCTGCACCTCACCCCAGGCCGCCGCCGCGTCGCGCTGCGCCGACTCCTTCTCGGCCTGCATCGCCGCGACCTGGCTCTGGGCGTCGTCGTGGGCCTCGGCGACCTTGCGCTCACCGGCGGCGAGCGCGTCCCCGATCAGGTCGGCCATCTGCCGCAGCCGCTCGACGATGTCCCACGGCTGCGCCTCGGCCAGGTCGTGGTCGCTCCGGCCGCCCACCTCGCCCGCGTGCCCGCCGGCCTTGATGGGCTGCTGCGCCGCGGGAACGGGCCAGGGAGAGGCCGCGTCCGGGATCTTGCGTCCGCCGCCCGACCCGTTCAGCTCGCTCACTCCGGCCCTCCAAGTTCTCCTCGCCGTACTCGGCCGACCCGCCGGGCGGCGCGGGCGCGGAGCAACGGTCGCGGGGCTGCTGTGCTCATCTGTTCGCTGCACTCCTCGCCTGGCGGCTCGTCGCTTGGCATATGGAAGGCACTCTAGTGCCGATCACCACAGCGTTTGCCCTGTTTGGGGTTTAGTTTCTTGATCCTCACGGTCCTTTCCCGCAGATCATGCCGCGGGTGCGGCATCTCACGGGCCGTCGCGTGAGATGAAACAATCACAGCTCATGGAGCTTGCGACCCTGTATCCGCCGATCGAACCGTATGATTCCGGGCTGCTGGACGTCGGCGACGGCAACCGGATCCACTGGGAGGTCTGCGGGAACCCCGACGGCAAACCCGCGGTGATGCTGCACGGCGGGCCCGGCGGGGGCTGCACGCCCGCGCACCGCCGGCAGTTCGACCCCGAGGCGTACCGGATCGTGCTGTTCGACCAGCGCAACTGCGGGCGCAGCCTGCCGCACGCCGCCGACCCCGAGGTGTCGCTGGAGAACAACACCACCTGGCACCTGGTCGCCGACATGGAACGGCTGCGCGAGCACCTGGGCATCGAACGGTGGCTGGTGTTCGGGGGGTCGTGGGGCAGCGCGCTGGCGCTGGCGTACGCGCAGACGCACCCCGACCGGGTCAGCGAGCTGGTGCTACGGGGCATCTTCACCCTCCGGCCGTTCGAGCTGTACTGGTTCTACCAGGAAGGCGCCTCGCTCATGTTCCCCGATCTGTGGGAGAAGTACCTGGCGCCCATTCCCGAGGACGAACGCGAGGACCTCCTGCGCGCCTACCACGAGCGCCTCAACTCCCCCGACCGCGACGTGCGCGTGGCCGCCGCGCGGGCCTGGTCGCAGTGGGAGGCGGGCACGATGAAGCTGCGTCCCGCCCCCGCCCTGGTGGACTCGTTCGGCGACCCGGACTTCGCGGTGGCGTTCGCCCGCATCGAGAACCACTACTTCGTCAACGAGGGCTTCTTCGACGACGAGCAGCTGCTGCGCGACGTCGACAAGATCCGGCACATCCCGGCCGTCATCGTGCAGGGCCGCTACGACGTCTGCACGCCGCCCGCCACCGCCTGGGACCTGCACCGCGCCTGGCCCGAGGCCGAGTTCCATATCGTGGACGACGCGGGCCACTCCTACGACGAGCCCGGCATCCTGCACCACCTCATCCAGGCGACCGACCGCTTCGCCCGCTGAGCCCTTCCACGCCGCCCTGACGTCTGTTCGGCGCCGCCCGCGGGGGACCGCGGGCGGCGCGCCGTCTTGAGCGTCGGCGTGGGCCGGGACGGCGGACGGGGGCGGGGCGGCGCGCCTTCTCGAGCCGGGGCGTGGACGGCGAATGTCCGCGGCGAGGTTTGGGCGCCGTGGGACGGGCAGGGGGTGGGGACGGCGCATGGCGCGCCTCACATATCACCCAAATCGCGTTTCGTCCCACTGGACACGCCGCGACGCACCGCCAGGTTGCCCAGTTGTCATGAAGATTGCGTGATTTAGCTCACACAATTGAAACATTCGGGCCGGGCCCTGTGCACACCGCGTCACCCACGGTGGCGAGCGGGACGGGCGCCGGCGCGTCCGGTGAGAGTTACGCGGATTCCCCTGCGTGCGGGGGAGAACGGCGCGGTCGCCCGCCGCCGATGCGCGCGCCGAACGCGCCGGAATCGAGCAAGCATCTCCCCCTACCCGGTCGCGGGAATGCCAAACATCTCGTCGATAACAATGCCGGCGGGGCGTCCAGGACCGTTCGCTAAGTTTCTTTCACATGGCAACGCAATCCCTGCACTCGACATCCCCGCCGCCCGGGGACGAGTCGGCGGTCCGGCTCCGGGAGCCGGAACTTGCCGACGGTCCCGAGATGTGGCGGCTCGCGCGGGACTCGAACGTGCTGGACGTCAACTCGCCATACAGTTACGTGCTCTGGTGCCGCGATTTCTCCGGCACCTCCGTGGTGGCCCGGGCGGACGGCGCCGCGTGCGGTTTCGTCACCGGTTACGTGCGTCCCGACCGGCGCGACACGCTGTTCGTGTGGCAGGTCGCGGTCGACCGCGCCCACCGCGGCCAGGGCCTGGCCCGGCGCATGCTGGACCGGCTCGGCGACCGGATGCCCGAGCTGGGCTGCCGGTACATGGAGGCGACGGTCACGCCCGGCAACGCCGCCAGCGCGGCGATGTTCGAATCGTTCGCCCGGGGCCGCGGCTGCCCGGTGGTCCGCAGCCCGCTGTTCGGTGACGAGCACCTTCCCGCCGGCCACGAGCCCGAGATCCTGTTCCGCATCGGCCCCCTGAACCACCCCTGACGGCCACCGCGCGGCGCCCGCGCGGGCCCTGCGGCAGGGCCCCGCCGACGCGGCGCACGCGCCCCGCGCGCGACACCCCGAACCGGTCCGCGCCCGCGACTCCCCGTTTCCGATCCCGGCCCTTTTCCGTTCCAGCCCGTTCTCAGATTCGCCCGGATTCCCATCCCGACCGTTCCGACCACCGTACGGCCCTTTTCTCCGATCGTTCATCCCACCAGACCGCCGGAGGCAGAACACATGGACGTATTCGCTCGTCTCGAATCCGAGGTACGCGGCTACTGCAGAGGCTGGCCCGCGGTGTTCACCACCGCGCAGGGCAGCCATATCACCGACGAGAACGGAAAGACGTACCTGGACTTCTTCGCGGGGGCGGGCACGCTCAACTACGGGCACAACGACCCGGCGCTGAAACGCCGGCTGCTGGACTACCTGGCGGGTGACGCGATCGTGCACTCGCTCGACATGTACACCGCCGCCAAACGGCGGTTCCTGGAACGTTTCGACGAGGTGGTGCTCAAACCGCGCGGCCTGGACTACAAGGTGCAGTTCCCGGGTCCGGCGGGCAACCACGCGGTGGAGGCCGCGCTGAAGCTGGCGCGCAAGTACACCGGCCGGGAGACGATCGTCAGCTTCACCAACGCCTTCCACGGCATGACGCTGGGGGCGCTGGCGGTGACCGGCAACTCGATGAAGCGCACCGGCGCGGGCGTGCCGCTGGGCCACGGCGTGGCCATGCCCTACGACAACTACCTGGACGGCCGCACCCCCGACTTCCTGCTGTTCGAGACGATGCTGGACGACAGCGGCAGCGGCCTGGACAAGCCCGCCGCGGTGATCGTCGAGACCGTGCAGGGCGAGGGCGGCATCAACGTGGCCAGCGCCGAGTGGCTGCGCGGCCTGCAGGACCTGTGCCGCCGCCACGACATCCTGCTGATCGTCGACGACGTGCAGATGGGCTGCGGCCGCACCGGCCCGTTCTTCAGCTTCGAGGAGGCCGGGCTCACCCCGGACATCGTCTGCCTGTCCAAGTCGCTGAGCGGCTACGGGCTGCCGATGGCGGTGACGCTGATGCGGCGCGAGCTGGACGTGTGGGAGCCCGGCGAGCACAACGGCACCTTCCGCGGCTTCAACCCCGCGATGGTGACCGCCACCGGCGCGCTGGAGGACCACTGGGCCGGCGAGGGCCTGGAGAAGCAGACCCTGGCCAAGGGCGAGCAGGTGGAGCAGGCGCTGCACGAGATCGCGCTGGAGCACGCGGGCGCGGTGGACTCGGTGCGCGGCCGGGGCCTGGTGTGGGGCCTGGTCATGCGGGAGCCGGAGCTGGCGCCGAAGGTGTGCGCCGAGGCGTTCGAGCGCGGCCTGCTGATGGAGACCTCCGGGCCCGAGGGCGAGGTCGTCAAGCTGCTGCCGCCGCTGACCACCACGGAGGCGGAGCTGGCCGCCGGCCTGGAGATCCTGGCCGACTCGGTCAAGGCCGTCCGCACCGCCGTGGCCGCCTGAACCCGCGCCACGGCCGCTGGAGAGGAGCATCGAATGATCGTCAGGTCACTGAAGGACATCATCGGCACCGACCGCGACGTGAAGGCGCCGACCTGGGAGAGCCGCCGCCTGGTGCTGGCCAAGGAGGGCGTCGGGTTCTCCCTGCACGACACGGTGCTGTACGCGGGCACCGAGACGAAGATGTGGTACGCCAACCACATCGAGGCCGTCTACTGCGTCGAGGGACAGGGCGAGCTGGTCAACGAGGAGACCGGCGAGAAGCACCGGATCGAACCGGGCGTCATGTACCTGCTCGACGGGCATGAACACCACACGCTGCGCGCCCACACCGACGTGCGGACGGTCTGCGTCTTCAACCCGCCCTGCACCGGCCGGGAGGTGCATGACGAGAACGGTGTCTATCCGCTGCTGACCGAGGAGGACGCATGAGTGTCATCGAGTCCCATCCGACGAGCACCGACGCCTATCCCACCCGCAAGGCGACCGAGCCCGCGCTGCTGTACCGCCAGGACCCCGTGGTGTACGGCGGCCCGGACGACGGCCCGATCGACGCCGAGACCCTGCGGTCGTACGAGGCGAACGGCTATCTGACGGTCGAGCAGCTGCTGCTGCCCGAGGAGGTGGAGACCTACCGCGCCGAGCTGCGCCGCCTGGCCTCCGACCCGAAGATCCTCGCCGACGAGCGGACGATCACCGAGCGCGGCTCGGACGAGGTCCGCTCCATCTTCGAGGTGCACCGGATCAGCCAGGTGTTCGCCGACCTGGTGCGCGACCCGCGCGTGGTCGGCCGGGCCCGGCAGATCCTCGGCGGCGACGTCTACGTGCACCAGAGCCGGGTCAACTACAAGCCCGGGTTCACCGGCAAGGACTTCTACTGGCACTCCGACTTCGAGACCTGGCACGCCGAGGACGGGATGCCGCGCATGCGCGCGGTGAGCATCTCCATCGCCCTCACCGAGAACTTCGTCCACAACGGCGGCCTGATGATCATGCCGGGGTCGCACAAGACGTTCGTGGCCTGCGTCGGGGAGACCCCGGCCGACCACTACAAGGAGTCGCTGCGCAGCCAGGAGATCGGCACGCCCGACCCGGGCAGCCTGTCGATCCTGGCCGACAAGCACGGCATCGAGCTGTTCACCGGCCCGGCGGGCTCGGCGACGATGTTCGACTGCAACTGCATGCACGGCTCCAACGGCAACATCACCCCGTTCCCGCGCTCGAACGTGTTCATCGTGTTCAACAGCGTCGACAACGCCTGCGCCGAGCCGTTCTCCGCGCCCGCGCCACGGCCGTCGTTCATCGGCGCCCGCGACTTCACCCCCGTCCGCGACTGACGCCGTCCGCGGCCGGTTGACCGGCCTCTGTCCATGATCTGTGCGCCGTCCGCCGCCGCCCCGCCCCGCCCGGCGCGGACGAGCCCACGGCGGGACGGGCGGTCCCGCCCCGGCGCGACCGCCCGTCCCGCACCCGACCACCGCCAAGCCCGGCCCCGCGACCAACGGAGCCGCCCGCCGCGCCGCCGCGGGCGAGAACGGTCGCGGGGCATCACTTCAGGAGTTCGACGATGACTTCCTCGACGAGACGCCACTTCCTGCGCACCGCGGCCGTGCTGGCCGGGGCGGTCCCGCTGGCCGCCGCCGGCTGCTCGCGGACCGATCCCGAGCAGGAGCGCCAGGGCGGGGGCACCCTGGAACGCGCCCGGCAGGACGGCAAGATCAGGGTCGGCTTCGCCAACGAGGCCCCCTACGGCTTCACCGACACCTCCGGCAAGCTGACCGGGGAGGCGCCCGAGCTGGCCCGCGTCATCTTCAAGGAGCTGGGCATCGGCACGGTCGAGGGAGTCCAGGTCGACTTCGGCGGGCTGATCGGCGGCCTGAACGCCCGCCGCTTCGACGTGATCTCCGCCGGCATGTTCATCACGCCCGACCGCTGCGCGGCGGTGGCGTTCTCCGACCCCGAGTACATCGCCAAGAGCGCGTTCATGGTGCCGAAGGGCAACCCCGACGGCATCGCCAAGTTCGAGGACGCCGCCGCCAAGAACCTGCGCGTCGGCGTGCTGACCGGCGCCGTGGAGGCCGGGTACGCCGAGAAGCTCGGCGTGAAGAAGAGCAACATCAAGACCTTCCCCGACCAGCCCAGCGCCTACGAGGGGCTGAAGGCCAAGCGCGTCGACTGCATCGCGCTGACCCGCATCTCGCTGGCCGACCTGCTGTCCAAGCACAAGGGCGAGCCGTTCGAGCTCACCGACGCGTTCACCCCCGTCATCGGCGGCAAGGAGCAGAAGGGGGCGGGGGCGTTCGCCTTCCGCAAGGCCGACGGCGACCTGCTCAAGGCGTTCAACGACAAGCTCGCCGAGCTCAAGCGCTCCAACCGGCTGCTGCCGATCCTGCAGCCGTTCGGGTTCACCCAGGCCGACATGCCCGGCCCGAACGACACCGCCGCCGTCTTCTGCCAGGGCTGATCGGTCATGTCGGACGTCCTTGACGCCTATCCGCAACTGCTGCGGGGCGCGTGGATCACCGTCCAGCTGACGGTGTACGGGTCGGCGCTGGCGCTGGTGCTGGCATTGGTGTTCGGTCTGGCGGGCACCTCGCGGCACGGCGCCGTCCGCGCGCTGAACCGGGTGTACGTGGAGTTCTTCCGCGGCACCGCCACGCTGGTGCTGATGTACTGGATGTTCTACGCGCTGCCGCTGGTGGGGTTCAGGTTCACGCCGATCGCCGCGGCGGTGCTGTCGCTGGGCCTCAACATCGGCGCGTACGGCGCCGAGGTGGTGCGCGGCGCGGTGAACGCCGTGCCCAGGGCGCAGTACGAGGCGGCGGTCGCGCTGAACTTCACCCCGTGGCAGCGGACGCTGCGGGTGACGCTGCCGCAGGCGGTGGCGCTGATGCTGCCGCCGTTCGGCAACCTGCTGATCGAGCTGATGAAGGGCACCGCCCTGGTCTCCCTGATCACCATCGGGGACCTGACGTTCCGGGCCCAGCAGGTCCGCTCCTCCACGGGGGAGACGACCGCGACGTTCCTGGTCATCCTGGTGGTGTACTTCGTGATCGCGCAGGTGCTGCAGCTGGCCGTGCGGTACGCCGAGCGGCGCGTGGACCGGATGCTGGGCCGGCGGCCCGCCCGGCGTGAGGCCGCGCCGCCCCCGGTGGCGTCCGGCGTGGGGGCGGTGAAGGGCTGATGACCTGGGACTGGAACTACACCGGCGACATCCTGCCGGACCTGCTGGACGGGCTGCGCGTCACCGTGCTCGCCACCGTGCTCGGCTACCTGATCGCGCTGGTGCTGGGCCTGGTGTGGACGCTGCTGCGGCGCACCCCCAGCCGGGCCGTCAACCAGACGGTGCGGTGGGTGGTGGAGTTCATCCGCAGCACCCCGCTGCTGGTGCAGCTGTTCTTCATCTTCTACGTGCTGCCCACCTGGGGGCTGACGCTCGGCGCGCTGACGGCGGGGGTGATCGGCCTTGGGCTGCACTACTCGACGTACACCTCCGAGGTGTACCGGGCCGGCATCGCCGACGTGCCGCGCGGCCAGTGGGAGGCGTGCACCGCGCTGAACCTGCCGCGGCACCGCGCCTGGCAGGACGTGATCCTGCCGCAGGCGGTGCGCAAGGTGGTGCCGAGCCTCGGCAACTACCTGATCGCCATGTTCAAGGACTCGCCGCTGCTGCTGGCGATCAACGTCAGCGAGATGCTCGGGGCCGCCTACCAGGCCGGGGCCGAGACGCTGCGGTACCTGGAGCCGATCACGGTCGTGGGCGTGCTGTTCGTGATCGTGAGCGTGCTGTCGTCCATCGTCGTCCGTCGCCTGGAGAGGCGTTATGCCACCTACTGACATCGCACCGACCGCGCCCACGCCCGAGGAGTCCCCGGAGGGCGGCAACCGCCCCGCGCCCGGCCTTCCGCTGCCGGCCGAGGGCACGCCGGGCATCCGCTTCGAGAAGGTGGTCAAGCGCTTCGGCGGCAACGTGGTGCTGCGCGAGCTGGACTTCCAGGTCGCGCCCGGCGAGCGGGTGACGCTGATCGGGCCGAGCGGCTCGGGCAAGACCACGATCCTGCGGCTGCTGATGACGCTGGAGAAGGTCGACGGCGGGGTGATCTGGATCGGCGACCGGCCGCTGTCGCACATGCCGCGCGGCGACCGGCTCGTCCCGGCCGGCGAGCGGCACCTGCACGAGATGCGCAAGCAGGTCGGCATGGTGTTCCAGCAGTTCAACCTGTTCCCCAACATGAACGTGCTGCGCAACCTGACCGAGGCGCCGGTGCGCGTGCTGGGGCTGTCCAGGGAGGAGGCGGTCGAGCGGGCCCGCCGCCTGCTGGACATGGTGGGGCTGGCCGACAAGATCGACGCGCATCCGTCGCAGCTGTCGGGCGGGCAGCAGCAGCGGGTGGCGATCGCCCGGGCGCTGGCCATGGAGCCCAAGGTGCTGCTGCTGGACGAGGTCACCTCGGCGCTGGACCCCGAGCTGGTCGTCGGCGTGCAGGACCTGCTGCGCGACATCGCCCGCGGCAGCGACCTGACCATGCTGTGCGTGACGCACGAGATGCACTTCGCGCGCGACATCTCCGACCGGGTGCTGATGTTCGACGAGGGGCAGATCGTCGAGGAGGGCCCGCCGGAGCGGATCTTCGAGGCGCCCACCGAGCAGCGCACCCGCGACTTCCTGCAGGCGATCCTCGCGTCCTGACCGCCGCCGCCCCCTCCCCCACGATGACCAGAATCGGATTCGGTAACGTTGGGGAGGACGCAGGGCGAAGGAGGGGGCGTGACGGGACCCACGGCGGGCGCCGCGATCGCGGGACTGGGCATGACCGAGCTCGGCAAGGTCTACGGGCGCAGCCCGCGCAGGCTCGCGGCCGACGCGGTGCGGCGGGCCGTCGCCGACGCCGGGCTGACCCTGGACGACCTGGACGGGCTGCTGGTCAGCCACGGCATGGGCGGCTCGCCCGGCATCGAGCTGGCCGACACGCTGGGCCTGCGCGACCTGCGGCTGCTGACGCAGATGAACGCGTTCGGCGCCACCGCCGGGGCGATGGTGGCGTACGCGGCGATGTCGGTGCTCAGCGGCGCCGCGTCCACCGTCGCCTGCGTGTTCGCCGACGCGCCGCTACGGCCGAAGCAGTCGGCGGGCTCGGCGTACCACCGCGACGCCCCCGAGTGGTACGGGTACGGCGGCATGACCGCCGCGCTGGGGTTCCGCAGCGTCAACGCGTTCTACGCGCTGGCCGCCCAGCGGCACATGGCCCGCTACGGCACCACCAGCGAGCAGCTCGGCGCGATCGCGGTCGCCACCCGCCGGTGGGCGACGCGCAACCCGCTGGCGCAGATGCGCGAGCCGATCACCCTGGCCGACCACCAGAACTCCCGGTGGGTCGCCGAACCGCTGCACCTGCTGGACTGCTGCCTGGTGTCCAACGGCGCCATCGCCGTCGTCGTCACCGGCGCCGACCGCGCCCGCGACCTGGCCCAGCCGCCCGTCCACCTGTGGGGCTGGGGCCAGGGGCACCCCGGGCACGGCAGGGAACGCGGCAGCGACTTCGGGCTCACCACCGGCGCGGCGGTGTCCGGCCCGGTCGCGATGAAGATGGCCGGGGTGAACGTCGGCGACATCGACATGTGCCAGCTCTACGACTGCTACACCTACACGGTGCTGGTGTCGCTGGAGGACTACGGATTCTGCGCCAAGGGCGAGGGCGGGCCGTTCGCCGAGTCCGGGGCGCTCGGGCCGGGCGGAGCGCTGCCCACCAACACCGGGGGCGGGCAGCTCTCCGCCTACTACATGTGGGGCATGACGCCCCTGTCGGAGGCGGTGATCCAGGCCCGCGGCCACGGCGGCGACCGGCAGGCCCCCCGCAACGACGTCATCCTGGTCAGCGGCAACGGCGGCGTCCTGGACCACCACTCCACGCTGATCGTCAGCCCGCACGCGAAGGGAGCCTGAGATGGACCTCGGCGTCCTGCGCCGCGACGGACGCACCGACCCGTTCTTCGACGGCACCGCCGCCGGGCGGCTGGTCGTGCGGCGGTGCGACGCCTGCGACCGGTGGCTGGCACCGGACGCCGGCGACTGCCCCGGCTGCGGCGGGTCCGACCTCGGCTGGGCCGAGGCGAGCGGCGAGGCCACCCTGGTGACCTGGACCGTCCTGCACGGCCGTCCCGCCGACGACGGCACCGTGCCGCCGCCCGTCTGCCTGGCGCTGGTGGAACTGGCCGAGGGGCCGTGGCTGCACACCCGCCTCGACGGCGCCGACCCGGCGCGGCTGCGGGAGGGACTGCCGCTGCGCGCGGTGTTCGAGCACCCCGCCGAGGGCGAGTCCTACGTGCTGTTCCGTCCCCGCTAGACGCTCCGCACCCCTGGACCGAACGGGGTTCGGTCGCCTAGCGTCGGAGGCATGCGCACCGAGGTCTGCGAACGGTTCGGCATCGAGTTCCCGCTGTTCGCCTTCAGCCACTGCCGCGACGTGGTCGCCGCCGTCACCAACGCCGGCGGCTTCGGCGTGCTCGGCGCCGTCGCCTACACGCCCGAACGCCTGGAGGAGGAGCTGCGCTGGATCGACGACCACGTCGGCGGCCGCCCCTACGGCGTGGACGTCCTGGTCCCCGGCCGCATCGACCAGGCCGCCCGCGGCGGCTCCGGCGATCTCGGCGGGCTGCTGGCGGCCGTCCCCGAACGGCACTGGACGTTCCTGGCCGAGCTCTTCGACAAGTACGGGGTGCCGCTGCCGGAGTTCGACCAGGCCAGGACGTCCGGCGCGCGCGGCCCCGGCGTCACCGAACGCGGCGCCACCGAGCTGGTCGAGGTCGCCCTCGCCCACCCCATCCGGCTGATCGCCAGCGCCCTCGGCCCGCCACCGCCGCACATGGTGGAGGCCGCGCGGGCCGCGGGGGTCCCGGTCGCGGCGCTGGTCGGCACCGCCGAGCACGCCCGCCGCCAGGTCGCCGCGGGCGTGGACCTGATCGTCGCGCAGGGCGGCGAGGCGGGCGGGCACACCGGCGAGATCTCCACGATGGTGCTGGTCCCCGAGGTCGTGGACACCGTGGCGCCCGTCCCAGTGCTGGCCGCCGGCGGCATCGCCACCGGCCGCCAGATGGCCGCGGCGATGGCGCTGGGCGCCTCCGGCGTGTGGTGCGGCTCGGTGTGGCTGACCACCGAGGAGGCCGAGACGCCGCCGGTGGTCAAGAGCAAGATGCTCGCCGCCACGTCCCGCGACACCGTCCGCTCGCGGTCGCGCACCGGCAAGCCCGCCCGGCAGCTGCGGTCGGCCTGGACCGAGGAGTGGGACGGCCCGGACAGCCCCGGCCCGCTCGGCATGCCGCTGCAGATGGTGCTCGCCGAGGGCGCGATGCGGCAGATCACCAAGGCGGCCGAGACCGGCAACCCGGGCGCCCGCGAGCTGGCCGGCTACTTCGTCGGGCAGTGCGTGGGCCTGATGAACTCCGTCCGGCCCGCCCGCCAGGTCGTCTACGACATGATCGAGGAGTTCGCCGACGCCGTCGACCGGCTCAACGCCCTCACCGACGGCTGACCGCGGGTTCCCTGGGACCGGCCGCCCGGGCGGGCGTCAGCGGAACTGGTTGAGCGGGCGGCCGGGCCCCTTCCTGATCTGCTCGACGAACAGCGCCGCCAGCGCCCGGTGCCCCTTCACCGTGGGGTGGAAGCTGCGCGGCTCGGCCGACAACCCGGCCAGGTTCACCGCCAGGCCGTTCATGTACGGGTCGAGACTGCCCGCCTCGTGCCCGGCGAACGCGCTGTAGGCGTCCACGAACTCCACGCTGCCCGGCGCGCGGGCGGCGGCCAGCCGCTCGTCGGCCTCCCGCACCGCCTGCCGGATCAGCTCGTTCAGGTCGCGGGCCCGGGCGTTGAGCCAGCGCTGGTCCGCCACGTCGATGTTGTCGCCGGAGGCGTTGTCGACCTCGGAGAACATCCGCGGATAGCCCATCACGACCACCCGGGCGCGCGGCGCCCGATCGGTGATCTTGTCGATCAGGCCGGGCAGGGTGCGGCGCAGCTCGGCCATCCGCGCGGCGATGTCGCCGCCCTGGTCCTGGCAGGCGCGGCTCCACGGCAGCTTGACCACGCATCCGGCCAGCACCCGGGAGAAGCCGACGTCGTTGCCGCCGATGCTGATCGTCACCAGGCTGGTGTCGCCGTTGACCCGGCCGAGCTGGGCGGGCTCGCCGGACTTGCCGTCCAGGACGTCGGCGGTGGTCGCGCCCGAGCAGGCCCAGAACGCCGTGCCGCCCGCGAACCGGAACGCCTTGGCCACGTCGTGGTAGTAGGCGTTGGACGTGCGGTGGCACCGGTTGAGCGGGTTGTGGTCGGCCACCGACGTCTCGGCGCCCAGGCCGGAGGAGTAGGAGTCGCCGAGCGCCACGTACGCGCCCCGCGTGGCGGCCTCCTCCGGGGTCAGCGGGACGGCCTGAGGGGAGGTGACCGGCTCGGCGTGCAGCGTGTGGATCGTCCGCGGGCAGCCCTTGCCGAACACCTCGCAGCGCACCGCGGGAAACGCCACCAGCGGCGTGAACGCCACCGCGACGAGGACCAGCAGGAGGGCGATGGCGAGACCCCTGTCACCGAGGCGGTCCCGTACCCGCCGCGGCCAGGAGCGCGGCCCCGTCATCGCCCTCCCTTCCCTCGTCCCCGCATGATCAGACGAACCTGCCGCGCCCCGAGTTCCCGCCCGATCCCCACATCGCCACCCGGGGACCGAGCTCGTGCAGCCCCGCCGCTACCTCGGCGTCCCAGTGGGCGCGCAGCCCGGACCCCCACCGTTCCTGCGGAAACTCGGCGAAGCCGTGCCTGGCGTACCACGGCGCGTTCCACGGCACGTCCCGGAAGGTGAGCAGTGTCACGCCGGGAGCCCCGGCCCGCTGGAGCACCGCCCGCAGCAGCCGCGTGCCGATGCCCTTGCGGACGTGGCCGGCGTGCACGGCGATCTGCTCCAGGTACGTCGCGCCGTCCAGGGGACGCACCGCCGCGAACGCCACCGGCGGCCTGCCCGCGACGAGGATCTCCGCGTCCTCCTCGATCATCTCCTCGATCACGGTGGGGCCGGGCGGGAACACGATCCCCAGCGGGGCGAACAGCGCGTCCGCCGACTTCTCGATCGCGGCCAGCCCCGCCAGGTCCCCGGGCTCCGCCACGCGCGGCATCACGTCCATCCGCCGATCGTCGACCGCACGGCCCGCCGCGATCAAACCCTTTTCACGCCTCCGGATAGCGCATCAGCCACGACAGCGGCGGCTCACCGTAGTCGCCGGTGGGCGGGTTCGGCCCGAACTCCTGCACGCAGTCGTCGGCCATCGCGGCGACCGTGCCGCGCACCTCGAGCCCGTCCCGCCACGCCGACGGGAACGCCGCCGTCCCGTACCGGGCACCGAGCAGGTTCCCGCAGACGGCGCCGGTCGAGTCGCTGTCCCCGGAATGGTTGACGGCCAGCAGCAGGCCGCGCCGTCCCACGGCCTCCGGCGCACCCTCCCGCTCGGCCGCCAGGGCCGCGTACACGCCGATGGCCAGCGCCTCCTCCCCGGTCCAGCCGCCGCCGAGGGTTTCCAGGCGTTCCGGCGTCGGCGGCTCGGCGGCCATCTCGACCGCCCTGTCGAGGGCGCGGGAGGTCTCCCGGTGCCGCCGCTGCTCGCGCAGCAGCGCGCGGGCGGCGTCGAGGGACTCCCGCAGCCCGGCGCCGGACAGCAGGCCGTGCACCGTCGCGGCGAGCACCCCCGCGGGGAGCTGGCCGTCCGGGTGCCCGTGCGTCAGCGCCGCCGCCTGGCGGCCCAGCTCGAAGGCCCGCTCGGCGCTGCCCGCCGCGATTCCGCACGGCGCCGCCCGCACGACGCCCATGCACCCCTTGGAATCGTTGATCGGTTCGTCGACCGTGCCCAGCGGCCAGCCCGGCCGCTGCCGTTCGGCCGCCTTGAGCAGCGCCGACAGGACGGTCCGCCCCGGCGCCCGGCGGCTCGTCATGGCCGGGTCCATGGTCAGCGGGCCGAACGCCGAGTGCTGCGGAGGCATCCGCACGCCCTGCCCGCCGAGCCACGTCAGGTACGCCGACTGCAGCAGGCCCGGCGTCGCCCCGCCGATGCCCCTGGCCCTGGCCCGCACGGACGCCTGCACCAGCGCCTGCACGGTGAACATCGTCAGCTGCGTGTCATCGGTGATCGACCCGGCGGGCAGCCGCCCCGGGACGTAGCCGGTGATCCCGTCGGGCCCGTAGCGGCGCCGGATCTCCGCGAGCGGCACCCCCTCGACGGGGGCGCCGAGCGCGTCCCCGATCGCCCCGCCCAGCAGGCAGCCGAGCACACGGTCGGGGTCGGGATACGACGGACGGAGCATGCGGATCTCCCGGGGGTCAGGCGGCACGAAAGGCATCACGGTACGCCTGCGGCGGCACGCCCACGAGCCGGCGGAAGTGCGGACGCATCGCCACCCCGTCGCCGAACCCGGACCGCCGGGCCACCGCGTCGACGCCCAGGTCCGTGCTCTCCAGCAGGTGCTGGGCGCGCAGCACCCGCTGCGTCACCAGCCAGCGCAGCGGCGACACGCCGGTGGCCTGCCGGAACCTCCGGTCGAACGTGCGGCGGCTCATGTGCGCGGCGGCGGCCAGGCGGCCCACGTCCAGGCCAGGATCGTCCAGGTGCGCCAGCGCGTACGCGACCGCGTCGGAGATCGCGTCGCCCACCTTCGGCTCGGGCACCGGACGCTCGATGAACTGCGCCTGCCCGCCGGCCCCGCCCTTGACGCTGTAAGGTCGCGGCAGTGAGCACAGGGGCCGGCCAGGCCGCCGGTCATGCGCCAGAGAAAGACCGCCGACGGCCACCCACCGGCCCCGGCAGGGGCAGCGGACGCCGGCAGGGGGTCAGCGGACGCCGGCCTCCTTCATCTCGCGCAGCTCGCGCTTCAGTTCCTTGATCTCGTCGCGGAGGCGGGCGGCGAGCTCGAACTGCAGGTCGGCGGCGGCCTGGTGCATCTGGGCGGTCATCTCCTCGATGAGCGACTCCAGCTCCTCGCGGGGGCGTTCGCCGACCAGGTCGGCGGCGTGACGGCCCGCCTCCCGGGTGCGGGAGGCCAGGCCGGGGACGGGGGCCTTGCCGCGGCTCTGCTGGCGGCCCGCGCCGCCGATGAGGGTCTGGGTGTCGGCGTCCTCGCGGGCCAGGGAGTCGAGGATGTCGGCGATCCGCTTGCGCAGCGCGCGCGGTTCGATGCCGTGCTCGGCGTTGTAGGCCTGCTGCTTGGCGCGGCGCCGGTTGGTCTCCTCGATGGCCCGCTGCATGGACGGGGTGACGGTGTCGGCGTACATGTGCACCTGCCCGGACACGTTGCGGGCGGCGCGGCCGATCGTCTGGATCAGGGAGGTCTCC
Source organism: Actinomadura miaoliensis (assembly GCF_039536785.1). NCBI lineage: Bacteria > Bacillati > Actinomycetota > Actinomycetes > Streptosporangiales > Thermomonosporaceae > Actinomadura > Actinomadura miaoliensis. The sequence goes on from NZ_BAAAZG010000036.1 coordinate 178,945, forward strand.
GAGCGCAGGAAGCCCTCCTTGTCGGCGTCCAGGATCGCCACCAGCGAAACCTCGGGCAGGTCCAGGCCCTCGCGCAGCAGGTTGATGCCGACCAGCACGTCGAACTCGCCGGAGCGCAGCTCGCGCAGCAGCTCGATGCGGCGCAGCGTGTCGACCTCGCTGTGCAGGTAGCGCACCTGGATGCCGAGCTCCAGCAGGTAGTCGGTGAGGTCCTCGGCCATCTTCTTGGTCAGCGTGGTGACCAGGACCCGCTCGTCGCGGGCGGCGCGTTCGCGGATCTCGTGCACCAGGTCGTCGATCTGGCCCTTGGTGGGCTTGACCACGATCTCCGGGTCGACCAGGCCGGTGGGGCGGATGACCTGCTCGACCACGTCGCCCTGGACGCGGTCCATCTCGTAGGGGCCGGGGGTGGCCGACAGGTAGACGGTCTGCCCGATGCGCTCCAGGAACTCCTCCCACTTCAGCGGGCGGTTGTCCATGGCCGACGGCAGGCGGAACCCGTGCTCGACCAGCATCCGCTTGCGGGAGGCGTCGCCCTCGTACATGGCGCCGATCTGCGGGACGGTCTGGTGGGACTCGTCGATGACCAGCAGGAAGTCCTCGGGGAAGAAGTCCAGCAGGGTGTTGGGCGCCGACCCGGCGGGGCGGCCGTCGATGTGCCGGGAGTAGTTCTCGATGCCCGAGCAGGTGCCGACCTGGCGCATCATCTCGATGTCGTAGGTGGTGCGCATGCGCAGCCGCTGCGCCTCCAGCATCTTGCCCTGCCGTTCCAGCTCGGCCAGGCGCTCCTCCAGTTCGGCCTCGATGTCGCGGATGGCGCGCTCCATGCGCTCGGGCCCGGCGACGTAGTGGGAGGCGGGGAAGACGTAGACCTCCTCGTCCTCCGACAGGACCTCGCCGGTGAGCGGGTGCAGGGTGGCCAGCTTCTCGATCTCGTCGCCGAACATCTCGATGCGAACGGCGAGCTCCTCGTACTGCGGGATGATCTCGACGGTGTCGCCGCGGACCCGGAACGTGCCGCGGGTGAACGACAGGTCGTTGCGGGAGTACTGCATCCCGACCAGCCTGCGCAGCAGCTCGTCGCGCTCGATCTCGTCGCCGACGCGCAGCGGGACCATCCGGTCGACGTACTCCTGCGGGGTGCCCAGGCCGTAGATGCACGACACCGAGGCGACCACGACGGTGTCGCGGCGGGTCAGCAGCGAGGTGGTGGCCGAGTGGCGCAGCCGGTCGACCTCGTCGTTGATCGAGGAGTCCTTCTCGATGTAGGTGTCGGTCTGCGGGATGTACGCCTCGGGCTGGTAGTAGTCGTAGTACGACACGAAGTACTCGACCGCGTTGTTCGGCAGCATCTCCCGCAGCTCGTTGGCGAACTGCGCGGCCAGCGTCTTGTTGGGCTGCATCACCAGGACGGGGCGCTGCAGCTTCTCGATCAGCCAGGCGATCGTGGCGGTCTTGCCGGTGCCGGTGGCGCCGAGCAGCACGATGTCCTTGTCGCCGCGTTCCACCCGCCGCGCCAGCTCCCTGATCGCCTCGGGCTGGTCCCCGGACGGCGTCATCTCCGTGACGACCTCGAACGGCGCCACCTTGCGCTGCAGATCGGTGATCGGCCGCATTTCGACTCCCCCCGTACCGGGCATCCGGCGGACCGGGGCGATCCGCCGTTCCCCACTCTATGCAGCGGGTCCGACAATCTCGTACCGAAGGACGTTTCCCCAGGTCGCCGACGATGATCAGCTCGGGGATGAGGCCGGGAGCGGCAGGTGGGCGCGGACGCGGAAGCCGCCGCCGTCGCACTGCCCGGCGGTGAACACCCCGCCGAGGGCGGTGACCCGCTCGCGCAGCCCCACCAGGCCGTTGCCGCCGCTGGGCAGGCCGTGGGCGGGCGTCGCGCGCGGCGGGGCGTTGGTCACCTCGACCTCGACGGCCTCGGGCCGCAGCCGCAGCTCGACGCTGGTGTCGGCGTCGCCCGCGTGCTTGTGGACGTTGGTCAGGGCCTCCTGGACGAGCCGGTACACCGCGCGGCTGACCGCCGGGGGCATGGGCTGCTCCTCGCCCCGGACCCGCAGGTCCACGCGCAGGCCGGCCGCGCCGGACTGGTCGATCAGGTCGCGCACGTCGGCCAGGGTCGGGGAGGTCTGGGCCAGCGCGTCCTCGCCCTGCCGCAGCACGCCGATGACCTGGCGCAGCTCCTCCAGGGCCTGCCGTCCCATGTCGCCGATGACCGCCGCCGTCTCGGCCGCCCGCGCGGGGTCGCGCGTGGCGACGGCCTTGAGCGCCCCCGCGTGCACCACCATGACGCTGACGCGGTTCGCGACGACGTCGTGCATCTCACGGGCGATGCGGGTGCGTTCCTCCGTGCGCGCGCGTTCGGCGAGCAGGTGCTGCTCCAGTTCCAGGCGTTCGGCGCGTTCCTTCAGGGAGGCGAACAGTTGCTTGCGGGCGCCCATGTAGAGGCCCAGCAGCACCGGGGAGAAGATGAACGTGACGCCCGCCAGGACCTGCCCGATGAAGGGGTCCTTGTTGGCGGTGGGGCCCGGTTCCAGCAGGAAGGCGGCGAAGCCCAGCGCCGCGATGGTGAGCACGGTGCGCCGTGACGCGGTGTAGGCGCCCAGCGAGTAGAGGATCACGGCCGTGGCGAAGGCGCCCGCACCCATGACCGTCCCGAAGGTGACGGCGAACAGCGCCAGGGCGACCGGGTGGCGGCGCCGCACCACCAGCCCGAGGGCCAGCACCACGCTGCACAGCGACACGGCGGGGGGCGGAAGCCAGAAGTCCTGGGGGGTGAACCAGAGGAGGACCCCGTCGACGGCGGCGAGCGCGATGGCGAGGGACAGGTCGAGCGCCTGGGATCGGCGGGTCGGCCACAGCTCCGACCACCACCCCCGAAAGCCCTCCCACCAGCCCCGAATTCGCATGGGACGAGCCTATAGCCCGGGTCGATCAGACCCGTTCCGTTTACGACGTTTCGGCGGCACCGCAGCGCATGTCGCGGTACATCCGTAACGGGCGGCCTCCTTGTACAGACGATCCGAAATGCGCTTTTCCGACGGCCCCGAGTGGCCGCCCCGCGCGCCGTCACCACCGCACAGGTACGGGCACATGTATCGCACGCCGGGGACGGTGGCCCGGATGTGGCGCTGTGGTTACGATGACGGCGCCGCCGATGGACGGGAAAATGTGCTGCGATGACGCGATTCGCGCTTTGGCTCGGGAAGAACGCCGACGCCCTCATCGCCCTGGTGCTGGCCGTCGCCGTCGCCGTGATCGGCCTCGGGGTGCGGGTGCCGGACGAGGTGACCAACAGCGCGATCCTCGCGGTGATCGGCCTGCTGGCCACCTCGGTGCTGCGCGACCGCGCCCGCCGCGTGCCGGTGGAGGCCGAGGTCCGTGACACGCTGCGGTCGTCCTCGACCACGCTGGAGGGGCTGAGCGAGCGGCTGGCGCAGATCGAGCGCTTCGAGGGCGTGATGTCCGACACCAAGCGCGCGCTGGACGAGACCGCGGTGGTGCGGGTCATCGACGGGGCGCAGGTGGGGCAGGTACTCGCCGAGGCCCGCCGCGACACCGACCGCTGGTTCTTCAAGGGCGGCACCGGCACCTACATCCGGGCGCGGACCCTGCCGGAGTGCGTCGGCGCGGCCCGGCGCGAGCGCCGCACCCTGCTGGTGCGGCTGGAGATCATCGACCCCACCAACGTGACCGTGTGCGAGTCCTACGCGCGGCACCGCCGGTCGGTGTCGGACCGGCCGGACGCCACGGGCGAACCGTGGACGCTGGACCGCACCCGCAAGGAGGCCTACGCCACGATCCTGGCGGCCTGCTGGCACAAGCAGCGCTTCAACATGCTCGACATCGACATCGGCCTGTCGCAGACGATGACGACGCTGCGCTACGACCTGGCCGCGTCCCGCCTGGTGATCACGCGGGACGATCCGCGCGGCGAGGCGCTGGTGGTCGACAGCGGCAAGTTCTTCTACGCCTGGTGCGCCGCCGAGCTGCAGACCAGCCTCGACCAGGCGCGCCGGGTGCCGGTCGAGCAGGCCCGGCTGGCGCCGCTGGACGACGAGCCGACCGTCGAGGAGGCGCGCAAGCTGTTCGAGGTCACCGGGATCGAGTTGCCGGGCTCCTACACCGACCGCGACGTCATCGAGATCATCCGCAAGGCGCTGCGCGCCAAGGACCCCTACGAGTGACGGTGATGCGCTTCCCGGACCTGAACGGCGGCGTCTACGGCGCCGTCTACGGCGAGATCGCCGCGGGCACCGCGGCGGGGTCGCTGCCCGCGTGGGCGCGTGACGTCCTGGCGGACGTCGCGTGGGGGCGGTCCCCCATCGCCCCGGTGCGGCATCCCCTGGGCTTCCTGTGCCTGCCCGTGGAGCGGCGCGGTGAGCTGGGGGTGTGCCTGCACATCTGGTCCCCGCAGGTCGCGCCCGCGCCGTCGACCACGTCGCTGGTGCACTGCCACAGCTGGGACCTGGTGAGCTTCGTCCTGTACGGAAAGGTGCGGAACATGCGGGCGCGCGTCGTCGAGGAGGGCCCGGCCACGCACCGGGTGTTCGAGGTGCTGAGCCGCGGGGCCGTGGACGAGCTGCGCGCCACCGGCCGCACCGTCCGGTACTCCCCCGGCGACGCCGCCACGCACCGTACCGGCGAGACCTACAGCCTGCCCGCGGGGGCGTTCCACAGCACCTTCATCGAGGACGAGCCTGACGCCGCCACGGTGGCGCTGGGCCGGCAGACCGCGGACGGGGGCGACCTGTCCCTGGGCCCGCTCGACACCCCCACGCACCAGGTGCGGCGGATGAACTGCGATCCGGACGAGGCCGCCCGCGCCGCCCTGCGTTCGGCGCAGCGCATCGCCGCCGAGTACTCGCTGCCGCCGCGTTCCGTCCCGGCCCCGTCAGCCGACCCCGCCCGTCCGGGGGGCACCGGCGCCGGCGCCGCACGCCAGTCGTCCTCCGAACCCGCCCCGCCCCGTCCGGGGCCCGATGACACCCCGGCACTGCGCCGCTCGGGGCGCCCCTAGCGTCCGCCCGCCGATTGGAGAGGCCCGATGAGACCCCGTACCCCGTCCCAGGCCGATCCGGTCGATCTCGTCCAGGCGCGTCGGGTCGCCATAGACGCCGCCGAGGCGGCGGGGGCGCTGCTGCGCGCGCGCACGTGCGAGCCCCTGCGGGTGCGCGCGAAGGGCGACCACGGTGACGTGGTCACGGACCTGGACACCGCGGCCGAGGAGCTGATCCTGCGCAGGCTGCGGGCCGTCTACCCGGGCCACCGCATCATCGCCGAGGAGTCCGGCGTCCTGGAGGGCGGTGACGGCATGGTGTGGCTGGTGGACCCGCTGGACGGCACGAACAACGTCGCGATCGGCATGCCCGTGTACGCGGTGGGGCTGGCCCTGTGCGCGGGGTCGGTTCCGGTGCTGGGGGTCGTCCACGATCCCGTCACGGCGCGCACGTGGTCGGCGGCGCGCGGCCAGGGCACCCACGGGCCGGACGGTGCACGGCTGCGCCTGGACGGCCCGGGGCGTGTCGAGCATCCCGTCCTGGCCTGGACGCAGGGCCACGACGTGGGGCGGGGCGATCCGGTCGCGTTGAGTCTCCGCACGTCGCTGGAGGCCGGGTGCGGGCGCCTGCTGCAGTTGTGGGCGCCGCTGGTGGCGTGGGTGATGCTGGCCCGCGGCGACATCGACGGCATCGTCGGCTACCGGCCCGAGATCGTCGACCTTCCCGCCGGTGCGCTGCTGGCCGCCGAGGCGGGCGCGGAACTGCGCGGCCTGGACGGCTCCCCCTACGAGCTCGACATCGACCTGCCCGCGGAGGAGCGCGGCTTCGTGGCGGCCCGTCCGAACCTCCTGGACCGTCTCCTGGAGACCACCGCCGCCGCCACCGCCGTGAACGGCCTGCGCCTGTGACCCCTTAGGGCTCACTCCGTGAGCAGCAGGACGCTCACGGAGGCGGCGCACCCCAGCACCGCCAGCAGCGCGCCGGTCGCCACGAACTTCAGCATCGGCACCCGCACGTCCCAGCGGCGGCACCACTCGAACCACAGCAGCGTCGCCAGCGACCCCCACGGCGTGATGACGGGGCCGACGTTGGTGCCGATCAGCAGGGCCAGCAGCTGGTCGTGGTTGGCCACCGGGACGGCCGACTCGCCCGCCACGTAGGCGGGCAGGTTGTTGATGACGTTGGCCAGGCCGCCGCCGGCGAAGGCCGCCCGCAGCGCGCCGCCCAGTCCGTCGTCGGCGCCGACGAGCCCGCGCATCACCTCGTCCAGCCCGTACCGCTCCAGCGTCGGCTCGACCAGGAACAGCCCGGTGACGAACACCATCAGCTGCCAGGGGATCAGGGACGGGCGCAACGCCCTGGGGGCACGGACGGCGAACGCCACCACGGCGACCACGGCGGCGGCGGTCGCGGCCAGGCCCAGCGCGATCCCGGTGTGCACCCCCGCGAGGATGGCGCCGATGAACAGCAGGCAGGCCCCACCCGTCGACACGAACAGCGCCCGGTCGCGCACGGGGGCGGGCGGGGGCGGTTCGTAACGGTCGGCGCCCCGCATCCGGCGCCGCCAGTAGAACACCCACAGCAGCGTCATCGTCACCGCCAGCGCGGCCAGTTGCGGGGCCCACATGCGGGCGGCGAACTCGGGGGTCTCCAGGGCGACGCGGTCGGCCGCCAGCAGGTTCGTCAGGTTGGACACCGGCAGCAGCAGGCTGGCGGTGTTGGCCAGCCACACCGTCGTCATCGCCAGCGGCAGCGCCGCGATGCGCGCGTTGGCGGCCAGCGCCAGCATGACGGGGGTGAGCAGCACCGCGGTGGTGTCCAGGTTGAGGAACACGGTGGTGGTCGAGGCGAACGCGACGCACAGCAGGAACAGCGCCGGGTACGCGCCGCGCCCCAGCCGCGCCATGCCCTGGGCGATGGCGTCGAAGACCCCCGCCTCCTTGGTCAGTTCCGCCAGGACGATGACGCTGAACAGGAACAGCAGCAGGGGGGCGATGCGTTCGAGGCTGGCGCGGGCGTCAGCGCTGGGCAGCAGGCCGGTCACCACGAAGACCAGCCCCAGCAGCAGCAGGCCGATCCGGATCCAGTCGAGCACGCTGAGAGCGCCCAGAGCGCGCCTGATGGTCTGGCTGGGTGGGGCCACGGCCGCCATGATCCCACACGGTGCGCTCCGCCCCGCCTCCCCCGGTGACCGGGCTCCCAGGGGCCGCAGCCCTTACGGCGCGGGCGTTTCGGCGATGCGCGGGCCGGTTCGCGCGCGCGATACTGACCGCATGACACCCCCTTCCGGCTCGTCCGGGCAGGATCGCCCGACTGACTTCTTCATCAGTTACTCCCCTGCCGACGAGCGCTGGGCGGCGTGGATCGCCTGGCAGCTGGAGACGGCCGGGCACCGCACGATGATGCAGGCGTGGGACTTCGTCCCCGGCACCAACTTCATCGACTTCATGGACCGCGGCCTGTCGGAGGCCAAGGCGGTCATCGCGGTGCTGTCGCGCAACTACCTGCGGTCGCGGTACGGGCGGTTGGAGTGGATGACGGCGTTGCGCGCCGACCCCGACGACCCCGCGCGCAAGCTCGTCACGGTGCGCATCGAGGACTGCGACATCGACGGGCTGCTGTCGACCATCACCTACGTGGACCTGGTGGGGGTGGAGGATCCCGCGCAAGCGCGCGCGCTGCTGATGCAACGCATCCAGGAGGCGCTGGCCGGGCACGCGCGGCCGAACTCCGGCCCGGTCTTCCCCGGAGCGCCGGGGGCGCTCCCAGAGACTTCCGCGCAATCCGCCGGCCGGGCGCTGCCCGAGCCCACGGGGGAGCGCGCGGTGCGCCGTACGCCCGTCGTGGCCCCCGTGTTCCCGGGCGGGGCCGGCGACACGGGGCCGCGTGAGCATCTGAGCGTGCTGCACGTGTCCGGGCCCCGGTTCGGACGCACCCTCGCCGAGCCGGACGAGCCCACCACCGCCACCGAGCTGCAGGACCGCATCTGGAGCGATGTGACGCGGCTGGCCGACGCGGGCGTGCCGCGACCCGACCTGCTGGTGGTGACGGGCGACCTGACCCACTCGGGCAGCCGCAAGGAGTTCGCCGAGGCGTTGTCGTTCCTGACCAGCCTGCGGGCGCTGCTGGGCCTGGAGGCGCAGCGGGTGGTGGTCGTGCCCGGCCCCCACGACGTCACCCGGGCGGCGTGCCAGGCGTACTTCTCCAGTTGCGAGGCCGACGACATCGAGCCGCAGCCGCCGTACTGGCCCAAGTGGCGGCACTTCGCGGGGTTGTTCAAGGAGTTCTACCAGGGGCTGGACAGCCTCATCTTCGACAGCGCCCAGCCTTGGACGCTGTTCCCCGTCAACGACCTGAAGGTGGTCGTGGCCGGGCTCAACTCGACGTTGCCGCTCACCCACCGCCCGGAGGACCGCTACGGGGAGGTGGGGCGCGCGCAGGCCGCCTGGTTCACCGAACGGCTGCGGCATTTCGAGGACGAGGGCTGGCTGCGCCTGGGAGCCGTCGCGCACAGCCCCGTCGCCGGGGAGCGGGACGCGCTGCGCGACCCGGGCACCGTCGACTCCCTGCTGGGCGCCCACGTCAACCTGTTCTTCCAGGGGACGCCCTCGGAACTGGGCGCGATACCGCTGATGCCGTCCGAGGCGCCCGTCGTGCCCGCCCTCGGCCCCGGCCGCCACCAGACCATCGTCCTACGGCGCGACGGCCTGGAACGCTGGATCCCCGACCAGGCGGAGCGACGCGGCCCCGAACGGCTGGAACGGTCCTGGGCCCGCGTCGACCGGACGTTCCCCCCGCCGCGCGAGCAGCTCACGCCGCCCGCCCCCACTCTGCGGATCGAGCGGGCCCACGGCGACGAACGCGCCGACACCACGCCCGATCCCACGGCGCGGCTGCTGGACCGCATCGCCGAAGCCTGCGAGACCCGGTTCGAACGCGCCCAGATACGCCGCGTGGTGCCCGCGCCCCGCCCGGACGGGGGCACGGACGCGCCGCACCTGCTGCTCACCCACCTGGAGGACGGCTTCGTCCGCCAGTACCGCATCGGCGCGCACGTGGGGCAGGTGACGGAGGCGGACGTGGACGCGTTCGTCCGGCACGTCCACGCCGACGGATCCGACCACGGCTCGGAGCTGGTCTACGTGGGGCCGCCCCCGCCCCGGTCACTGCGCGAGGACGCGCTGCGCCGCGGCATCCGGGTGCGCAGCCTCACCGAGTTCCAGGGGCTGCTGGACCTGTCGGAATACGTGGCGGGCCAGACGGCGCGGTTGTCGTCCGGCGGCCTGTACCCGCCGTCCCTGTACGTGCCGCAGCGCTACCGCGAGCTGGACCGGCTGCCTCCGGACGCCGCCGGCAACGACGTGCGCGACGACGTCGTGGAGGAGATGCTGCGCCTGCTGGCCGCCGACCACGGCCGGTTCCTGCTGCTGCTCGGCGACTTCGGGCGCGGCAAGACGTTCGCGTTGCGGGAGCTGGCCCGCCGCATCCCCGAGGAGCTGCCGCACGTCATCCCGATCCTCATCGAGCTGCGCGCGCTGGACAAGGCGCACTCGGTGGACGGCCTGGTCGCCGCGCACCTGGCCAACCACGGCGAGGAGCTGATCGACCTCAAGGCGTTCCACTACATGCTGCGGCAGGGCCGCATCGTGCTGCTGTTCGACGGGTTCGACGAGCTGGTCACCCGCGTCACCTACGACCAGGCCGCCGACCACCTGGACACGCTGCTGCAGGCCGCCCAGGACAAGGCGAAGATCGTGGTGGCGAGCCGCACGCAGCACTTCAAGTCGCAGGCGCAGGTGCTCACCGCGCTGGGCGAGAAGGTGGGGGTGCTGCCGCACCGCCGGGTGCTGAGCCTGGAGGACTTCACCCCTTCGCAGGTCCGCGCGTACCTGGTCAACCGCTACGGCGACGAACGCGTGGCCGACGAGCGGCTGCGGATCCTGTCGGGCCTGGAGGAACTGCTGGGCCTGACCAGCAATCCGCGCATGCTGAGCTTCATCGCCGACCTGCCCGAGGAGCGGCTGCGGGCGGTCGCGCACGCCCGCCACACCGTCAGCCCCGCGGACCTGTACCGGGAGATCCTGTCGTCGTGGCTGTCGTACGAGGCCGACCGGGTCCGCCACACCGGGGGCCCGGCCGGGCTCACCACCGAGGCCATGTGGCAGGCGGTGGGGACGCTCGCGCTGCGGCTGTGGGAGAGCAACGAGTCGTTCCTGCGCCTGGCGGAACTCGCCGACGTGTCCGACACGCTCACCGGTCTCACCGACGGGCGCCTGTCGCCGCACCAGGTGACGCACGCGGTCGGGGCGGGGAGCCTGCTCGTGCGCACCGATGAGGGCCTGTTCGGTTTCATCCACGGCTCCGTGGTGGAGTGGCTCGTCGCCCGGCACATCGCGGACGAGTTCGCCCGCGGTGCGGCCCCGCGCGCGCTTGTCACCCGCGCGCTGTCGCAGCTGACCGTCGACTTCCTGTGCGACCTGGCCGACACGCGCGCGTGCCAGGAGTGGGCGGTCGGGGTGCTGGCGGACGCCGACGCCGACGACGTGGCCCGCTCCAACGCCATCAAGATCACCACCAGGCTGCGCACGTCCGCGCGCACCGACCTGCGCGGCGCCCGCCTGGCGGGCGAGGACCTGTCCTACCGCGACTTCCAGGGCGTCGACCTGACCGGCGCGGATCTGACCGACGCGCAGCTGGTCGGCGCCGACCTGTCGCGCGCGGTGCTGCGGGACGCCTCGCTGGCCGGGGCGCGGCTCGATGAGGCGCGGCTGACCGGCGCGGACCTGCGCGGCGCGGACCTGTCGCGGGCGCGGCTGGCCCGCGCCGACCTGCGGGACGTGGCCGTGGACGGCAGCCGCTGGACGCGTGCCGCCCTCATCGACGCGGCCCTGCCCGAACGCGTCGCGTCGGCGCCCGAGCTGCGCGAGGCCGCCATCGCCCCGGGCCGCCCCGTCGACCTGCAGGTCGCCCCCGCCGGGATCGGCGTTCCCTACGGGTTCCACTTCGCCACCAGCAGGCTGCCGCAGCCGCTGGCCTACAGCCCCGGCGGGTCGATCCTGGCGGTGGGGGGCGAGGACGGCGGCGTGCTGGTGTGCGACGCGGTGACGGGCACGCCCCTGCGCACGCTCATGGGCCACCGCGACCGCACCTACGCGGTCGCGTTCGACGCCACCGGCAACCTGCTGGCCACCGGCTCGGCCGACGGCTCCGTACGGCTGTGGGACCTCGCCACGGGGCACTGCGCGCACACGCTCACCGTGCACCCGGAAGGGGTGTGGCCCGTCGTCGTCGGCCCGCCCCGTCCCGGCGCCGACGGCCCCTACCGGGGCGTGCTCCTGGCGGCGGGGGCGGCCGACGGCACCATCCGCCTGTGGGACTGCGCCACCGGCGAGAAACGCCACGAGCTGCCCGGCCACACCGCGCCCGTCTACACCGCGGTGTTCGACCCCACCGGAACCGTGATGGTGACGGGCGACGCGGGGGGCGTCCTGCGCGTCTGGGACCTGACGACAGGGGAACTGCAACGCACGCTCACCGGCCACCGTGGCGCCGTCTACCGGGCGGTGTTCCACCCGGGGGGCTCACTCCTGGCGGCGGGCGACGAAGCGGGCGTGGTCCGGCTGTGGGACATCCACACCGGGGAGATCCAGCACGAACTGGTGGGCCACACGGGCCGCGTCTACGCCGTCGCGTTCCACCCCGACGGCGACCTGATGGTGACCGGCGACACCGACCGTTCCGTACGGCTGTGGCGGAACGGACGCCACCACCGCACCCTCACCGGCCACGGCGGCGCCATCTACCAGGCGACCTTCAGCCCCGACGGGGGACGCCTGGCCACCGCCGACAGCGCCGGGGCCGTACGCCTCTGGGACCCCGACACCGGGCAGCTGCGCGTGGAACTGGCCGGGCACCGCGGGGCGGTGTGGCCGTTCGCGTTCCGTCCCGACGGATCCCAGCTCGCCACCAGCAGCAACGACGGCACCGCCCGCCTGTGGGACGCCGAGACGGGGCAGTGCAGGGTCGTGCTGCGCGGACACGGCCGCCGCGTCACCGGCGTGTGCTTCTCCCCCGACGGCGGTCTGCTGGCCTCCAGCGGCAACGACGGCCTGGTACGGCTGTGGGAGCCGCGCACCGGACGCCTGGTGCGGGAGCTGCGCGGCGCCGCCGACAACCTCACCTCCGCCGCGTTCAACCCCGCCGGGACGCAACTGGCCACCGCCACCAACGACGGCGGCGTCCACCTGTGGCAGGCCGGCACGGGGGTGTTCGAACGCGAACTCAACGCCGAGACCGACCACGTGTGGGCGCAGGCGTTCAGCCCAGACGGGGACGTGCTGGCCACCGCCAACGACGACGACAGCGTACGCCTGTGGTACTGGACCACCGGCCGCGAGACCGTCAACCTGGCCGACCACCGCGGCCGGGTGCGCTCGATCGACTTCTCCCCCGACGGCCGCCTGGTCGCCACCGGCTGCGACGACAGCCTCGTCCGCCTCTGGGACGCCCGCACCGGCGAATGCGTCACCACGCTGCGCGGCCACACCGACCGCGTCTACCGGGTGCAGTTCGACGCCACCGGCGACACCCTCGTCAGCGCCGGCAACGACGGCGCCGCCTGGCTGTGGGACCCGCGCTCGGGCCAGGCCCGCCGCGTCCTCACCGGCCACACCGGACGGCTGTGGTCCGCCGCCTTCCACCCCGGCGGAACCCTCCTGGCCACCGCCGGAGACGATCTGGTGGTGCGGCTGTGGGACCCGCGTGACGGACGCACCCTGCACACCCTCACCGGCCACACCCGGCGTGTGTGGTCACTGTCGTTCTCCCCCGACGGCACCCTGCTGGCCAGCGCGGGCGACGACGGCGCCATCATCCTGTGGGACGTGTCCGACCCCGCCGCACCGGCCCGCCGCGCGACCCTGCTGGGGCTGCCCGCCGGATGGGCCGCCCTGACGCCGTCCGGCCGCTACAAGTGGGAGGGCGACGCCACCTCGGAGTTCTGGTACGCCGTCGGCATGTGCCGCTTCGAGCCGGGGGAGCTCGACGCCTACCTCCCCGAGGTCCGCCAGATCCCCCTGGACGCGGAGTTCTGACCCCGCCACGGGCCCGGGGCCCGCGACGGGGTCCAGGTCCCCTTACCGGAACGTGCAGTAGGCGACCGTGGCGTCGTCGTGCGGCTTGCTGCGCGGCCAGCGGACGGCCCGGGGATCGGTGTGCTCCACCTCCCGGGTCCGGGCGACCAGCGCCGCCGGGCCCTGCCCCTCGACGATCTCCACGAGCCCGGCCCAGCCGGTGACGCCGAACAGGTCGGCCAGGCGGGTGGCGCCGTCGGTCAGCAGCAGCACCCGCCGTACGTCCCTCAGCGGCACCGTGCCGGTGATGGCGTGCCCGGCGGCCGCCGGGTCCGCGGCGGCGTACACATGGCCGCCTGTGACTGTCTGAAGGCCGTCTGGGCCGTCCAGCAGAAGGGTCGAGTCGGCGAGCACCAGATAGTCCAGGAGGTCTCCGCGCACCCGCAGCGCCAGCACGGTCGCCGCGGGCGTGGCCGGATGACGAAGATCGCAGGTGGCGCGGTGCGACGCCGCCACGTCGGCGATCGCCCCGGCCAGGCGCCCCACCAGCGGCCTGCCCGCGGGACGGTGCGCCCCCTCCGGCGGGCCGACCGGCGGCCCGGCCTGCGGCGCCTCGTTCACCCCGTCCAGCAGGCGGGCCAGCAGCCGCGTGCCCAGCGAACGGGCGTACCAGGCGGTGCCGTGCACGCACCCCAGGTCGGTGCCCAGGGGAAGGCCGCAGCCGTCCAGCACCACCACCGCGCCCGGGGCGGCGGCCACGAAGTCCTCATTGCGCCGTGCGGGGCTGCCCTGGTCGGTCGCCCACGAGACCCGCATCGCGCTCACCCCGCCGGGGCGGCGTGGGCGCGGCGGGTCAGCTCGTCCCACAGCGCGTCGGCCTGGGTCCGCAGCTCGTCCAGGCTCCCGGAATTGTCGATGACGCGGTGGGCGAGCGCGCGACGCTGCTCACGGGTGGCCTGGGCGGCGATCCGCGCCCGCGCCTCCTCCTCGGTCATCCCGCGGCGTTCCACCAGCCGCCGGATCTGCGTCTCCACGGGGGCGTCCACGACCACCACCACGTCGTACATGCCCGCCAGGCCGTTCTCGGCCAGCAACGGCACGTCGTACACCACCACGGCGTCCTCGGGGGCGGTCTCCATCAGCTCCGCCACCCGCTCCCCCACCAGGGGATGGACGATCGCGTTCAGCGCGGCCAGCCGGTCCGCGTCGGAGAACACGATCGAGCCCAGCCGCTCGCGGTCCAGCGCGCCGTCCGGCCGCAGCACCTGCGCGCCGAACTCCTCCACCACCGCCGCCAGCCCGGGGGTGCCGGGCTCGACCACCTCCCGGGCGATCCGGTCCGCGTCGATGATCATCGCGCCGTGCGCGGCGAGCCGCGCCGACACCTCGCTCTTGCCCGATCCGATCCCGCCGGTCAGTCCCACCTTCAGCACGCCCCCACCCTAACGACCGCTCGATCAGCGGCCCAGGGAGCGGGGTCAGCCGGCGGCCGTCGCGGGCACCAGGTCCTTGCGCATGTGCACCAGCGTCAGATGGGCCGCGACGCGCTCGCGGTGCGTCTCCCTGTAGCCGACCCGCCGGTACAGCCGCAGGTTGCCCTCGCTGAGATGGCCGGTGAACAGCACGCACGCGTCGGCGCGGCCCGCGACCCGCTCCTCCAGCGCCGCCAGCAGCCGCCCGCCGATCCCGCGGCCCTGCGCGTCCGGCGCGACGACCAGCCGCCCGATCAGGCAGGTGTGCTCGCTGAACTGCGCCCGCACCGCCCCCACCAGGCGGTGCCCGGCCACCGCCTTCAGCACCACCGCGTCACCGCCGAGCACCGCGCGCAGCTGCTCCAGCGACTCCACCAGCGGGGGGATGAACGGGTCGCCGTACAGCTGCGCCTCGGCGAGGTAGGCCGCGCGCTGCACGGTGAGGATCTCCCCGGCGTCCGCGGGCCCGGCCCGCTCGATCACGACCTGCGGCTCGTCCATGGGCCGACCCTAGCGGGGGCGCGGGACGCTGTCCGGCTCACCGCCCGATCCGGACGGTCACCACGACGGGATAGTGGTCCGACGCCCGCGACCGCACCACCTGGTAGTCGGAGAACGTCAGGTCGTCGGTGCCGAAGACCCAGTCGACCCGCTCGCCGCGCGCCGTGGTCGGCGACGGGTCGCCGCCGAACGCGGCGCTGCGCAGTTCGGTGCCGTCCAGCATCCTGCTGATCGCCGGGCTGCCCGGCCCGCCGTTGAAGTCCCCGCCGATGATCGTGCGGGGGGCGCCGCCCCACGCCCGCAGCAGCGTGGCGACCTCGCGGACCCGTTCGGCGTCCTGGTCGGCGCCGCCCTCCAGGTGCGTGGACCACACGTCCATCGTCGTGCCGCCTACCGCCAGCCGCGCCCACACGTACCCGCGGATCTGCGACCAGTCGGCCTTGGCCATCCGCGCGGTGCCCGAGCTGCGCACCGGCAGCGACGTCAGGATCGCGTTGCCGAACTGCCCGTCGGCGGCCGGCCCCCACAGCAGCTTCATCCCGAGGCGGCGCGACAGCCACACCCCCACGTCGGTGGTGCCCGACAGCAGCGACCCGCGTCCGGCCTCCTGCAGCAGCACCACGTCGACGCGCTGCCGCTCGATCTCCCGCGCGATGCCCTCGGGGTCGAGACGGCCGTCCTGGTCGACCGCGTCGTGGATGTTGTAGGTCAGCACCCGCACCTGCCCGGCCGGCCGGGCCGCCGCGCCGGCCTCCCGGTTCGGGGTGGTGAACGTGTAGATCAGCGTGCCGAGCAGCAGCACCAGCGCGGCGGCCCCCGCGGTCAGCGCCCGCACCGGCGCCCGCGCCGGCAGCGGACCGCCCCGCGCGGCCGCGATCGCCGCCAGCGCGCCCAGCAGGATCCCCGCCAGGCCGGGCAGCACGTTGTTGGGCACCGGCAGCGGCTCGATCGCGCTGACCTGGTACGGGATGAGGATCAGCGCGACGAGGAACCCGCCGAGCGCGGCGCCCACGTCGATCCGCCACACCGGGCCGCCCGTCCCGGCGCGGCGCAGCGGCGCGCGGCACGCCACCGCCAGCAGCCACGCCGACAGCACCTGCCCGACGATCACCACCGGCACCACCTCGATGCCGCTGACCGCGTACGTGCCGGCGACCGCGCCCGCGCCGACGCCCAGCAGGGTGCCGCCCAGCACGCACACGCCGCCCGGCACCGCCCGCACCGCCAGGCCCGACGCCAGGAACGCCAGCGCCAGCCCCTGCCCGACGACGACCACCACGTGCGCGACGGTCAGCGACCGCCACCCGGACGACGCCACGAACGCCGGGCTGGACAGCACCAGCGTCTGCAGGGCCAGGAACGGCCCGATCGCCGAGGCGCCCAGCGCGTCCCGCCAGGAGATGCCCGGCGCCTCCACCGGCCCGGACGCCAGTTCCCGGTACAGCGCGTAGGCGCCCAGGCCCACGAACGCCAGGCACGGCAGCCACGGCCACACCCCGGGACGCCACACCGGGTCCCAGGTGCCGAACGCCATGCGCACCGCGGTGTCGGCCGACAGGCCCGCGACCGTGGCCGTGGCGAATCCCACACCGGACAGGCCGCGCGCCCCCTCGTACAACGCCGCCACCGCGACCATGCCGATCGCGGTGCCGACGAACGCCAGCCACGTGCGCGGCTCGATCGCCTCGGCGACCAGCCGCACCGCCAGCAGCCCGCCGACCCCGGCCAGCAGCAGCCCGCGCGGCCCGGCGGCCCGGCGCACCAGCGGCCCGGCGAACCCCGCCAGGAACACCGCCAGCACGGCCGCACCGGCCACGCCGGCGCCGGCGGAGTCGGCGAAGTGGTCGAACTGGGGCAGCGAGAAGCGCAGGGTCTGCGCGAGCACGGCGACGGTGACGGCGATCAGCACCAGCCGCGCCGGACCCTGCGGGACGATCGAGGGACCGGCCTGCGCGGGGCCGCCGGTCCGGGTGCCTACCTCTGTGCTGGCCAATTGAACGTGTGCTCCCCGGGGACGAGCAGGAAACGGGCGGGACGAGCGGGCGGGCCGCCGACGGGGACCGGAGGGGTCCGGCGGGCGCCACAAGGATCACGGCCGAAGGCCGATCCACGAACCGCACCTCCGGCCGTTGATCCTATGACCCGCCGACCGCCCCGCGCCGCTACGACTCCCCAAAATTCACCACACCGCCCACCCCGCCCCTCCCGGAGCGCGACGGCCACAGCCACCCCAAACCGAGCGCCCACCTGGAACAACCTCCAGCACAAACACACCAACAGCAGCCCCTCCAAGAAAGCAGCCGCACGTACACGACGGCATCCCAAACAGCCTGCCTAAAAAACCCACCGGCTACCCCGCAACAACATCCACGGAGCAGCCCCACGTGGCCACACCCAGCGCACAACGGCCCCCTGAGGCCCCAGCAGCCCATGCCGACAGCACCAACGCGCCACCACACACATGAGAGCCATCACACACCAGCCGTTTCAACAACCACCCGACAGCACGTATGCACCATCCCCCGCAGACAACGGCGAACCAGGCACGCACAACGCGAACAGGCGAACCAGCAGGTACCAGCAGCTCCAAGCAGCGCCTCCGCCCCCCGTCCCCCGGCATGCCACCGCAAGGACTCGTGCAGCAAGAGACGGCAACCCCTTGAGCCCGGAACGCTGACAGAACCGACGCGCCATCACCCGCAGACAACGGCGAACCACGCGCGCACGACGCGAACAAGCGAGCCGGTGCGCACCAGGAGTTCCAGCCAGCGCCCACCATCACCTACGGGTGAACCGCCACAAGGCAGCCACATGACGCCCCTGAGCCCAGAAGCCAATTCGATGCCAGCAAGCACCGACGCGCCATCTCCCACAGGAAAGCCAGCACACACCAGCGGTTCCAGTGAGCACCCCGGGCAGCACACCCACGGGCGAGCCGCGACAAGCACACATGCGGCAAATGACGGCGTTCCTAAACCCCCAGCAACCCCTGGCCGGATGCCGACAGCACGTACGCCCATCGCCCGCAGCGAACGGCGAACCAGGCAGTCACAGCGCGCACAGCGAGCCAGCAGGTACCGGGCACCGCCCCAGCAACACGTCCGCCGGCACGCCGCAAGACGCATGCAGCACGTGACGGCAGCCCCCTGCACCCGCAAGCTAACCGGACGCCTGCAACCCGAACCCGAGACATCAGCCGCAGCCACGGCGATCCCGGCGTGCATAGTGCGAGCGGTCAAGAGAACTGCAGCCAGGGGCACCCGTCCATCGGCATGGCGAGGACGCGTGCAGCGGGTGACGGCGGCCTCGTGAGGACCTCGGTTCCCTAGCCGGATTCCGAAGCGTCTACGAGCGGTCACCCGCGGGGGAACCGCCAGCCATGCACGCACAGTGCGAGTGCTCGAGGCAGTTGAGCCGGGGGGGTGCTGGCCGGCGACGTGTGTCACGTCCACCGGCATGGCGACGCGACGATACGTGCAGCGACGCCAACCCGATGAGCCCCAGGGGTCCCTAGGCTGATTCCGCAGCTTCTGCGAGACATCAGCAGGAGGCGGGAGCCAGGCACGCGTGGCGGGGCGTTCGAGGCGATTTGAGCCGACGGTTTCAGTCGGCGGACCTCGACGCGTCCACGGGCGGGCTGCCGCGAGGACGTGTAGCGGGGTGAACGGAGTGACACCCTCGACTCCGCCTGTGGGCGGGCCCACGGCGCGGGCAGGGCGCCGGTGATCGGAGCACCTCGACCTGGGGTTCAGAGGCTCCTTGCGCACACGTCCACGGGCAGGTGCCGCGAAGGGCGTGTGGCGTTACGGGTGGCCCTGAGCCGGCCTTTGGGCTCCATAGCCGGGCCCTGATCGTGCTGGCCGGGGCAGCCGACCGCAGGGCAGGCTGCGCTGGCAGAGGCAGGCGTCGGTCCGGGACGTGGTTCCCGGGGGTGTCCCCTGGAACCTCGTCCCGGACCGGCTGTCACGAGCCGTTCAGGGCGCGACGTGCGGGCCCTGAACGGGGCGCCGCCTACTGGCCGCCCGAGAGCTTCTCGCGCAGAGCGGCGAGGGCCTCGTCGGTGGCCAGGGCGCCGCCGGACTCGCTCTCACCGCCGGAGTAGGAGGTGTCGCCGCCGACGCTGCCGCCCTCGGCCTCCGCCTCGGCCTTGCGGGCCTCCTCGATCTGGCGGCGGTGCGCCTCGAAGCGGGCGCGCGCCTCGGCGTACTGGCGCTCCCACGTCTCCCGCTGCTGCTCGTAGCCGGGCAGCCACTCCCCGGTCTCCGGGTCGAAGCCCTCGGGGTACTTGTAGTTGCCCTGCTCGTCGTACTCGGCGGGCATGCCGTAGAGGGTGGGGTCGAAGTCCTCTTCCTCGATGCCCACGGCGCCCTCGTTGGCCTGCTTGAGCGACAGGCTGATGCGGCGCCGGTCGAGGTCGATGTCGATGATCTTCACGAAGATCTCGTCGCCGACCTGGACCACCTGCTCGGGAATCTCCACGTGGCGCTCGGCCAGCTCGGAGATGTGCACCAGGCCCTCGATGCCCTCCTCGACGCGGACGAACGCGCCGAACGGCACCAGCTTGGTGACGCGGCCCGGCACGACCTGCCCGATCTGGTGGGTGCGGGCGAACTGCTGCCAGGGGTCCTCCTGGGTCGCCTTGAGCGACAGGGAGACCCGCTCGCGCTCCATGTCGACGTCGAGGACCTCGACGGTGACGTCCTGGCCGACCTCGACGACCTCCGACGGGTGGTCGATGTGCTTCCAGGACAGCTCGGAGACGTGCACCAGGCCGTCCACGCCGCCCAGGTCGACGAACGCGCCGAAGTTGACGATGGAGGAGACCACGCCCTTGCGGACCTGGCCCTTCTGCAGGGTGTTGAGGAACGTCTGGCGGACCTCGCTCTGGGTCTGCTCAAGCCAGGCGCGGCGGGACAGGACCACGTTGTTGCGGTTCTTGTCCAGCTCGATGATCTTGGCTTCGAGTTCGCGGCCGACGTAGGGCTGCAGGTCGCGCACCCGGCGCATCTCGACCAGCGAGGCGGGGAGGAACCCGCGCAGGCCGATGTCGAGAATGAGACCGCCCTTGACGACCTCGATGACGGTACCGGTGACGATACCGTCCTCGTCCTTGATCTTCTCGATCGTGCCCCAGGCGCGCTCGTACTGGGCGCGCTTCTTGGACAGGATCAGGCGGCCCTCCTTGTCCTCCTTCTGGAGGACGAGGGCCTCGACGTGGTCGCCCACGGCGACGACCTCGTTGGGGTCGACGTCGTGCTTGATGGACAGCTCTCGGGAGGGGATGACGCCCTCGGTCTTGTAGCCGATGTCGAGGAGAACCTCGTCACGATCGACCTTGACGACCGTCCCCTCCACAATGTCGCCGTCGTTGAAGTACTTGATGGTCTCGTCGATCGCGGCGAGGAAGGCATCCTCGGACCCGATGTCGTTGACCGCTACCTGCGGAGTGGTCGAGGTCGCCTCGGTGCTGCTCGTCATGTGTCGGCTGGCTCCGGATACGGACATGCGTAGTTGTCTGACGGATGCGCGGCGGGCCCATTTCCGCCCTGCCGAGGACCGGAAGGGACGCGGCGCGAGCCGCGTCAGTGATACCGAACCGATGTCGACGACCTGACCGAGCGCGAGCCTGCTCCGTCCGAGACACGCGCAGGCCCACAGCGCAGCGATCAGAATATGGGACGCACAGCCTGGGGTCAATCGGAGGGGGTGGACGAGCGGCGCTCAGTAGGCGCGGGCGTACACCCGGAACCGGCTGGCGAGCTTGCTTTCCGCGGCCCTGGGGAACGAAACGGTATTCGGATCCCCATCAGAGATGTACCGTTCCGTGGGATTTTTGTCCAACCAGTCGAGCCAGGCGATGGAGCAGTAGCGCTTGCAGTCGTCCTCGGCGATCTTGCCCTCGGACCGCACCCGGGGGATGCGCCGCCAGTCGAAGTCCCTGCTGAACGGGGACTCCGACGGCCGCCACCCGGCCAGGAAGACCCCGTTGAACCGGTAGGAGCCCGTCTTGGCCTGCGCCCAGGCGGCCTTCTTCGGCTCGGACCCGAACGGGTAGGCCAGCGTCTTGGTGTGCACCCCGGCCAGCGACACGATCTGCCCCTCGATGTCGCCGATCTCCTTCTCGACACCGGACTGCGACATCTGCGCCAGGTTCTTGTGCGACAGGGTGTGGTTGCCCAGCTCGAACCCGTGCTGCACCAGCCACTTGAGCCCCTCGCCCGTGCGATCGCCCAGCTGGAACGGATCCTTGTTCAGGTAGAACGTCGCCGTCGGCCGGAACCCGGGGTACTGCCGCGCCACCTCGGTCAGGACCGACACGACGGTGTCGGGCGCGGGGTTGCCGTGGGCGTCCAGCGCGAAGTGCCCGGGCGTGCTGTCGTCAAACGTCAGCACCACCGGATGCCGCCCGGCCGGGACGTCGACCCGCCCCGCCGCGAACTCGCCGGCCGTGATCGGGACGTACCCGGACTTGGCCAGCCGCGTGATCTCGTCCCGGAACTCCTGGACGGACCGGTCAAGCGACATTTCCGGCTTTTTTACGATCCGGTGATACATCAGCACCGGAATCTGCCCGAGCTCGTTGGCCCGGATCCGCGCCACCTCCGGACGCGCCTGCGCGATCACCGTCACCGAGGGCGAGGGCCGCGCGTGCGTCGTGCGCCCCTGCCGCGCCGGTCTCGCCGGGGTGTCCTTGTCCGCCTCGTTCTCGGACTTGGTCTGCGCCCCGGCCCGCGCCGCCTCGCGCTCCGGCTCGGACCCGCGCTCGTCCCGCGGGAGGACGAGCCCCATGATCACGGCACAGACGATCACCACACCGGCGATCTTGTGAAGAAGCGGCACGACCCCTCCAACGGCCCACGGAACGCGGCCAGGGAAAGCGTACGGCTCCTCCGTCCGCGACGGACAGAGACCCGCCAACCCGACATGCCGGTAACTCTGACGCCCGCCCCGGCGGCCCCGCCCTGCTGAGATGTACGCGCCTTCCCGAATACCCCTCTGATCCGCCTTGATCGCCGACCGAAGTCAGCCGATCACAAAATGTCGCCAGCGCAACGAAGATCACCGCCCCGCCCCCGCGTGTCGCCTCGCCTGCTCCCACCACTCGGCAAGCCAGGGCGGCATGCCGGGGCGGCTGGCGCACAGGGTGACTCGGCGGTCCCGGCGGAATTCCGGCCGCTGCGCCCGGTCGAGGGCGCGCTCGCCTGCCGAGGCAGTTCAGCGCGCAGGGCGGACGGAGCGGGGCGGGGCGGGGCGGGGGCGCCGGGTCAGTGGGCGGCGTCCTGCCAGGTGCGGCCGGTGCCCATGGAGACGTCCAGGGGGGCGCGCAGGTCGTAGGCGCCGACCATCTGCTCGCGGATGAGCTCCTGGAGGCGGTCGAGCTCGCCCGCGGCGACCTCGAAGACCAGTTCGTCGTGGACCTGCAGGAGCATGCGCGAGCGCAGCCCGTGCTCGCGCAGGGCGCGGTCGACGTTGAGGCTGGCGACCTTGATGATGTCGGCGGCCGAGCCCTGGATCGGGGCGTTGAGAGCCATGCGCTCGGCCATCTCGCGGCGCTGCCGGTTGTCGGACGTCAGGTCGGGCAGGTAGCGGCGGCGGCCGAGGATGGTCTCGGTGTAGCCGTCGTGGCGGGCGCGGGCCACCACCTCGCGCAGGTACTCGCGGACGCCGCCGAACTGCTGGAAGTACTCCTCCATCAGCTCGCGGGCCTCGTCGGCCGAAATGCGCAGCTGCTGCGACAGCCCGTACGCCGACAGGCCGTAGGCCAGGCCGTAGTTCATCGCCTTGATCCGGGCGCGCAGCTCCGAGTCGATCTCCTCGGGCGGCAGGCCGAACACGCGGGAGGCGGTGATGGTGTGGAAGTCGGCGCGCTGGCGGAACGCCTCCAGCAGCGCCTCGTCCTCCGACAGGTGCGCCATGATCCGCAGCTCGATCTGGCTGTAGTCGGCGGTGAGCAGGCACTCGTAGCCCTCGCCGACGACGAACGCCTCGCGGATCTGCCGGCCCTCGGCGGTGCGGATCGGGATGTTCTGCAGGTTCGGGTCGGTGGACGACAGCCGCCCGGTGGCGGCGATCATCTGGTTGAAGGTGGTGTGGATGCGCCCGGCGTCGTCGGCCATCGGGATCAGCGAGTCGACGATGCTCTTGAGCTTGGCCACCTCGCGCCAGCGCAGGATGTGCTCCAGGACGGGGTGCCCCTCCTTGGCCAGCAGGTTCGTCAGAGCCTCGGAGTCGGTGGTGTAGCCGGTCTTGGTGCGCTTGGTCTTGGGCAGGTTCAGCTCGTCGAACAGCACCTGCTGCACCTGCTTGGGCGAACCCAGGTTGAACTCGTGGCCGACGGCGGTGTGCGCCAGCTGCTCGACCTCCTTGACCTGGCCGCCCAGCGAGGACGACAGCGCCGCCAGGTGCCCGGCGTCCACGGCGATGCCCGCGCGTTCCATCTCGGCCAGCACACCGACCAGGGGCAGCTCGACCTCGCGCAGCAGCCGGGTGGCGCCGCGCCGCTCCAGGTCGCGGTCGAGGGCGTCGGCGAGTTCGGCGACGGCACGGGCGCGCACGGCCAGGTCGCGGGCGGCCTCGGCCTCACCGGAGCCGTCCAGGGTCAGCTGCCCGGAGTCGTCGGACTCGTCGCGCAGCTCACGGTGCAGGTAGCGCAGCACCAGGTCGGCCAGGTCGAACGTGCGCTGCCCCGGCAGGGCCAGATACGCGGCCAGGGCGGTGTCGCTGGTGACCCCGGCCAGCGACAGTCCACGGGCGGCCAGCGCCAGCATCGGGCCCTTGGCGTCGTGGATCGCCTTGGGACGGGACGCGTCGGCCAGCCACGCGGCCAGAGCGCGCTCGTCGTCCTCGATCAGCTCGGCCGGGTCCAGGTGCACCGCCGGGCCCTTGGGGGACGCCAGCGCCAGCGCCGTGACCTCGCCGGTGCCGCGGCCCCACGAACCGGACACCGCCAGGCCGGTGCGGTCGGCGCCGGAGGCGTGCTCGGCCAGCCACGACCCCAGCGCGCCCGGCGCCAGCTCGGTCAGCTCCACCTCGAAGCCCTCGTCGGCCTCGGGCTCCACCGCCGACAGCGTGGCGTACAGCCGCTCGCGCAGCACCCGGAACTGCAACGAGTCGAACAGGGTGTGGATCTCGTCGCGGTCCCAGCGGCCCATGGTCAGCTGCGGCGGGGTCAGCTCCAGGCCGACCTCGCAGTCGAGCTTGTTGATCTGCTGGTTGCGCAGCACCTGGCCGAGGTGCTCGCGCAGGCTGTCGCCCGCCTTGCCCTTGATCTCGTCCACGCGCGCGACCAGGGTGTCCAGGTCGCCGTACTTGGTGAGCCACTTGGCCGCGGTCTTGGGACCGACGCCGGGCACGCCCGGCAGGTTGTCGCTGCTCTCCCCCACCAGCGCGGCCAGCTCGCGGTACCGCTCGGGCGGCACCCCGTAGCGCTGCTCCACCGCGGCCGGGTCGTAGCGGGTCAGCTCCGACACCCCGCGCACCGGGTACAGGACCGTGACGTTCTCGTCGACGAGCTGGAAGGCGTCCCGGTCGCCGGTGACCACCAGCGTCCGCATGCCCGCGGCGGTGGCCTGGGTGGCCAGCGTGGCGATGATGTCGTCGGCCTCGTACCCGGCCACCGACAGCCGCGGGATGCGCAGCGCGTCCAGCACTTCGAAGATCAGGCTGACCTGGCTGCGGAACTCGTCGGGCGTCTTCTGCCGGCCCGCCTTGTACTCCACGTACTGCTCGTGCCGGAACGTGGGCTCGGACCGGTCGAACGCCACCGCGATGTGGGTGGGCTGCTCGTCGCGCAGCACGTTGATCAACATCGAGGTGAAGCCGTACACCGCGTTGGTGGGCTGCCCGTCGGTGGTGTTGAAGTTCTCCACCGGCAGGGCGAAGAACGCCCGGTAGGCCAGCGAGTGGCCGTCGAGCAGGAGGAGCCGGTCGTGCTGCTTGTCAGGGGTCGATGCTTGTGTCGCCACAGCTTGACTCTAGTCTGCGCGTACGACGGTTTGAGGGAGGCTCGATGACGGACGACCAGCAGGAGCTCGTCGAACTGCTCAACGGCGTGGCCCAGGGCCACCTGCCGAGGGCCATGGGGGTGGAGATCCTCGAGGCCACGGCCGAACGGGTGGTGGGGCGCATGCCGGTCAAGGGCAACACCCAGCCGTACGGGCTGCTGCACGGCGGGGCCTCCTGCGTGCTGGCCGAGTCGCTCGGCTCGACGGGCGCCGCGCTGCACGCCGGTCGCGACCGCGTCGCCGTCGGCATCGAGATCAACGCCACCCACCACCGGTCGGCCACCGACGGGTACGTCACCGGCGTCGCGACGAAGCTGCACGCGGGACGCAGCCTCGCCACCTACGACATCGTGATCACCGACGAGGACGGCCGCCGGGTCTGCACCGCCCGCCTGACCTGCATGCTCCGCGACCGTCCCCCCGCCGACGGCGCGAACCCGGTGCCGCAACTGCCCACCGGATGACCGATCGCCCGCGGGAACGCCTCCCCCGGAACGGCGGTTCCTTTGCGGACGAAGGCGTCTGATCGGTAACGTTGATTGGAACGGCCCGAGATCACTGAGTAGACAACGTACGCTTCCGGGGAAGACCCGTACGGCCCCAAAGGTGATCTCGGGCCTCAGACCTCGGACCTGGGAGCAGTGTGCCCGCGGAGAACGCGGGCCGCTGCTCCTCGTCTTGTCTCCCAGGGGGACGACCCCCTGGAACCCCCGCCAAACCTGGGAGCAGTGTGCCCGCCGACAACGCGGGCCGCTGCTCCTCGTCTTGTCTCCCAGGGGGACGACCCCCTGGAACCCCCGCCAAACCTGGGAGCAGCGTGCCCGCCGACAACGCGGGCCGCTGCTCCTCGTCTTGTCTCCCAGGGGGACGACCCCCTGGAACCCCCGCCAAACCTGAGAGCAGCGTGCCCGCCGACAACGCGGGCGCTGGTCCACGCCTCGCCAGGGAGCGCCTCTGACGGCCCCGGGGGGGCGACACCGGTCAGTGGGGGTCGGTGGTTGCGGTTCGGTCGCGAAACGGCCGGGGGCGTTCCCGCGTCCGTTGCGCGGTCGTACGTTCGGCCCATGCGTCTACGTGCCGTCGTGCCGGGCGCCGCGCTCGTCCTGGTGGGGCTGGCGGGGGTCGCGGGGTGCTCGGACGACTCCCGTCCCGCCCACGCGGCCACGCCCTCCTACGAGCTGGCGCCACGCCCCGTCCGGGAGAGCGAGACGCCCCTGCACGCCAGGCGGGCCCGCAGCGCCGACCTGGAGGTCACCGCCCTCGGCTTCCGCGACGGCATACACGAGATCCTCGGCACCCACGCCGAGATGAAGCCCAAGGGCCGGTACGCGCGGGTGCGGGTCCTCGCCGAGAACCGCGGCCGCGACATCCAGCTCTTCGACACCTGGCGGCAACTGCTGGTCACCGCCGACGGACGCACCCACTCCCCCGACGTCAACGCGATCATGGTCAAGCGGCAGCCCGAGAAGCTGTCGATCGGCGCGGGCGTACGGGTCGAGTTCGACCTCTGGTACGACCTGCCCGGCCAGGCCCGCGTCACCGCCCTGCGCATCCTCGGCTCACCACCGGTCGGCGCCGTCAGCGAACCACCGCCCGCCGACATCCCCCTGACCTGACAACGCAGACCGCCCCCCGGGCACCGGGCGAACCCGGGCCGGGGGGCGGCAGGACCAGCAGCAGGTCAGTCCTTGCGGGCGTCGTCGTCGACGACGGTGTCGTCCGCGGCGGCGGCGGCGTCCTCACCCGAGCGCGGCTCGGGCACCCGCTCCGCAGCCGGCGACGCGGCCGCCTCACCCAGGTCACCGCCCAGATAGGCGGCCCTGACCTCGGGGTCGTCCAGCAGGTCGTGGGCGGCGGCGGACTTGACCACCCGCCCCGTCTCCAGCACGTACGCACGGTGCGCGATCTGCAACGCCTGCTGCGCGTTCTGCTCCACCAGCAGCACCGTGCAGCCCCGCCGGTTGATCTCCTGGATGATCGAGAAGATCTGCTGCACCAGCAGCGGCGCCAGCCCCATCGACGGCTCGTCCAGCAACAGCACCTTCGGGTCGGCCATCATCGCCCGCCCGATCGCCAGCATCTGCTGCTCGCCGCCCGACATCGTGCCGCCCGCCTGGCCCTTGCGCTCGGCCAGCCGCGGGAACAGCTCGTACACCTCCTTCAGCTCCTTGGACACATCGCCCTTACGGGCGTACGCGCCCATCAGCAGGTTCTCCTCCACCGTCATGCCGGGGAAGATGCCCCGCCCCTCCGGAGCCTGCCCGATGCCCGCCAGCACCCGCTTGTGCCCCGGCATCCGGCTGATGTCCTGCCCGTCGAACACGATCCGGCCCGCCGACAACGGCCGCAACCCGGAGATCGTCTTCAGCGTCGTCGTCTTCCCGGCACCGTTGGCGCCGATCAGCGTGACGATCTCGCCCTGGTCCACCTCCGCCGACACGCCCTTCAGCGCGGCGATCTTGCCGTAGTGGACGTGGATGTCGGAAATCTCAAGAAGCATCGGCTGCGGCTCCCAGGTACGCCTCGATGACCCGCGGGTCGTTCTGCACCTCCGCGGGCAGGCCCTCGGCGATCTTCTGACCGAAGTCCAGCACCGCGATCCGGTCGCTGATCCCCATGACCAGGCCCATGTCGTGCTCGATCAGCAGCACCGTCCGGCCCGAATCGCGGATCTTGCGGATCAGCTCCTGCAGCTCGATCTTCTCCGCCGGGTTCATGCCCGCGGCCGGCTCGTCCAGCAGCAGCAGCTTCGGATCGGTCGCCAGCGCCCGCGCGATCTCCAGCCGCCGCTGGTCGCCGTACGGCAGGTTCTTGGCCGCCTCGTCGCCCCGGTGCGGAATGCCCACGAACTCCAGCAGCTCCCGCGCCTTGGCCCGCCCCTCGCGCTCCTCACGCCGATGCCACGGCAACCCCAGCCCCGCGCCCACGAACCCGGTGCGGTGATGCGCGTCCGCCCCCACCATGACGTTCTCCAACGCCGTCATGTTGTGGAACAGCCGCACGTTCTGGAACGTCCGCGCCACCCCCAGCTTGGTGACCGTGAACCGCTTCTTGCCGTCGATGCGCGTGCCGTCGAACACCACGCGCCCCTCGCTCGGCCGGTACACCCCGGTCGTGACGTTGAACACCGTGGTCTTCCCCGCGCCGTTCGGACCGATCAGGGCGAAGATCTCCCCCTTGTCGATCCGCAACGCCACCTTGTTCAACGCCACGACGCCGCCGAAGCGCATCGTCACGTCCTGCAGCTCCAGCACCGGCGTGCCCGCCGGCTTCCCCGCGGCCACGGCGCCCTGCGAAGCCTCGCTCACTTCTCCACCTCCGCGGCCTTGCCCGCGACACCCGCGCCCGCGGTGGCCGGACCCGCGACCTCGGCGCCCATGCTGCCCATTCCGCCGGTGCCCTCCTCCAGCTCCGCCTTACGGCGCCGCGACGGCCACAGGCCCTCCGGACGGAACACCATCATCACCACCAGCGCCGCACCGAACAGCAGCATCCGGTAGTCCTGCAGCTCCCGGAACCGCTCCGGCAGCCACGCCAGCATGAACGCGCCCAGGATCACACCCGGGATGTTGCCCGAGCCGCCCAGCACCACCGACGCCAGGATCAGCGCCGACACCAGGAACACGAAGTTCTCCGGGTTGATCGACGTCTGCTTGGCCGCGAACACCACGCCGCCGCTGCCGCCGATCGCCGCGCCGATCGCGAACGCCGCCAGCTTGAACCGGAACGTCGGCACGCCCATCAGCTCAGCCGCGTCCTCGTCCTCCCGGATCGCCGCCCACGACCGGCCCACCCGGCTGTTCTCCATCCGCTTGATGAAGATGATCGTCAGGACGATGAAGAACACCAGCAGGTAGTAGTACGGCCGCGAGTCCAGCAGCCCGTACTTCAGCGGCTGCACACCGAGGATCTCGAACTCCGACAGCGACGGCGGATGCGGAATCCCCTGGATGCCCCGCGGCCCGTTGACGTAGTCGCTGTTGGCCGCCGTCTGCTTGACGATCTCACCGAACCCCAGCGTCACGATCGCCAGATAGTCACCGCGCAGCCGCAGCGTCGGCGCCCCAAGGATCACCCCCGACAGCGCCGCCAGCAGAATCGCCAGGACCAGCGTCTCCCAGAAACTCCACCCGTACTTGGACGCGAAGATGCCGATCGTGTACCCGCCCACGGCGTAGAACGCCACATACCCCAGGTCGAGCAGGCCGGCCATGCCGACCACCACGTTCAGCCCCAGCGCCAGCAGCACGTAGATGCCGATCTGGTCGCTCAGCATCGTCGGCCAGTCGCTGCCGCCCGGCGCCATGAACGACCCGATCGACTCGCTCGGCAGCACCAGCGCCCCGACCACCAGCAGCAGGTACACCGTCCAGCGCACCCCGCCGGGCGCCGACGCCCACCAGTCCCGCACCGGGTCCAGCGACAGCCTCCCGGCCCGCGACCCGCCATTGCCCTTGAGGTTCTTTGTCAGGTTCATGCGCGCGCCTGCTGAAGAGACTCACCGAGAATGCCGGTGGGACGGAACATGAGGACAAGGATCAGCACCGAGAACGCCACGACGTCCCGCCACTCCGACCCGAACAGGCTCGAACCGTACATCTCGAACAGCCCGAGCGCGAAACCGCCGACCAGCGCCCCGCGGATGTTCCCGATACCGCCCAGCACCGCAGCCGTGAACGCCTTGATGCCCAGCAGGAACCCCGTGAAGTACCACGCCTGCTCGAACCGCAGGAAGTACAGCGCCGCCGCGACACCCGCCATCGCGCCGCCCACCAGGAACGTCACCGACACCACCCGGTCGATGTTGACACCCATCAACACCGCCGTCTCCGGGTCCTGCGCCGTCGACCGGATGCCCCGGCCCAACCGCGTGCGGTTCACGAACTGGTCCAGCGCCACCATCATCAGGATCGCTCCGACGAAGATGATCAACTTGTCGCTGCTGACCTGGATCGGCCCCACGTCGATGACGTTGCTGCGCGACACGAAGTGCTCGTCCACCGGCAGCCGCCCGCCCTCCTTCGAGGTGCCGAACACCGCCGGGACCACCAGCGTCGCGAACAGCTGCTGCAGGAAGATCGACGCACCGATCGCCGAGATCAGCGCCGCCAGCCGCGACGCCCCCTTCTTGCGCAACGGCCGGTACGCCACCAGCTCCAGCAGCATCGCCCCGCCGCCGGACACCACGGCCGCCACCAGCGCCGTCAGCGCCACCACGCCGATCAGCGCGACGCCGCCGACCTCCGACACGCCCAGCAACTGCACCGTGCCCAGCGCGGCGAACGTACCGACCATGAAGATCTCCGCGTGCGCGAAATTGATCAGCCGCAGCACGCCGTAGACCATCGTGTACCCGAGGGCGACGAGCGCGTAGATCGCGCCCAACGCCAAGCCGTCGATGGTCGACGGCCAGAACTGTGAGATGAAGTCTTCGAACACCTTAGGAGCCTTTGTGGAAGGGAGCGGGAGCGCTCGTGGCACTCCCGCTCCCACGCCAACATGTCGCCCTCACGAGTCGTCCTCGCCGA
Source organism: Actinomadura miaoliensis (assembly GCF_039536785.1). Taxonomy (NCBI): domain Bacteria; kingdom Bacillati; phylum Actinomycetota; class Actinomycetes; order Streptosporangiales; family Thermomonosporaceae; genus Actinomadura; species Actinomadura miaoliensis. The sequence continues at coordinate 209,531 of NZ_BAAAZG010000036.1, forward strand.
GGGCACGGGCCGAGCAGGGCGTCATCCGCCTCAGCTGGTGGCCTTGGCCTCCTTGCTGTTGCCCAGCAGCGGAATCGTCTTGTCCTTCACCTCGTAGATGAAGATGTCCTGGGTCGCCAGCGCACCGTTCTCCGCGAACTTGATCTGCTTGCCCGCGCCCTCGAAGCTGACGGTCTTCAGGAACTCGTTGATCGACTTGGAGTCGGTCTTGCCCGCCTCGACCGCCTTGATCAGCGCGGTCGCCGCGTCGTAACCCTCCGCCGAGTAGATCGCCACGTCGGCGTTGTACTTCTGCTTGTAGGCGGCGGCGAAGTCCGCGGCCGTCTTGCTGCTCTTGCCCGACGCGTCGATGATGCACCCGCACGACAGCAGCGCGCCCTGCGCGTTCTTCTCACCCGCGCCGTCGATCAGACCGGTCGCCACCGACCCGTCGCCCGACATCACCTTGCCCTGGTACCCGGCCTCGCGCAGCTGCTTGAACAGCCGCCCCGCCACCGAGTAGTAGCCGCCGTAGTACACCACGTCCGGGTTGAACTGCTTGATCTTGTTCACCGTGGACGAGTAGTCGGTGGCCTTGTCGTCCACACCCTCGGTGCCGGTCTGCGCGCCCTTGGCCTGCACGGCCTTGGCGATCGCGTCCGCCAGGCCCTTGCCGTAGACCTGCTTGTCGTGGACGGTGAAGACCTTCTTGGCCTGCAGCGAGCCACTGATGAACTCGGCGGCGCCCGCGGCCTGCACCGCGTCGTCGGCCACCACCCGGTGCCAGAACTTCCAGCCCTTCTGCGCCAGCGTGACGTCGGTCGCCGACGGCGACACGCTCGGCACCCCGGCCTCCTCCAGGATCGGCCCGGTGGCCTGCGACTCACCCGAGAACGCCGGCCCGATCAGCGCCACGATCTTGTCGTTCTTGATCGCGCCCTGCACCAGCGGGCTGGCCTGGTCCGGCTTGCCCTGGCTGTCATAGGTCTTGAAGTTGATCTTGACCTTGGGGTTCTTCGCGTTGTACTGGTCGATCGCCAGCTGGGCGCCCTGCTTGGGCGGAATCACCAGGCCCGAGTTCTCGCCGGTGAGATCCCCCATGAACCCGATGGTGACGCTGTCGCCGTCGCCACCGCCGCTGCCGCCGTCATCGCCGCCGCAGGCGACGGCACCGAGCGCCAGCACCGCGCTCATCGCCACCGCACCGGTGACCCTCATCATGTTGCGCCGCAAGGTGCCAACCTTTCCATCCGGATCCGGAAGGGATCGGGTACGAGTCCAACCCCGGCACCGACGTCGAGGGGGAGATATCGGTCACTCGGGGGCCAGGTATGTCGTACACCTATGACCCTCGCCAGATCAGCACCCCCGGACAGAAGGGTTACTCAGTCGTTACGGCTCCGTGCCCAAGAAACCCCGTCATCACCAGCGACCATCACGCACAGTGACCGTCACCGCACCTGCGGACGATATGCGCCGCTCAGCCTGCGCGGCTCAACCCTGCGCCGCACCACCGGGCCGCGGGCCGCTCCCACCATTCGACCTGGCGTTCACGTCGCCCTCCCCACCGGAGGCCGCGGACCCGCGCGGCCCGGCGTCACTCCCCCCGGCGGGCCTGGCGTTACCGCCCCCCGAAGGCCTGGGCCCCGCCTCACCGGCGGACCTCGCGGGACTCTCCCCCGCGGCCCCGGCCAGCACCGCCTCGGCCACCGCGCGCATGGTCAGCCTGCGGTCCATCGAGGTCTTCTGAATCCAGCGGAACGCCTCCGGCTCGGTCCACCCGTTGGCCGCCTGCAGCAGCCCTTTGGCCCGATCGACGATCTTGCGGGTCTCCAGCCGATCCTGCAGCCCGGCGACCTCGGCCTCCAGCGCCCGCAGCTCGGTGTACCGGCTCACCGCCATCTCGATCGCCGGCGCCAGGTCCGTCTTGGTGAACGGCTTGACCAGGTACGCCATCGCACCCGCCTCGGTGGCCCGCTGCACCAGCTCGCGCTGCGAGAACGCGGTGAGGATCACCACCGGCGCGATCCGCTCGGCGGAGATCCGCTCGGCCGCCGAGATGCCGTCCAGCACGGGCATCTTGACGTCGAGGATGACCAGGTCCGGCCGCAGATCGGTGGCCAGCCGGACGGCGGCCTCCCCGTCCCCGGCCTCCCCGACGACCTCGTACCCGTCCTCCTGGAGCATCTCCTTGAGGTCCAGGCGGATCAGGGCCTCATCTTCTGCGATCACAACTCGCCGAGCGCTCTGCGTCACGCGCACGAGACTACCGGGACCCGCTACCCTGGTCTCGTCCAGGTAGGTCCTTGCGACCGCCTGGGTTCGCTGCAGTCGGGATGTACGATTTGTCTCGAAGGCGCAAAAAGGGCCCCGGTAGCCCAATTGGCAGAATGGCAACGGATTCAAAACCCGTACAGTGTGGGTTCGAGTCCCACCCGGGGCACTCAGCCGCCGTCCACAGGACGGCGGCTTTTCGCATGCGTCCAGCCCAATGCTCACGCGGAGCGATTTTGTCGTAGCCCTGTGCGACGATCCCCTCATGTACGACCCGAGAACACGCACCCGTGCGCTGGCGATGCTCGATCAAGGCCTCACGGTCAGTGAGGTCAGCCGACGCACTGGGATATCGCGCTATGCGATTCGCGAATGGCGTTTGCGGACCGACCAAGGGCGTGATCTTTATGCCTCACCTGCCCACCACTGCCCGAGGTGCATGGAGCCCCCGGCTCCCCCAGAAGACCCGAAGGCCTACTCCTACCTCCTCGGCCTATATCTAGGCGACGGCTGCATCAGCCCCGCCAGTGACCCCGCCAAGAACGTCTGGGCGCTTCGCATCGCGTGCGCAGACGCATGGCCCGGACTCATCGAGCAGTGCGTACAAGCGATCGGCGCGGTGCGGCCGGAGAACAAGATCCGTCTGATCCAGAAGGAGGGCTGCACCGAGGTCAACAGTCACTCCAAGCACTGGCCGTGCCTGTTCCCCCAACATGGTCCAGGTAAGAAGCACACGCGAAAGATCGAGCTGGAGGACTGGCAGCAGGAGATCGTCGACCAGCACACCGAGGAACTCGTCCGTGGACTGATCCACTCCGACGGCTGCCGTCACGTGAACCGTGTGCGCCGGCCTCTCAAGGACGGCGACCGTTGGTACGAGTACACGCGCTACGAGTTCACCAACAAGTCCGCCGACATCATGCGCATCTACACCGATGCTCTTGACCGGCTCGGCATCTCATGGCGGCGGATGAACTGGAAGGCCATCTCGGTGGCGCGGAGGGAGGCGGTGGCGCGGCTGGACGAGTTTGTGGGCCCCAAATACTGACCGGTGCATCCACGTCGCCACAACACCCACCCCCTCTGTTCGCCGACGACGTCAGTGCGGCGGATGCAGACACCAAGGAACGCCTCACTGCACGTGGCGGCCAAGCCGATCAGCCCGACCCACCACACCCACAAGACCGCCCCGGGACCGCCCAGACAGACGGCGGTAGCGACGCCAACGGTGATGCGGAGGGAGACGGTGGCGCGGCTGGACGAGTTCGTGAACCCCAAATACTGACCGGCGCGTCCACATCCGCAAAACACCAGCCCGCCCCGTTCGCCAACGACGTCGACGCGGCGGAAGCAGACGCCAAGGAACGCCCCGCTGCACGTGACGGCCAAGCCGATCAGCCCGACCCACCACACCCACAAGACCGCCCCGGGACCGCCCAGACAGACGGCGGTAGCGACGCCAACGGTGATGCGGAGCAAGGCGGTGGCGCGGCTGGACGAGTTCGTAGGCCCCAAAACTGACCGGCGCATCCACGCCCTGCAAACACCGGCCCGCCCTGTTCGCCAGCGGCGTCGCGGCGGAAGCAGACACCGAGGAACGCCCCGCTGTACTCGGTGGCCAAGCCGATCAGCCCGATGCACCCCACCCGGAAGAGCACGCCGGGACCTCCAGGCAGATGGCAGGGGCGACGCCCACGCTGACGGCGAGGACGATGGCGAGGCTGGACGCGTTCGTGGGCGCCAAGTACTGACCGGCGCGTCCATGCCCCGCAAACACCTGCCCGCTCTGTTCTCCGGCGGCGTCGCGGTGGTGGCGGACACCGAGGAATGCCTCGCTGTACTTGGGGGCCATGCCGATCAGGCCGGTGCGCCACGTCCAGAAGACGGCGCCGGGACCGCTGAGGGAGATGGCGGTGGCGGCGCCGACGGTGGTGGCGAGGGCGGTGACGAGTGCCTGGTGGTGGGAGATGTCGCCGTCGGTGGAGCGTTTGGCGAAGGGGAGCCAGAACGCCGGGCGGGAGCGGTGGATCTGCGGTCCGCGCGGGATGGTGGTCAGGTAGGCGCCGGTCTCCAGGTGGAAGGGGTGAGGAGCCAGGGTCTCCTGGTGAAGTCGCCGGTGTCTGTCAGGAAGTTCTCGATCGAGTTCATCGCACCACCAGGGGGACGAGAGAGCACAATTCCCTGGACCGTGGACGGGTGGTCACGCGGTTGTGAATGGTGGTGCGCGAGCCGTTACTTGGCCGATCGTCCCCCGTGTGGTGCTTGTGAGGTCATTCGCGCAGGGCGCCGGCGATGGCGTCGCCGATGCGCAGGACGCGCAGGGCGTTGGTGGAGCCGGGGGTGCCGGGGGGCGAGCCGGCGACGACGACGACGCGGTCGCCCTTCTGGCAGCGTCCGAGTTCCAGGAGGGCCTGTTCGACCTGGCGGAACATCTCGTCGGTGTGGTCGACGTGGGGGACGATGAACGTTTCGACACCCCAGACGTGGGCGAGGCGGCCGCGGGTGGCGGGGACGGAGGTGAAGGCGAGCAGCGGGATGGGTGAGCGGTAGCGCGACAGGCGGCGGGCGGTCTCGCCGGACATGGTGAAGGCGACGAGGGCCTCGGCGCCGACGATGGCGCCGACTTCGGCGGCGGCGCGGGCGATGGCTCCGCCGACGGTTTCGGGGATGCGGGCGAGGGTGTGGGTGGCCTGCAGGGACGCCTTCTCGGCGGTCTCGACGATGCGGCTCATGGTCTGGACGGACTCGATGGGGTACTGGCCGACGCTGGTCTCGCCGGACAGCATGACGGCGTCGGCGCCTTCGAAGACGGCGTTGGCGACGTCGGAGGTCTCGGCGCGGGTGGGCCGCGGCGAGGAGATCATCGAGTCGAGCATCTGGGTGGCCACGATGACGGGGCGGGCCTTCTCGCGGCAGAGTTCGATGGCGCGCTTCTGGACGATCGGGACCTGTTCGAGGGGCAGTTCGACGCCGAGGTCGCCGCGGGCGACCATGATGCCGTCGAAGGCGGCGACGATCTCGGGGAGGCGTTCCACGGCCTGCGGTTTTTCGATCTTGGCGATGAGGGGGACGCGGACGCCCTCCTCGTCCATGATCTGGTAGCAGATGGCGGCGTCCTCGGGGGTGCGGACGAAGGACAGGGCGACCATGTCGACGCCGAGGCGCAGGGCCCAGCGCAGGTCGGTCTCGTCCTTGTCGGTGAGGGCGGGGACGCTGACGGGGACGCCGGGCAGGTTGAGGCCCTTGTTGTCGGAGACCATGCCGCCGACGGTGACGGTGGTGCGCACGCGGGGGCCGTCGACCTCGGTGACGCGGAGTGCGACGCGGCCGTCGTCGACGAGGATGGTGTCGCCGGGGGCGACGTCGCCGGGCAGGCCCTGGTAGGTGGTGGAGACCTGCTGGCGGTTGCCGGGGACGTCCTCGGTGGTGATGGTGAACTCGTCCCCGAGGGTCAGGCGTACCGGCCCGTCGGGGAAGCGTCCGACGCGGATCTTTGGGCCCTGCAGGTCGGCCAGGATGCCGACGCCGCGGCCGGTGGCCTCGGCGGCGGCTCGCAGGCGGTGGTAGACCTGCTCGTGGACGGCGTGTTCGCCGTGGCTCATGTTGAGGCGGGCGACGTCGATGCCGGCCTCCACGAGCGCGTGGATCTGCTCCTCGCTGGAGCAGGCGGGACCGATGGTGCTGACAATCTTCGCTCGACGGGTCACGTGCACAACGCTACTTAGTTACCTGCCAGTACGGATATTCGTGCAGGATACGGTCGTCCAAGATTCATCGACTGGTCTAGCGCAAGGGTCTAGACCACCGGCCTGGAACCCGTCTCCTGCGCCGTTCGCGGCCGCCTGCGCCCGTCCCGTCCGCCGCCGTCGGCCCACGGGCGCAACCCCCACAACACCCCGCACAAACCCCGACACGCCCACGCCCCCCGGGGGGCTGGCGGGGCGGTGCCGGGGCGCCGGTCGGGGGCGTGGGCGTCGCGCTCGCCGGGTCGGTCGGGGCGGCGGCGGGCGGGCGGCGCGGGCGCCGCGGGGCGGTCAGGCGCGGAAGGCTTCGACGGCGGCCTGGCAGAAGGCCTTGAGGTCGTCGGGTTTGCGGCTGGTGACCAGGGTGTTGGGGCCGCCCTGGCAGATCTGGACCTCCTCGTCGACCCAGGTGGCGCCGGCGTTGCGCAGGTCGGTCTGCAGGCTGGGCCAGGAGGTGAGGGTGCGGCCGCGGACGACGTCGGCCTCGATGAGCGTCCACGGCGCGTGGCAGATGGCGGCCACCGGCTTGCCCGCGTCGAAGAAGGCCTTGGCGAACGCGACGGCCTTGGGCTGCATGCGCAGGAAGTCGGGGTTGGCGACGCCGCCGGGCAGCACCAGCGCGTGGAACGAGGCGGGGTCGGCGTCGTCGACGGTGGTGTCGACGTCGAAGGTGTCGGCCTTGTCGAGGTGGTTGAATGCCTGGACGTGGCCCGCCTCGGTGGAGACCAGGCGCGGTCGGCCGCCGGCCTGTTCGATGGCGGTCCACGGTTCGGTGAGCTCGACCTGCTCGACGCCTTCGGGCGCGACGAGGAAGGCGATGGTCTTGCCCTGCAGATCGGTGGCCATGACGGTGACCTCCTTCTCGCTTGTGGTCGGCCACCGGTCCCCCTGCCCGTATGCGGGGTCCGTATGCAGTGATGACGGTATGCGGTGATAGGCAGGGACGTGATGGGCGTCGCGCGCTACCGCGAGGACCCGGCTCCGCCCGGGTCGGGTCTGGTGTGCCTGTGGTCGCATGAGGTGGCCCCGGACGCGGGGTCGCATGTGCAGCGGGTGGTGCCGGACGGGTGTGTGGACCTGATCTGGTGGAGTGAGGACGCGCGGGTGACCGTGGCGGGCCCGGACACCGGCCCGCACCTGCCGGAGCTGCGGCCGGGTGAGCGTCTGGTCGCGATCCGGTTCGGTCCGGGGGCGGCGCCGCCGGTGCTGGGGGTGCCGGCGGACGCGGTGCGGGACGGGCGGCTGCCGCTGCGGGATCTGTGGGGGGCGGACGCCGACCGTCTGGGGGAGGCGATGGCCGGGTCGTCGTCGCCGCATGCGGTGCTGACGAAGGCGGCGCTGGCGCGGGCCGAGGGGCCGCCGGATCCGATCGTGCCGGCGGTGGTGCGGGCGTTGTCGCGGGGCGAGCCGGTGCGGGAGGTGGCGGGCATGCTGGGGCTGGGTGAGCGGCAGTTGCGGCGGCGGGCCCTGGCGGCGTTCGGGTACGGGCCGAAGACGCTGCAGCGGGTGCTGCGTTTTCAGCGTGCTCTTGCCCGGGCGCGGGCGGGTGAGCCGCTGGCCGGGGTGGCTCATGGCGCCGGTTACGCCGATCAGGCGCATCTGGCGCATGACGTGCGGGATCTGGCGGGGGTGCCGATCAGCGCGCTTCTGTAGACCGCCGGGGTTTTCCGGGCGGTTCCGCCGGAAGCGCGGTTGATCATGGTCTTCCGCGACGGGGTCGGCGCTGGTTCACTTGCCGCATGAGTGATCCTTTCGACGAGAAGGACCGGGTTGCGCCGGTCCTGCGGACGGTGGCCGACGCGGCGGGCCCGTATCTGGAGAGCCTGCCGACGCGGCCGGTGCACGACCGGGGCCGGGACGCCCTGATCGGCGAGCTGGAGGGGCCGCTGCCGGACAAGGGGGAGGGCGCGCAGGCGGCGGTGGAGCGGCTGCTGCGGGTGGGCGCGCAGGCCGCCACGCATTCGTCGGGGCCGCGGTTCTTCCACTTCGTGGTGGGCGGGGCGACGCCCGCGGCCATGGCCGGTGACTGGATCACCTCGCTGCTGGACCAGGTGTCCGGGCTGTGGCTGGCGTCGCCGCTGGCCACGCGGCTGGAGACGACGGTGCTGGAGTGGCTGAAGGACCTGTTCGGGCTGCCCGCCTCGTTCGGGGGCGTGGTGACGCCCAGCGCCACGCTCGCGCACGTGACGGGGCTGGCGGCGGCGCGGTCCTGGTGGGCGGAGGGGCACGGGGTGGACGTGTCCGCCGAGGGGTTGGCGGGGCTGCCGGTCATGCCGGTGTTCAGCAGCGGGCTGGTGCACGCCAGCACTCGCAAGGCGCTGCAGATCCTGGGGTGCGGGCGTGACACGCTGCGCGTGTTCGCCCGCGACGACGCCGGAGCGGTCGACCTGGCCGCGATGGAGCGGGCGTTGGCGGCGGTGGACGGCCGGGCGGTGGTCGTGGCGAACCTGGGGGACGTCAACACGGGCGGTTCCGACCCCATCGAGGCGCTGGCCGACCTGGCCGAGCGGCACGGCGCGTGGCTGCACGTCGACGGGGCGTTCGGGATGTTCGCCGCGGTGTCGCCGCGGACGGCGCATCTGGCCCGGGGTGTGGAACGCGCCAATTCGGTGACGGTGGACGGGCACAAGTGGTTGAACGTGCCGTACGACACGGGGTTCTCGTTCGTCCGCGACCGCGCGCGCCTGCGGCAGGCGTTCGGCGCGTGGGGCGCGGCGTATCTGGAGCAGCCCTCGACGGGCGACGGGCGGATCGACTACAACACCTACGGGCCGGAGTCGTCGCGGCGTGCGCGTGCGCTGCCGATATGGGCGACGTTGTGCGCCTATGGGCGGGACGGGTACCGGGCCATGGTGGAACGGCATCTGGACGTGGCGGCCCGCCTGGGTGAGCTCGTCGAGCGCGCACCCGACATGGAGCTGCTGGCGCCGGTGCAGTTGTGCGTGGTGTGCTTCCGGTACCGGCCGCCGGGTGTGCCGGAGGAGCGGCTGAACGAGCTGAACGCCCGCCTGGGCGAGGCCCTGCTCGCCGACGGCCGGGTGTACGCGGGCACCACGTCCTACCGGGGCATGACCGCGTTCCGTCCCGCCATGGTCAACTGGCGCACCACCGAGGCCGACGTCGAGCTGCTGGTGGAGGTGATCCGGGAGTTGGCCGCCCGGCTGGGAACGGCGTAGGCCCGCGCCGCCGCCGTGCGCGGCTGCCCGGGTCCGGTCGTCGGAGCCGGGCGGCCGCGGCGGGGCGGCCGCGGGTCACTTCTGCGCGCAGGGATCCCAGTCGGCGGTCTGGTCGAACTCGCCGGTGGGCTGGGTGAGGCTGAACCAGTTGCCGGAGTTGTCGCGGAACAGCGCCTCGATGCCGTAGGGGCGCTTCTCGGGCTTCTGGATGAAGTCCACGCCGCGTGCCGAGAACTCCTCGTAGGTCTTCTGGCAGTCGTCCACGATGAACGCGCCGGCGCCGAGCACGCCCTTGGCGACCAGGGAGCGGATCTGCTCGGCCGACTCGGGGTCCATCGTGGGCGGGCCGGGGACCATGAGGGTGAGCTGCAGTTCGGGCTGGTCCTTGGCGCCGACGGTGACCCAGCGCATGCCGCCCTCGCCGAACGAGACGTCGTGGCGGACCTCCAGGCCGAGTTTCTCGGTGAAGAACTTCTTGGCCTCGTCCTGGTCGAGCACCCATACGGTGGCGATGCCGAGTCCGGTGATCATTCGTGGCTCCTTCGCGTTGTCGCGTGCGGCGTCGTTTCGTGGTGCCACGTTAGGTGCGCGCCGTCGCCCGCGCCTTCTCGAAAATTGCGACGGCGGCCCCGGGACCTCGACGTTCTCCACTCCAGGGCTCGCGGGGCGTGAAGGGGTGGGCGGTGTCAGGGTTCGCGGAAGCCGCCGGCCCAGTAGAGGACGAAGCACGCCGGGATCGGGGGGACGCCGGTGCCGCGCTGGCGGGCGCGGAACTCGGTGGGGGTCATGCCGGTCTGCTGCTTGAAGCGGGTGCAGAACGTGCCGAGGCTGGTGAAGCCGACGAGCATGCAGATCTCGGTGACGGTCATGTTGGCCGAGCGCAGCAGGTCCTGGGCGCGTTCGATGCGTCTGCGGCTGAGGTACTGGCCGGGGGTCTCGCCGTAGGCGTCGCGGAACAGCCGGACGAAGTGGAAGCGGGAGTAGCCGGCCCGTGCGGCGACGGCGGCCACGTCCAGGGGTTCGGCCCAGTCGCGGTCCATGGCGTCCTTGGCCATGCGGAGCCTGCGCAGGGTCCCGGTGTCCAGGGTGCGCGGACCGCTCACCACTGCGTTGCCCATGTGTCGATGCTAGGCAGCGCCTGTGACAGCGGCCCGCGCCCTGTGACGGCCGGAGTCGCCTCAGGCGTCGGAGTCACCTCAGGCGGGCCGAGGCGCCTCAGGCGGTCGGGGGTCGCCTCGGGCGGTCGGGGTCGCCGGGCGTCAGGTGCCGATGACGCCGCCGTCCTTCTTGCGGATGACGAGGGTGGCCGAGCGGGGGCGGCCCGCCGGGTCGAAGTCGGGCCAGTTGCTGACCGCGCGCGGGTCGGCCGGGGTCGGCGTGCCCCAGGCGGTGGTCGCCTCGCCCGGGTGCTGGACGTTGACGAACAGGGTGCGTCCGTCGGGCGTCATGGTGAACCCGGTGATCTCGCAGCCGCGCGGGCCGACGAGGAACCGGCGCACCTCGCCCGTGCGGGGGTCCGCCGCGAGCATCTGGTTGTTGCCGATGTTGTCGTAGCCCTTGGACGCGAGGTTCTGCGAGGAGTTGGACACGTCGGTCTCGATCCACAGGCGGCCGCCGGGGTCGAAGCCCAGGCCGTCGGGGGAGCCGAACACGTCCTCGGGCGCCAGCGTCACCTTCGGGTCGTACGCGGGGTCGCCCGCCAGCAGGAAGATGTCCCACTCGAAGGAGGTGGCGGTGTTGTCGCCGTGCTTCTCCCGCCACCGGATGATGTGCCCGTAGGGGTTGGGCTTGCGGGGGTTGGCCTTGTTGTCCCAGCCGGAGCCGTTGGTGAGGGTGAGGTACACGTCCTTGTTGCCGGGGTGCACCGCGACCCATTCGGGACGGTCCAGCTTGGTGGCGCCCACGGCGTCGGCGGCCTGGCGGGTGCGCAGCAGCACGTCCGCCTGGTCCTTCCAGCCGTTGGCCTTGGTGAGGGGGCCGGTGCCGAACGTCAGCGGCAGCCAGGTGCCCGAACCGTCGTCGTTGAACTTGGCCACGTAGAGCGTGCCGTGGTCGAGGGGGCTCTTGCCCAGCGCGCGCAGCTGCCGCCAGGGCGCGCTGCCGACGAACTTGTAGACGTACTCGCCGTCCTGGTCGTCACCGGTGTAGACGACGACGCGGCCGCGCGACTCGGTGACGGTGGCGCTCTCGTGCTTGACGCGGCCCAGCGCGGTGCGCTTGACGGGCGTGTGGTGCGGGTTGAACGGGTCGATCTCGACGACCCAGCCGAACCGGTTGGTCTCGTTGGGGTTGACGGCGAGGTCGAACCGGGAGTCGGCGGTGTGCCACTTGTAGCCGCCGCCCGCGGCGTTCACTCCGTAGCGGGCGAGTTCGGGGGACGGCTTCCACGAGGTGTCGGTGGTGCCGAAGTAGCTGTTCCAGTTCTCCTCGCACGCCAGGTAGGTGCCCCAGGGGGTGGCGCCGCTGGAGCAGTTGTTGAGCGTGCCCATGGGACGGTTCCTGGCCTGCAGCGCGGGGTGGGCGGCGTGCACCGGCCCGGAGAACGTCACGGGGGTCGACCCGGTGACCCTGCGGTTGTAGCGGGAGTCGACGCGCTGCCAGCGGCCCTTCACCTGGGCGACCTTGACGACGCTGACGCCGTGGGCGGCCAGGGCCTTGTCGACCTTCTCCTTGGTCATCACGGCGTCGCCGTCGGGGAACAGCAGCGCCTGGTCCACGTACTCGTGGTTGAGCACCAGCAGGCCCTCGTGCCCCCCGCGCAGGGGGAAGAAGTGCATGCCGTCGTGGTTCATGCCGATCTGCTGCGCCTGCTCGGCCGCGGTGTTGGAGGCGTCCTTCTTCCACTGGGGGCCGCGCGAGTGGAGCGGCGTGCCCCACGGGATCAGGACGTCGGCCGTGTAGCCGTCGGGGACGGTCACCTTGTCGGCGGTGCCGGCGGGGACGGCCTTGAACCCGAGCAGGCCGCGCCTGCCACGGCCGTGGGACGCCGGGGCCGCGGTCACCGCCGCCGTCGCCGTGCCGGAGCCGACACCGGCGCCGAGGAATCCCGCCGCGGCGAGCAGCGTGCCGCCGCGGATCGCCGACCTGCGCGACAGGCGGGCCTGGACGATCTCTCCGAACGTCGCGTTGCCCGACGGGTTGGAGCTGATGTCGTCAGGGTCGACGGTCATGTATGCACCTCATCACTCTGCGTTTCTCCACCGCGTTCCGGAAGGCGGGGGCACCGGAACGCCACTGGGAAACTAGAGCGCTCCACTAACGTTCCGGCGGATCGCAGATGAACAACGCCTGACCAACCGCACGTCACAGCGCTCGCCCCCCGCCACGGCCACACGGGGTGAGCGGACGCCCGCGTACGGTTCGCCCCGGCCGCGCGTCACTCGGGCCGGGTGATATCCGGAAGGCCGACGGCGGCGGTCACAGGCACCCTTCGAACTGGGGCACCTCGACGATGGGGCGCCGGTCGAGCCCGGTGCCGCCGAACCACTTCCGCAGCAGCGCGGCGGTGGTCCCGTCCTGGTACATGCGGGTGATGGCGCCGTTGAGCGCCTCGCAGCCGTCGGGGTCGCCGCGGCGCATTCCGATTCCGCTGTTCTGCTCGCTGATCTGCGCGCCGATCAGCCGCATTCCCCCGCCCGCGCGTTTGGCCAGTCCCGCGAGGATCACGTCGTTGGTGGTGATCGCGTCGACGCCGTTCGCGCGGATCAGGGACATGCAGCGGTCGTAGTCCTTGGCGGGGACGAGCGCGGCGGTCATTCCCCGGACCGCCATCAGCCGTTTGGTGGTGTCCGAGCCCTCCACCGCGCAGAATCTGCGGCCCTTCAGGTCGCGCAGTCCGGTGACGCCTCTCATGTCGTCGCGTACCAGGACGTCCTGGTAGGAGGTGAGGTACGGGCCGGCGAAGGCGATCCGGGTCTTGCGTTCGGGCGTGACCGAAAGGGTGGCGAGCACCAGGTCGGCCTTTTTCGTTTCCAGCGCCGGAAGGCGGTCGGCGGCCAGCACCGGGACGAAGGTGACCGTCCGCCCCAGGTCGCGGGCGATATACCGGGCCACGTCGATGTCGAATCCCTCGAACGTGCCGTCCGGTCGCCGCAGCCCCAGCCCCGGCAGGTCGGGCCGCACGCCGACCACCCAGGTCTTCTTGTGGAGCAGCGACTCGCCGCTGCCACTCCCGCACGCGGACAGCAGCGCACCCGCCAGCGCGGTCAGCAGGACGATCAGCGTCGGCAGGCGCACTCCGGCCTCCAGTAAAGGTCACGCCGGCGTACCAGGGGCCGGGGGCATGAGTGATGATTCCCGTTCCACGGCCGCAGTCAAGCCCCTGGCCGATCATGGACGGCCGTCGTGGCGGCCGGGGCGTGCGGAGGCGGCCGCGCGCGGCGGGGACGCGCGGCCGCCCGCGCGTCACGTGCGGAACGGTCCGGTGACGCAGTAGGTGATGCCGCCGGACGAGGACCCCGACGTGCCGCGCTGGGAGGAGAAGTACAGGCGGTCGCCGGCGGGGTTGAAGGCCGGTCCGGTGATCTCCGAGCCGCTCTGCCCGTTGATCCGCAGGAACACCGAGATGGTGTCGTCCGGCGTGATCACGCAGATCTCCATGTTGCCGCCGTCCTCGGCCACGTACAGGTCCCCGAAGGACGACCCGGTGACGTTGTCGACGCCGGTCAGCGGCGCGGGGCCGGGGTTGACGAGGTTGTCGTCGTAGGCCAGCTCGTAGGTGCCGCCGGCCAGGTCGAGCTGCCAGACGCGGTTGTCGCCCTTGGTGGTGAACCAGACCGTGTCGTCGGCGTAGTAGCAGCCCTCGCCTCCGTTGAACACCTTCGCTCCCGGCACCTGGTAGCGGGTGGCGGTGGGAGAGCCGTCGGGGTCGGGCACGTTCGCCCAGGAGAACGAGCCGGACGTCGCGGAGCCCGCCACGAGGACCTGCAGGGTGCCCGACGACAGGTCGCCCCAGGTGGACGGGACGAACCGGTAGAACCGTCCGTCGCTCTTGTCCTCGGTCATGTAGATGACCTTCCGCACCGGGTCGGCGGCGGCGGCCTCGTGGGTGAAGCGGCCCATCGCCGGACGCGCCACGGCCGTGCCGCCGAAGGGGTAGGTCTCCCAGACCTGCCCGTTGGAGACCTCCTCGCACGACAGCCAGGTGTTCCAGGGCGTGGCGCCGCCCGCGCAGTTGGTGTTGGTGCCGCCGAGCAGGCGGTAGGCGGAGGTGACGTTGCCGCCGGAGTCGAAGCGCAGGGCGGAGGCGCCGCCGGCGCCGCCGCCGACCTCGGAGTTGGACACGTAGATCCAGCCGGTGCCGTCGGCGAAGCAGGCGCCGCCGTCGGGGGCGTCGTGCCAGGTGTAGGAGGTGCCCGGCACCGTCTGCCTGGACCTGGCCACCACCCGGCTGGTGAACCCGGCGGGGAGCTGGATGCCGTTGGCGTCGGCGGCCTGCAGCGGGCCGTAGGGGCCGGCGGCGTTCTGCGCGGGGGCGGCGAGCGCGGCGTTCTGCCAGAGCCCGCCGGAGAAGGCGACGGCTCCGGCCCCGGCCACCGTGGCGCGGAGGAATGTGCGACGTTCCATGGACGATGTCTCCTCAAAGGGGGGTGCGAAGACGATCTGCTGCCGCGGCCTCGCCGAGTGTAGGCCGGGCGCGGCGAAATTCCGGTGGCCGCTTCGATGAACGCCGCCTGTACCACGAATGGCCGATCCTCATCGCGGCATTTCCACCGCCCTTCTCTCCGTCCGCCGGTACCGAATTCCGCCCTCACCGTGCGAATTGGCCACCGAAAAGATGCCCGGCACACCCCCGCATTCCAAGGCCATTCCCGCGATCGCACCCGCCGGATTGATCACCCGCCTGCGAACGCGTTACGGCACAGCTGATCACGACGCGTCGGCGCATTGCCGAACGTCCCGGTATGTCCCGATCCGTCCGCCGACGCCCCCGTGGACGCCCCGCAGCAGGCGCCCCCCCTGCCCGGAAGGCGGCCCATGCGACCTTCCGCGAGCGGCGGCGGACACACGGACGTAATGGCTATAGTCTCTCTTCACCGGTTACAGCGACGGAGAATCCGCGACCATGAACATCCCCCTCAGCGACTACACGACCGGCGCGACCGTGGCGTCCGACCTGGTCAACACCTCCCCCACGGTGCGCGTCACCACCGGCGACGCCCTCCCGGACCCCACCGCGCTCGCGCGGTTCCTCGCCGAGCACGACGTGCGGCTCGACGCGCCGCCGCCGACCGACGACGACCTCCGCCTGGTGCACGTGCTGCGCATGCAGATACGCGTCATCCTGGAGACCGAGACCGAGGAGCATGCCGTCGCGGGCGCGTCCGTGCTGGTCAGGCGCGCCGCCCTCGCCCCGGTCCTGCACCGCGACGACGACGGCCGGTGGCAGTGGCACGTCCCGACGGCGCCCGGCGCCCCGCTGGCCGACGAACTGGCGGCGCTCGTCGGCGTCGGGCTGTTCGGCGTCGTCCGCACGCTGGGCCGCGAGCGCTTCCGTTCCTGCGCCGCCCCGGGCTGCCGCGGCGTGTTCGTCGACACCAGCCGGGCCGGGAAACGCCGCTACTGCATGCCCGACCTGTGCGGCAACCGTCTCAACGTCGCCAACCACCGCGCCCGGCGGCGCCTGGGGAGCGTGGCCCGGTGAACGCCCCGCGACTGCACGGCGCCATCCGGCTCCCCGACGGCACGTGGATCCGCGGCCGCGGCCTGCGCCACCCCGCGCCCGACGGCCCGCCGCCCGACTTCGGCCTGTACCTGGGCACGTCCCGCCTGCGCCGCCGTCACGAGGACCTGCTGACGTGGCCGTCCCACTGGATCGACTGGCCCGACTTCCTGCTCCCCCGCGACCGCGACGACGCCGTCCGGCGGATCCGCGCGCTGCACGAACGGGCACGCGCGGGCGAGGCCGTGGAGGTCGCCTGCGGCGGCGGCGTCGGCCGCACCGGCACCGTCATCGCCTGCCTGGCCGTCCTGTCCGGCCTCCCCCCGTCCGACGCCGTCACCTGGGCGCGCGAGCACCACCACCCCCGCGCCGTCGAAACCCCCTGGCAACGCCGCTGGGTGACGCGGTTCCCCCGTTGACGGCCGGCCGGTCCGGCGCGGTGGCGCGCCGCCGCGCCGGACCGGTAGAAACGGGCGGGACGCTTTGATCATCGGGACGGACGGGAGCCGGGTCATGCAGCCGCTCGCCGCGCAGGATCCTCGCAGCATCGGCCGCTACCGCCTGCAGGCCAGGCTGGGCGCCGGCGGCATGGGCCGGGTGTATCTCGGCCACTCCCCCGGCGGCCGGGCCGTCGCCGTCAAGGTCGTCCACCCGGACCTTGCCGCCGACCCGCAGTTCCGCCGCCGCTTCGCCGCCGAGGTGCAGGCCGCGCGCACCGTGGGCGGTTTCCACACCACGCCCGTCGTGGACGCCGACCCCGACGCCGACCCGCCGTGGCTGGTCACCGCCTACATCGCCGGCCCGTCCCTGGCCGAAGTCCTCTCCGTCCACGGTCCGCTGCCCGAACCCACGGTGCGGCGGCTGGGCGCCGGACTGGCCGAAGCCCTGGAGGCCATCCACGCCGCCGGGCTGGTGCACCGCGACCTCAAACCGTCCAACATCCTGCTCGCCGACGACGGGCCCCGCGTCATCGACTTCGGCATCGCCCGCGCCCTGGACGCCACCGCGCTCACCCGCCCCGGCGCGGTGCCCGGCACCCCCGGTTACCTGGCCCCCGAGCAACTCACCGACGGGCCGGCGGGCCCGCCCGCCGACGTGTTCGCCCTCGGCACCGTCCTGTGCCACGCCGCGGGCGTCCAGCCCTTCGGTGACGGCCCCGTCCACGCGCTGCTGTACCGCACCGTCCACCAGGAACCCGTGCTGGACGGCGTGCCCGCCTCGCTGCGCGACGTGGTGGCGGCATGCCTGGCTAAGGACCCCGACCACCGTCCCACGGCCGCGCAGCTCCTCGGCCGCCTGTCAACGGCCCCGCCCGCGGAGACGCCGACGGCCTGGCTGCCCGGCCCGATACGCACCATGGTCACCGAACGGATCACTCCGGTGCCGCCCTCGGATGAACCCGCCGGGACGCGTCAGATCACCGAACCGCCCCGCGAGCCCGCCCCGCCGGGCACGGCTCCTTCTCCGCGACCGCCCACTCCCGAATGGGTCAGCCTCACAGGACGCAAGGCGGCACAGGCGATGAGCCTGACCGGGTCTCTGGTGCTGATCGGCCTCTGCGCGTTCATCCTCGTGGCCGGGCTGGTGAACAACCCGGACTGGACGCCCCCGGAGCTGATCCTCGCGGCCGTCTTCGTGGTGGGACTGGCCGGCGGCCTGCGCAGCGCCTTCTACCACCTGGCCGCCGTGACGCAGCCGTACGAACTGCACGTCGGCACACCCGGGATCCAGGTGAACTACGGCGGACGCACCACCTTCTACGGCTGGGAGCATCTCGCCCAGGTGTCGGTGCGGCGCGGCGGTGTCGGCGGAACCGGCCCCTGGGCGCTGGCGGTGGTGCCCGCGCCGGGCGTCCGCACCCCCCGCCACCGCACCCCCCTCGTCCGCCCGTACACGCACATCTACCGCACGGGCCTGGAACGCAGGTGGGTGGTGCTCGCCCACGTCCGCGAACTCCACCGCGACCACGACCACGTCGCCCGGATCGTCCGCGCCTACGCCGGCACCCGCTGGCGGACCTGAACCCCTCTCAGCGGGCGCCGGGCCAGGGGCCGGGGGGGTGGTGGGGCAGGGCCTCGGTTTCGACCTTGGTGTCGTAGAGGCGGAAGCCGCGGGACTGGTAGTTGCGCAGGGCGGCGGGGCCGTCGAGGGAGCAGGTGTGCAGCCAGACGCGGGTGGTGGGTTTGCGGTCGGGCCAGCGGTCGGCCAGGTCCCAGGCGCGGGAGGCGGCGACGGTCAGCAGGTGGCCGCCGAGGCCCTGGCCGAGGAAGGGGCGCAGGAGGCCGAAGTAGGCGATCTCGACCTGGCCGTCGGGCTGCGGGTCGAGTTCGGCGAAGCCGGCGGGGGTGCCGCGGACGTAGGCGATCCAGGTCTCGACGCCGGGGCGTTCGAGCCAGTTGCGCCACTGCTCGTACGTCCAGGACAGGCGGTCGATCCAGTACCAGTCGCCGCCGACGGCGCTGTAGAGGAAGCGGCTCAGTTCGGGGAGGACGACCTCGGCGCGGACGATGTCGGCGGAGGTCTCGGGGGCGGGACACAGGTCGCCGGGGTCGCGCTGCTCCAGGTACCAGGTGGTGACGTCGATCCGGCGGCTCGGCATGCGGTTCCCCCCTTCGTGGCGCGACCATGGTTGAGGCCGGCCCCGGGCGCCGGGGCCGGCCTCGAACGTTTCCTACCCGATGGTACGTGAAACTTTTACGCGATTGGACGCGCGGTCGGGGGGATCGGGTACGGCAGCGTCGTGTCGCCGGACAGGTACTTGTCGACGCCGTGCGCGGCGGCACGGCCCTCGGCGATCGCCCAGACGATGAGGGACTGGCCGCGGCCCATGTCGCCGGCGGCGAACACGCCGTCCACGGAGGTGGCGTAGTCGGCGTTCCGGACGACGTTGCCGCGCTGGTCGAGCTCGACGCCGAGCTGCTCCAGCAGGCCCTCGCGCTGCGGGCCGAGGAAGCCCATGGCGAGGGTGACCAGCTCGGCGGGGATCTCCCGCTCGGTGCCGGGGATCGGCTTGAACCCGCTCTGCGGGCCCTCCACCTCGACCAGGCGCAGGGCGCGGACGTTGCCGTCCTCGTCGCCGAGGAACTCCTGGGTCGACATGGCGTACAGCCGGTCGCCGCCCATGTCGGCGAGCTCCTCGTGGGCGCTCTCCATCTTGAACAGCATCGGGTACGTCGGCCACGGCTGGTGGCCGGGCCGCGTGGCGGGCGGCTGCGGCATGATCTCCAGCTGGGTGATCGAGCGCGCCCCCTGGCGGATCGCGGTGCCGATGCAGTCGGCGCCGGTGTCACCGCCACCGATGACGACGACGTGCTTGTCCTTGGCCGTGATGGGCGATTCCGCCAGGTCGCCCTCCTGCACCTTGTTGGCCAGGGGCAGGTACTCCATGGCCTGGTAGATGCCCTTGAGCTCGCGGCCGGGGACGGGCAGGTCGCGCCAGGCGGTGGCGCCGCCCGCCAGCACCACCGCGTCGTACTGCGAGCGCAGCTCGTCGGCGGTGATGTCGACGCCGACGTTCACCGAGGTCTTGAAGTCGGTGCCCTCGGCGCGCATCTGGGCGATGCGGCGGTCCAGGTGCCGCTTCTCCATCTTGAACTCGGGGATGCCGTAGCGCAGCAGCCCGCCGACGCGGTCGGCGCGCTCGTACACGCGGACCTCGTGCCCGGCGCGGGTGAGCTGCTGGGCGGCGGCCAGGCCCGCCGGGCCCGACCCGATGACCGCGACCTTCCTGCCGGTCTTCACCGGCGGGGGCAGCGGGCGCACCCAGCCCTCGGCCCAGGCGCGGTCGATGATCTCGACCTCGACCCGCTTGATGGTGACCGGGTCCTGGTTGATGCCCAGCACGCAGGCGCTCTCGCAGGGGGCCGGGCACAGCCGCCCGGTGAACTCGGGGAAGTTGTTGGTGGCGTGCAGGCGCTCGATCGCCTCCTGCCAGTCCCGCTTGTACACCAGGTCGTTCCACTCGGGGATGAGGTTGCCGAGCGGGCAGCCCTGGTGGCAGAACGGGATGCCGCAGTCCATGCAGCGGCTGGCCTGCTTCTCCAGGCGGTCGCGGCCGAAGTCCTCGTAGACCTCGCGCCAGCTCTTGATGCGCACGTCGACCGGGCGGCGCTTCGGGAGCTCCCGCTGGACGGTCAGGAAACCCTTCGGGTCTGCCATGTGGTGGAAACCCCCTTCCTCAGGCCTTGGCGGCGGCCATGACGGCCTCGTCGACGTCGCGTCCCTCGGCCTCGGCCTTGGCCATGGCCTCCAGGACGCGCCGGTAGTCACGCGGCATGATCTTGGTGAACCGGGCGGCGGAGCCCTCCCAGTCGGCCAGCAGCTTCTCGGCCACCGTGGAGCCGGTCTCGGCCAGATGCCTCTCGACGAGGCCGCGGACGAAGTCGGAGTCCTCGGCGGTGAGTGGTTCCAGGTCGACCATCTCCGGGTTGACCAGCTGCGGGTCCAGATCCAGGACGTAGCCGATGCCGCCGGACATGCCGGCCGCCAGGTTGCGTCCCGTGCGGCCGAGGATGACCGCGCGGCCGCCGGTCATGTACTCCAGGGCGTGGTCGCCGACGCCCTCCACCACGGCGGTGGCGCCGGAGTTGCGCACGCAGAACCGCTCGCCGACGACGCCGCGGGCGAACAGCTCGCCGGACGTCGCCCCGTACAGCAGGACGTTGCCCGCGATGATCTGGTCCTCGGCGGCGAACGGCGCGTCGGGGTGCGGCCGCACCGTGATGCGTCCGCCCGACAGGCCCTTGCCGACGTAGTCGTTGGCGTCGCCCACCAGCCGCAGCGTGATGCCGCGCGGCACGAACGCGCCGAACGACTGCCCGGCCGAGCCGGTGAAGGTGATGTCGATCGTGTCGTCGGGCAGGCCGTCGGCGCCGCGCGCCCGCGTCACCTCGTGGCCGAGCATGGTGCCGACGGTGCGGTTGACGTTGCGGATCGGCATCTCCAGGCGTACCTGGCGGCCGTGCTCGATGGCGCCCTCGGCGAGCTGGATCAGCGTGTTGTCCAGGGCCTTCTCCAGGCCGTGGTCCTGCTGGACGACCTGCCGCAGCGCGGTGCCCTCGGGCAGCTCGGGCCGGTGCAGGATCGGCGACAGGTCCAGGCCCGCGGCCTTCCAGTGCTCGACGGCGCGGGTGGTGTCGAGCAGCTCGACGTGCCCGATCGCCTCGTCCAGCGAGCGGAAGCCCAGGGCGGCCAGGTACTCGCGGACCTCCTCGGCGATGAACTCGAAGAAGTTGACCACGAACTCGGGCTTGCCGTTGAACCGCTTGCGCAGCACCGGGTTCTGGGTGGCCACGCCGACCGGGCAGGTGTCCAGGTGGCACACCCGCATCATCACGCAGCCGGACACCACCAGCGGCGCGGTGGCGAAGCCGTACTCCTCGGCGCCGAGCAGCGCGGCGATGACCACGTCGCGGCCGGTCTTCATCTGCCCGTCGGTCTGCACGACGATGCGGTCGCGCAGGCCGTTGAGCAGCAGCGTCTGCTGCGTCTCGGCCAGGCCCAGCTCCCACGGCGCGCCCGCGTGCTTGATGGAGGTCAGCGGGGACGCGCCGGTGCCGCCGTCGTGCCCGGAGATCAGCACCACGTCGGCGTGCGCCTTGGACACCCCGGCCGCGACGGTGCCGACGCCGACCTCGGCGACCAGCTTGACGTGCACCCGCGCAGACGGGTTGGAGTTCTTCAGGTCGTGGATGAGCTGCGCCAGGTCCTCGATCGAGTAGATGTCGTGGTGCGGCGGCGGCGAGATCAGGCCCACGCCCGGGGTGGAGTGCCGGGTCTTGGCGATCCACGGGTAGACCTTGTGGCCGGGCAGCTGGCCGCCCTCGCCGGGCTTGGCGCCCTGCGCCATCTTGATCTGCAGGTCGTCGGCGTTGGTCAGGTACTCCGAGGTCACGCCGAACCGGCCGGACGCCACCTGCTTGATGGCGCTGCGCCGCAGGTCGCCGTTGGGGTCGGGGGTGAACCGCTCGGGGTCCTCGCCGCCCTCGCCGGTGTTGGACTTGCCGCCCAGGCGGTTCATGGCGATGGCCAGGGTCTCGTGCGCCTCGGCGGAGATGGACCCGTAGGACATCGCGCCGGTGGAGAACCGCTTGACGATCTCGCTGACCGGCTCGACCTCCTCGATCGGCACCGGCGGCCGCTCGCCCTCGCGCAGCCGGAACAGCCCGCGCAGGGTCATCAGCTTCTCAGCCTGGGAGTCGACCCTGCTGGTGTACTCCTTGAAGATCTCGTAGCGGCGGGTGCGGGTGGCGTGCTGGAGCTTGAACACCGTCTCGGGGTTGAACAGGTGCTCCTCGCCCTCGCGGCGCCACTGGTACTCGCCGCCGACCTCCAGGGTGCGGTGCGCGGGCTCGACGCTGCGCGGCGGGTAGGCGCGACGGTGCCGCTCGGCGACCTCGCGGGCCAGCACGTCGAAACCGACGCCGCCGAGGCGGGAGGTGGTGCCGGTGAAGCACCGGTCGATCACCTCGGCGCCCAGGCCGATCGCCTCGAAGATCTGCGCGCCGGTGTACGACGCGACCGTGGACACGCCCATCTTCGACATGACCTTCAGGATGCCCTTGCCGTACGCCTTGATCAGGTTGCGCACGGCGGTGGCCGTGTCCAGGGCGATGTCACCGGTGCGGACCAGGTCCTCGACGGTCTCGATGGCCAGGTACGGGTTGATCGCGGACGCGCCGTACCCGATGAGCAGCGCCATGTGGTGGCACTCGCGGGCCTCGGCGGTCTCCACCACCAGGCCGACGCGGGTGCGGGACTTCTCCCGGATCAGGTGGTGGTGCACCGCGCCGGTGAGCAGCAGCGCCGGGATCGGCGCGCGGGCCGAGTCGGCGCCGCGGTCCGACAGCACGATGAGGCGGGCGCCGGCGGCGATCGCGCGGGACACCTCGGCGCAGATCTCCTCCAGGCGGGCCTGCAGGGCCTCCCCGCCGCCGCTCACCTCGTACAGGCCGTGCACGACGTGGGCCTGCAGATGCGGCAGGGCGCCCTCGTCGTTGATGTGAATGATCTTGGCGAGCTCGCCGTTGTCCAGGATCGGGGTGGGCAGCACGAGCCGGCGGCAGGAGTCCGGGCCGGGTTCGAGCAGGTTGCCCTCGGGGCCGAGCGTGGACTGCAGGGACGTCACCAGCTCCTCGCGGATCGCGTCCAGCGGAGGGTTGGTGACCTGCGCGAACAGCTGCTTGAAGTAGTCGAACAGCAGGCGCGGCCGCTGCGAGAGCACCGCCAGGGGCGTGTCGGTGCCCATGGAGCCGATCGGCTCGGCGCCGGTGCGGGCCATCGGGGTGAGGATGATCCGCTGCTCTTCGAGGGTGTAGCCGAAGGTCTGCTGCCGCTTGACCAGCGTCTCGTGGGTCGGGACCTCGCGCTGGCGGGCGGGCAGCTCCTCGAACCGCACCAGGCCCTCGTGCAGCCACTGCCCGTAGGGGTGCTGGGCGGCCAGTTCGGCCTTGACCTCGTCGTCCTCGATGATCCGCCCGGCCTCGGTGTCGACCAGGAAGATCCGGCCCGGCTGCAGGCGGCCCTTGCGGACGACCTTGTCGGCGGGGATGTCCAGCACGCCCGCCTCGCTGGCCAGCACGACCAGGCCGTCGTCGGTGACCCAGTAGCGGCCGGGGCGCAGGCCGTTGCGGTCCAGCACCGCGCCGACCACGGTGCCGTCGGTGAACGACACGCTGGCCGGGCCGTCCCACGCCTCCATCAGCGTGGAGTGGAACTCGTAGAACGCGCGGCGGTCGGGGTCCATCCCGGTGTGGTTCTCCCACGCCTCCGGGATCATCATCAGCACCGCGTGCGGCAGCGACCGGCCGCCCAGGTGCAGCAGCTCCAGGCACTCGTCGAACGAGGCGGTGTCACTGGCCTCGATGTCGATCACCGGGTAGACGCGGGACAGGTCGCCGGGGATCAGGTCGGACTTCAGCAGCGCCTCGCGGGCCCGCATCCAGTTCCGGTTGCCCTTGACGGTGTTGATCTCGCCGTTGTGCGCGATGAACCGGTAGGGGTGGGCCAGTTCCCACGCCGGGAAGGTGTTGGTGGAGAACCGCGAGTGCACCAGCGCGATGGCGCTGGAGAACCGGCGGTCGGACAGGTCGGGGAAGAACGGCTCCAGCTGCGGGGTGGTGAGCATCCCCTTGTAGACGATCGTCCGCGCCGACAGGCTGGGGAAGTAGACCTTGACGTCCTGCTCGGCGCGCTCGCGCATGCAGAACACCACGCGGTCCAGCTCGATGCCGGTCTTGCCGGCGTGCTCGCCGCCCTCGGCGGCGGTCACGAACAGCTGCGCGAAGTGCGGCATGACGCGGCGCGAGGCGGGCCCGGCGAAGGTCGGGTCGTGCGGCAGCGCACGCCAGCCGAGGACGGTCAGGCCCTCCTCCACGCACAGCGTCTCGACGTGCGCGACGGCCGCGGCCCGCTCCTCGGGGTCGGTGGGCAGGAACGCGATGCCCGCCGCGTACGCGCCGGCCGGGGGCAGCGCGAAGTCGCAGACCTCGCGGAAGAACGCGTCGGGGATCTGGGTGAGGATGCCGACGCCGTCGCCGTCGTCGGGCTCGGCGCCCACGGCGCCGCGGTGGTCCAGGTTCTTCAGGACGGTCAGGGCCTTGCGAACGATGTCATGGCTCTTGCGACCGTGCAGGTCGGCCACCATGCCGACGCCACAGGCGTCGTGCTCATAGGACCGGTCGTACAGCCCCTGGTTCTGGGGCGCACCCGGTGTGAGCGCAGCAGCAGCCATCAACCCTCCCGTCGTCGTCGTGTCACTGCTTAGGCGTCAGTGCAGGCTCGGGACGACGTTGGCCCTGCTGCGGTGAGATGACATTACATCACTGTCGGGATCATGCCCGACACGCCCTGATCGCGAAACTTCTCTGTGTCCGCGTTCCCGGAGCGTCCGTGAGTAGTCAGTTCAACCAAGGATACCGGCGACATACCACCACAAATCGCCCGCATCGCGGTGATGATCATCACCGGATCCGGATGTTTCAGGTGGTGAACGCCGCAACACCCCGGCAATCCGCATCATTCCCCATGAAAGCGGTGCCGAACCATGTGCGTGCCGGGCTTTCCGGCCGTCGCCCCGCCGTCACCGGCCCGTGACGGAGGATTCTCCCGCAGGTCACGGGCCGGGCGGCGGCGATGGCCGGTCGGCCCGCGCGAGGCAGGCCGGTCGGCCCGCGCGAGGCAGGGCGGACGGGCCCGCGCGAGGGCGGGCGGGTCAGGAGGCGCGGGCCGCGCGGCCGAGCGGGCCCGGGGCCTTGCCGCCCTCGATCAGCAGCGACAGCAGCGTCTCGTCGGTCTCGTCGCCCTTGCCGTCCAGGCGCTGCGCCCAGGCCACCACCGCGTAGTGCCCCATCGCCAGGCCCCGGGCCATGCCGAAGCCCCGGCCGAAGCGGTCCAGCGGCGACGCGGCGGGCAGCGGGCGCACGAAACCGCCGCCGCGCCCCTGGCCGATCTCGTCGACGAACCGGTCGGCGTCCGAGGCGGTGTTCAGGTTGAACACCGTGACCGACAGCGCGTACTCGCCGTCGTCGTCGGCGTACAGCGTCCGGGCCGCCTGGGTGCAGCCGTGTTCGCGCAGCTGCCCGCCCATGCTGGTGCCCCACACCGCGAGGGAGCAGTCGGTGTCCAGGCTCTTGACCTTCAGGGTCAGCCGCCTCGTCCCGGCGTCCTGGACGGTGATCTTGTTGGCGGACTCGGGGAACGCCTCGCCCACGGTCAGCGGCGCCCGGTCGGCCGAACGCTGCGCGATGCCCCGGTACGCCTCGGTCGACGGCGAGCTCGAGTAGGACGCGGGCGCCGGTCCGCTGACGGCCGGGCTGCGGCCCATGCTCTGCGGGGCCTGCCGCCCGTCCGGGCCGCCGTCGTCGCCGCCGCCCACGACCACCACGGCCAGCGCCCCCACCAGGAAGATCACCGCGAGGGCGCCGGCGGCGCCGTAGAAGACCCGGGGCGGCAACGACCCCATCCGCGCCGCCAGTCCCGCGTTCTTCGGCCGCTGTGCTCCGGACGGGTCGCGGACCGGCCCGTCCGGCCCCCGCGCGGGACGTTCGGCGTCCGTCCGGCCCGCCGGCCCTCGCCGGCGCCCGGCGCGCTCACGCCCCTTGCCCCGGGGTCGCTTCCTCGCCGGCTCGTCGGGCGCGGCGTCCTGGCGTCCGCCGCCGTCCGGCCCGTCCTGCCACTCGGCCGCGTCCTGCCACCCGGCCGCGGCGTCCTGCCACTCGGCGGGCGTCTCCTGCCACTGTTCGTCCTGGCTCGCCCACTCCGCGGACGTCTGCTGCCAGTCCGGGACGGCCTGCCCTCCGGTGGTCCGCCAGTCCTCCGCCTGGCCGCGCCACTGCTCGTCGGCCTCCTGCCAGTCGGCGGGCGCTCCCTGGGCGTGGGGCGCGTGGCCCTGCCACTCGTCCGTCTGCCCGTGCCATTCGTCGTGCGGCGCCTGCGCGGCGGCCTGGGCGTCGGGCTCCTGCCGCTTCCTGCCCCACCGGCGCTCGCGGCCCGCGGCCCCGGCCTCCGGGGCGGGCGTCCGGTCGCGTGACCGGCGCTTCTTCGGGTCCGCAGCGGGCGGCCGGCCTTGCGCGCCGCGTGGACGGCGGTCGCGGCCGGGAGCCTGGCGGGGATCCCGCTCGGTGCCCGGCCCGGCGGCGCGCAGCCGGTCGGCGAGCTTGGCCGGACGCTTGCCCGAAGCGGGCGGACGGGC